>NZ_CP095492.1:0-300000 GCF_023028105.1 Halosolutus gelatinilyticus
AGGAGAACCTAGAGGAGTTCGCGGCGCTGGCCGACGAGGTCGACTGCCGACTCCACCTCTCGATCGGCGGCTGGACGATGTCGGAGAACTTCCACGTCGTCGCCGCCGATCCGGCGCTGCGCGAGACGTTCGCCCAGAACTGCGTCGAGTTGATGCGCGAGTACAACTTCGACGGCGTCGACATCGACTGGGAACACCCCGGTCCCCAGCAGGGCGAGTGCCAGTGTGGCAACAGCGACGACTACGAGAACCACGTCCTGTTGCTCGAGGAGCTGCGCGCGGCCCTCGACGACGCGGCCGCCGAGGACGGACAGCACTACTACCTGTCGGTCGCCAACGGCGGCTCCGACTGGAACGCCGGCGGCCTCCGCCACGATCGGATCGGGGAGCTCTGTGACTCGGTGTACGTCATGGCCTACGACTTCACCGGCGAATGGATGAGCACGATCGGGCTGAACGCCCCGCTGTACGGGCCCGACGCGCACCCGACGAACGATCGCGACGTCTACCCGGACGGCGAGCAGTACTGGGCCGAGTACGCCGTCGACGAGCTGTGGGCCGGCGATCACGGCGAGGAGGGCTACTGGCCCGGCCAGTGGGAGTACCCGCCCGCCGACCCCGCCGAGTACGACGAACTCGTGCTCGGAATGCCCTTCTACGGCCGCGGGTTCGCCGTCAGCGAGTGGCAGAGCCCGCCCGAACTCGGCGGGAACTACAGCGGCCTGCCCGAGGGGACCTGGCACCACCTCCTCGAAGACGGCGAGGACCCGACCGGCGCCTTCGACTTCGGCGACATCGAGGAGAACCTGCGCGACGACGATGCCTGGGCGGTCGATCGCCACGAGATGGGCGAGGTCCCCTACCTCGTCAACGAGGACGAGGGGATCTTCATCAGCTACGACGACGAGGCCGCCATCGAGGCGAAAGTCGCGTTCGCCAAGGAGCGCGGCATGCAGGGCGTGATGTTCTGGGAACTCTCCCAGGACTGGAACGAGTCGCTGCTGGATACGGTCCTCGGAACGATATGAGACGCGATCGCCGAGACGAATCGACCCGATCGGAACCGGAGCGGACCGATCGAGAACCGCAGACGAAACGAGAAGTCACGACACACCGATGAAACGAACACGACGTTCCGTACTTCGCACGACAGGTATCGCAACGGCCGCGGGACTGACCGGTCTCGCGTCCGCGACAGCGGCAGACGACTACGAACCGACCGCGACCGACGGCATCTACGCCCCCTACCATCTGCTGGGGATGAGCGATCCCATCGCGGAAGCCCAGAACGCCTCGCTCAGCCACCTCAAGCTCGCGTTCATCGAGGGCACCAACGACGGCTCCGCGCAGTGGACCGACGGCGGCGCGATCGGATCGAAAGCCGGTCTCGTCGACGACCTGCGCAGCATCGGGGTCACCCCGGTGCCGTCCGTCGGCGGCTGGGACACGCCGACGATGTCGGCCTACGCCGACAGCGCCGCGGCGCTCAAGGCGTCCTACGAGGAGTTGCTCGACACATACGGCTTCGACTGGGTCGACATCGACGACGAGGCGAGCCAGAACGATCCGTTCATGCGAAACGAGGCGCTGGCGGCGCTCCAGAACGAGCGCCCCGACCTCAGGATCTCCTACACCGTGCCCGCGAATCCGAGCGGCGTCGCGAACACCTCGTACGTCCCGGCGGTCGACATGGTCGAGGACGCCGTCCAGCGGGGGATCGACATCACCTACGTCAATCCGATGGTGATGGACTTCCAGCCGACCACGGCCGAGCGGATCATCGGCTCGATGGAGAGCACCCACGGCTGGCTCAGGGGCCTGTACCCCGGCGCGACCGACGCCGAAATCTGGGGGATGCTCTCGATCTGTCCGATGTTCGGCAAGCAAAACCGGAACGCCGGCGCCGACTTCTTCTACCCGGACGAGGCGCAGACCCTCGCCGAGTGGGCCGTCGATCGGAACCTCGCCGGACTGACGGGCTGGTCGATCAACCGCGACCATCCGGGCCCCGACGGGGAAGTCTCGCCGGGCCACAGCGGCATCTCGGACATGGAATCCTACGAGTTCTCGGACGCCTTCGGACAGATCGCCGGCTCCGATCCGGGCGATCCCGGTGACCCCGGAGATCCGGGCGACCCCGACTATCCCGAGTGGGACCCCGACGTCGCCTACACGGAGGGCGACCGGGTCGTCCACGACGGCGTCGTCTGGGAGGCCCAGTGGTGGACCAGAGGCAACGAACCCGGCACCGGCGGCGAGTGGGGCCCCTGGAAGGAAGTCGAGGACGGCGGCGACCCCGATCCGGAGCCGCCCGAGGGACCGACCGCGTCCTTTTCCGTCGCGCCGCAATCACCAGAGCCCGGCGAGGAGGTCACCTTCGACGCCGCCGGGTCGGACGGCGAGATCGACGGCTACGCCTGGGACCTCGGCGACGGAACCGAGATCGCGGGGCGGGTCGTCACCCACGCGTACGCCGACGAAGGCGCGTATGAGATCGAACTCACCGTCACCGACGTCGACGGCGAGACCGATACCGCCGCCAACACGATCGACGTCGCCGTGGACGACGCTCCGCCGGTCGATCCGGGGGCGCTTCCGGAGCGGGTGTTCGCCCCGTACCACCACCTGACGACGGATCCCGACACCTCGCTGGTCGAGTGGGCCGATTCCGCCGGGACGGACTATTTCCACCTGGCGTTCGTCCTCGGCACCGGCGACGGAACGCCGGCTTGGGACGGCGATCCAGCACACGTCGTCGGCGAGAGCCAGTTCGACGACGAGATCCGCGACCTGCAGGCCCAGGGTGGACAGGTCGTCCTCTCCTTCGGCGGTGCGACTGGCAACTACCTCGCATCGGATTACGACGATCCGCACGAACTCGCCGACACCTTCGAGTTCATCGTCGACGAGTACGACTGTCCGTACCTCGACATCGACGACGAGGCTCCCCAGATGAGCGTCGTCGACCTGCGAAACGAGGCGCTGGCGATCCTGCAGGATCGCCGGCCGGAGGTCCACGTCGGCTACACCGTCCGAACGAACGTCGACGGCATCGTGGATACGGAGATCGTCACGAACGCGATCGACAACGGCGTCGACGTCGGCTACGTCAACCTGATGACGATGAACTGGGGCTGGGTGCGAACCAGCGCCGAGAACTGCATCCAGTGCGCCGAGGGCGCACGCGACCAGCTCCAGGAGTGGTATCCCGACAGATCGGACGACGAACTGTACGACATGATCGGCATCACGCCGATGATCGGCGTCCAGAACTCCGGCGGTCCGTTCTATCCCGACGACGCCGCCGAGGTCCGCTCCTACGCCGAGGAGCACGACATCGGACTCCTGTCGTTCTGGTCGATCGAACGCGACAACCCGGGCGATGGGCTGGATTCGGAACACAGCGGGATCGACCAGGAGCCGTTCGAGTTCTCCGAAAACTTCAGCCCCTTCACTTCCGGGTAGCACCGCTCGAAATTCGACTCCTCGCCGATTCGGCCCTCTCGGCGATCCGACTCCGAGCCGACGAGATTCCGCCGTTCAACCGCACGTCCCCGACGAACCGACGGTTACGGATCGGCTCCGACGCGATCGTCGGCGGCGTCCACCCTACGACGGTAACTCGTCGAGATAGGCGTTCCAGACCGCGTCGGGATCGTCGCAGGCGATGTCGGAGATCGACCGGCAGGCGTCGTAGCCCCACATGAAGACGCTGTCGACGCCGCCGTCGATCGCTGCTCGCGTCGCCGCTCGGACATCGTCGATCGTGTCGGAGTCGTCGTCGAGTCGGAATCCCTGGATCCAGATCTGGCTCTCGAGGTCGTACTCGTCGGCCAGCGAGACGACGGTGTCGGTGAAGTAGGAGACGAACTCCGGACTCTCCTCGTCGAAGACGTCCCAATACGGGTCGGTCACGAGAACGTCGAGGTGATCCGACGCGGCGAGTCGCTCCCAATCGCTGAGGCCGTGATCGGCGTCCTCGCTCGGGAGGAGACAGACCGCGTTCTCGCACCCGTTCTCGGCGGCGAGTGCCATCATTTCGTCGAGAAACGACAGCAGCGACTCCTCGCGGAACTCGTCGATCCGATCCGTTTGCGTTGCCGGCATCCGCTCTCCGTACCGCTCTTCGTACAGCGACTGGCACGTCTCGCACCGACACGTCCAGGCACCCTCGGGGACCTCGTCGTCGAACCACTCCGGGATGTACCAGTGTGGCTCGTCCCAGAAGAGCACGTCGGCGCCGATGGCCGCGGCGTCCGCGGTCCAGCCGCGCACGTACTCCCTGAACGTCGGATCGTTGAAACACGCCGCGGCCACCCTGTCGCCGGTCGAGAGGACCTGACAGGAGTCGAGGTTGCGACCGATGAACTCGGAGAACGCTTCGCCGCCAAAGACGCGGCCGACCGCCCACGGGTTGACGTACACCGTAAAGTCCCGATCGTGACTCGCCGCGACGATTTTCTCCATCGTATCGGCGTAGTACTCCCGATCGCGCTCACTGAACGTGTGGAGGACGGCGTTCAGCCCGCTCTCGCGAAACCGATCGAGGTCCGACTCGGCGTGTTCGGGATCCCTGACGCTGAAGTAACTCGTTCCTTTTTCGAGCATCGGGTGAGAGTTCCGATCGCGAATATTTTATTCTTTGGGCCGCGGTCGCATCGCACGACGGTCCGTCGCGCTCTCGACGAAGCGCGGTCGGTTCGATCTCGCTCCGGCACTACCGTGCGTCACGCCGCCCGCTCCAGATGCGCCCGGAATCGATCGACGACGTGCTCGCGTTCGGCCTCCTCGAGACACATCGGATTGATCGTCACGACGTCCTCGTCCAGCCGGTCCGCGCCGACGAACACCCGCGGCGCCTCCGACCGAAGCGCCGCAGCCAGTTCCGCCGCCGAGAGCGCCGCCGCGTCGGGATCGATCCGGACGACGACCTCCGGGGCGACCAAGACGTCGCCGAGGCGATCCGTTCGCTCGCTTTCGCCGGAACTCGGACAGTTTAACGAAGTCGGTCGCGGCGCGCTCCCGGACCGTGAGCGTGAAACCGCTCCCGCGACACTCGTCCGCGAACAGCCGCTCGCGGTGCGCGACATGTCCATTGCGTTTCGGTCTTCGAAACGACCCTCGGTTTACTACTCGTTACGATCATACGTGTGTAAACCCGAGCAAACGGTGAACGATCGCCTCCGTGCGCGCGACCGCTCAGCACCCGTCAACGATCGGTTGCCCGTTTCGACGCGGAAAACGTACAGTATGGCCGCTTACGCCTCGATCGTCGACGATTCGGTTTCGGCTCGCGAACGCGATCGGGTTCTTGAGTCTCAGGCCTGGCGTCGATCCAGGATTCGTATATCGATTTGTGGTTTATGGCTGGTGAGACTGTTTCGACGTAAGGACTCACCGTCCGGCGAATCGCGCTCGAGTAGCGGCGAGTACGGACCGTGTTCGATCGGATTCGCGAGAATTAGCGCACGAATCAGTCGGCAGTAAGTCGCACCAATTTCTCTGCCTGCCGGATCTTCTCGTCGATACGGTGGCAGTGGCTCTTGACGGTTCCCACCGACATCCGCAGTTCGTCACTTATCGTCTCGTGAGTAGATCCGTGGATCCGGAGCGCTTGGACCTCTGCTTGCCTTCGAGACAGGCCGGCGTCGACGAACTCCGTGACGACCGGGGACGGGAGCACGAGCGCCTCGTATCGTTTGAGATACTGTTCGTTCGCACCCATTCGCCGCGCGTATTCTTTGTGGGCTTGCATCGCCGCGTGTTTCACCGAATCGGCGAGATCGTGCCGGTCCTGGATCGTATCCCACTGCTCCGGGAACACGTAGATCGCGGTGAAATGGCCGACAGCGGCGATAATCGGATCGATCTCGAGTTCGCTTTCGTAGTCACCATCGATGGCGTCGGCGTTCTCGACGAGATCGTCGTCGATCGTGATCAGCTCGGTAGCGAGCATGTACCCGTCGATGTCGTGATCATCCGCGGCCTGTTCGGTGAGGTCGTCCGGGATCGTCGAGCTCGCCGCCAGAGATCGTTCTTCCATCGCGGTTTACGCTATACGTCCACTACAGCACATAGTTTACACTGTGGGTAAACCACTGCGGCGAATCCGGTTTCCGAATTGTTCACGCGCTCCGTCGAGAACGATCTTCGTCCCCGAACGCCTCCGCGAGCCGATCGCGCATGAGCTTCCGGCGGCGTCGGCGGGCTTCCTCCTCGCCGAGATAGTTCTCGACTACGACGCTCGGATCGGTACTCCCCTGTTCGTCGGCGATCGCCTCGATCTGCTCGGAGAGGCGTTCGACCGCGTCGGCGTAGGTCCGGTACCAGAATCGCCGGCCGTACTGGGGCGTCGGCGTCTCGCCGCGGACGACGACGCCGGCCCGATCGGCGAGTCGCTTGAACCGGGCGGTGATCGTATCCGGATCCACGTGGCCGCTCTCCGCGGCCGTCGACGGAAACAGGTGGCCATTCCACCCGTCCCGATCGGCGAGTTGCGCCCGCCGATCCGCCAGCGTCTCCAGGCCGTACTGGACCGACACGCGTCCGGGACCGTTCTTTCGCGCCTCGAAGACGATCATCGGATCCCCCGCATCGGGATCAAACCGGTCGTCGTCGGTCTTCGGACGGAACTGATCGATCGAGAGCGCCGCGACCTCGCCGCGGCGCAACCCCCACGCGCACGTCGCGACGACGAGCAGGCGATCGGACAGCGACTCGCAGGCCCCGACGAGCGATCGGACGTGATCGGCCTCGAGCGCGGGCGGGTCGCGATCGGCGGCGGCGGGCGTGTCGTCGCTCCATTTCTGTTCCTGCGGGGCGCCGACCGCCGGATTGTACGCGGCGTCCCGATCGCGCTCGAGCCACTCGTAGAACAGCCGCACGTCGGTGAGGTGTTTGTACTTCGACTCCGCGCTCTCGAGGTCGTCGTCGAAGGTGTCGAACACCGCCCGGACGCGTTGCTTTTCGTCACGGCTCGGGACGTCGCCGACGCGGATGCGATCGACGATATCGGCGCTTCCGTACCTGTCGGCGTAGGTGCGGACGTACCGAGCGAGACGCGCGCGCTTCGAGGCGATCGTGCTGTCGGCGCGGCCCTGCCGACGGAGGTACGTCTCGAGGTACAGTTCGAGTTCGCGAACGGCGGTTTCGTCGTCGATCCCCCAAGGGTACTCCTCGTCATCCTCGGGATCGTCGTAGCCCACGGTGGCGAGGAATTGGGCGAGCGTCAGCCCGTGGTGTTCGCGCAGCGGATAGGCGATTCCGGAGTACCCCGCGTCCGCGACCTCCTGGTAGGTCGGCCGTCGATCGAGATCGAGCCCGTCGCGGGCGAGATCGGGTTCGACGCGGGCGTTCCAGAACGACCGGAGTTCGTCGAGCGTCATTCGCGACCAGTCGATCCGTTCTTTCTGCGTCATCGTCCCACCCGGCCGAGAAGGCCGACCGCTCCGAACCGACTGCGTGCTACGATCGCCATATTCGTACGGTTCGCTATTCGTGACAGTAGTATAAAACTACTGCTCATACAGTTGTCGCAGTGAGACAACCGAGATAAGCGATGTTCGGCCAAATCGAGTGTAGAAATAGATAAAGCGTATACGGCTATATGAAATCAGAATGGCTGAAAACCCCACAATCTCGGAGGATACATTTGATGCGTGCCTTATTTTCATATGTTAATACCTAGATTGAATATTTTAGAAATATCACTCTTGGCGTTTCACTCATCGGGGAGCATGGTTGGGCGTTGACTAGCCACGGCCGGGTTGCTGATACCAGTCAGTTCTATCGGTACAACTTATATATTTCCAGATCCAGTATGTTCTGAAAGAACCACGACAACGCTACGTAGAAGTTGTCTAGTTCGTCCGCCCGATCACGGCCCTTTATTGAGAGAGTTACTTCCTCGTATGCCACTAGTCCGCAGTCATCGAGTTGTTGTAATTGGTTGAAACAATCCCCACAGTGGAATGCTTGACCTGCTTTCGGTAGATGTCTAGTTCAGTCTTCTTTTCTTATTACCAGTAGATTTATTAGTATTAGATCCACAACATATTTTGTCGAACATGATTTCAAGACGTCCTCTAATAAGAAAAGGCTGGTGTACCGGTTTGATATCCTTATCTGGATGTATAAGTTTCAATAATCCAAAGTCAGGATTCCGGATTGTCAATACGGAGATAGAAGATAGACGGATGGACGTTACCATTACTTCAGATAATAGCGAACAGATCCACTCTGAAACATATATGGTTGAGAAAGGATCCGAACTAGAGGAATTACCATTATTTGAAGCGCAAACCTGTACTTACTCTGTGAATACTGATGATAACCGAACAGGGGAGTACCAATTCCATCCTGATTGTACAGGGCCGGGTGAACCAGTTGATACCCTAAATATTTCACTTATCGATGGAAAAATAGAGTTCACTCCAGCTAAGTGCTAGAATAATATCTATACTGTAATAAGTTTTTCTTAATAAGGTATATAACTATAGAAATCATCCATGGATATCGCTATGTCAAAAAGACATAGGTGACCTTTGAATCAGGGCTCAAGGACGATCCGGAATCGGGCGTCATTTGCCAGCATCCGGTCGTAGGCGTCTTCTGCCTCTGAGAGCGGGAACGTCTCGAGGATCGGCGTCACATCCCGAAGTGCGCTGAATTCCAAGGTATCCTCCCAATCTTTCGCGTGGCCGGAGGCCCATCCGGCGACCGAGCCACGAGTCCCGACGAGGTGTTGGATATCCACGGGCACTGCTTCACCCGGGATCCCGACAGCGACGACTGAGCCGCCGCGGCCGACGCTACCCGCTGCATCGGCGATGGCGTCCGCCACGGGTGCAGTGGCCAGTACGAGTTGGGCGCCGCCCATCGACTGGAGCGCCTCGCTCGCGTCGGTCTTGCTCGTGTCCACGAAGTGGTCTGCACCGAGTTCAATCGCCAGTTCCTCCTTGTCGGCCGAGTGGGAGAGTGCAACCGTCTCGAACCCCATCTCGTGGGAGTACTGGATTCCGAGGTGGCCGAGACCACCAATTCCCTGTACTGCGACGAGGTCTCCCGGATCGGCGTCGGCATGGCGAAGCGCGTTGAACGTCGTGATTCCGGCACATAGTAGCGGAGCAGCGTCGACTGCATCCAACGCGTCGGGGATCCGGCCGACCGCTTCTGCTGGGACGGTTGCGTACTCCGCATAGCCACCGTCGAACGTCAGTCCCGTAATCTCGCCATTCTCACAGCCTTGGAAGTCACCACGTCGACAAGGGTCACAGGTGAAACAGTGACCGCCGTGCCAACCGACGCCGACGCGGTCATCTACTGACCACTCTTCGACCTGATCGCCGACGGCGTCGATCCGGCCAGCGATCTCGTGACCTGGGATTCGCGGGTATTCGATGCCAGGGTAGATACCCTCACGGACGTACACGTCGCTGTGACAGACGCCACACGCTTCGACCGCGATTCTAACCTCATCAGGATCCGGCTCAGGGATCGGTAATTCGACCGACTCGAACGCGTCTCCAGCGTCCGGGATTTGTATCGCTCGCATTGTACTGTCTGTCGCCATGCTCAACCCTACGTCCGGACTTGCCATAGTACTTTGTTACGCTACTCATCCCGATCGCTCTCACTCTCGAGCAAGCCGGTGAACACTGCCAGGGGTAACAGACACGCTTGAACGACATGCAGTTATCCATCTCGATCGACACTGTGTCCTGCCGCTGGACGACGCGGCCACCGTCGTCGATAGCTTCCCCGTTCCCGACGAGCACGAGATCCGGTTCAGGGAACGTCTCATCGCGTTCGTCGATTGCCAGTTCGGCCGCCGTCTCGTCCCGTTCGAGGGTCGTCACCGCGTACTCGTCGTCCTCAGAGGTGTAGCCGTTGCCAGCGTCCTCGTAAACGTCGAACGTTCCGTCGCGGCCGGGATAGATCCGTAGAATACTAACACTTATTATATCGTTTACTGTTGAGTGTCAGTAGCATGGGACACGAACGACCCGACTCACAGCGGAGCGCAGCCGACGGTAGAGCCCCCGTCTCCCGACGAAACGTGTTGCTGGCCTCGGGAAGCATCGCCCTCCTTCCCGGACTCGCGTCCGGGACGCGACCGGCCGATCCGGACCCCGATCGATCGCCGAGCGACATCGATCTCGAGGCGTACCTCGAGAACCCGTCGATGGTCGGGGAGAACCAGACCGAGCCGCACGTCCCGACGATCCCGTACCCCTCCGTCGACGCGGCGCTCGGTCAGGATCGACCCGGCGAACCCCCGTGCGATCGGCGGGACCGCTCGCCGTTCGTCCGATCGCTTGACGGCGAGTGGGACTTCGACTGGTCGCTCACGCCCGACGGCGCGCCGGACGACTTCGACGCAGTCGACGACTGGGAGACGATCGACGTCCCGTCGGTCTGGCAGACCGAGGGCTACGGACACGCCATGTACCGGAACGTGCCGGTGCCGATGTATCCGTACGATCCGCCAGCGGTCCCCGACACGATCAACCCGGTCGGGACGTACCGTCGGACGTTCACGGTGCCGGGGAACTGGACGAAGGACCGGCGGACGTTCCTCCGGTTCGAGGGGATCAAGTCCGCGGCCTTCGTCTGGGTGAACGGTCAGTACGTCGGCTACGATCAGGGTTCGATGACGCCGGCCGAGTTTGACGTCACGGAGGCCGTAACGCCCGGCAAGAACGAAATCGCCGTGCAGGTGTACCGGTGGTCCGACGGCACGTACCTCGAGAACCAGGACATGTGGCACTTTGCGGGCATCTACCGGGACGCGTACCTGTACTCGACGCCGGAGGTCCACCTCCGCGACTACGTCGTCCGCACCGACCTAGACGAGAACTACGAGGACGCGACGCTCTCGGTGGACGCCGAAGTCGCCGATCTCTCGGATCCATCAAAGAACGACGCTCCGAAGTCGAAGAAGCCCGACTCGTACACACTCCGCGCGCATCTGTTCGATCCGGACGACGAGTGCGTGACGACGGTCGAGGAGGACGTCGACGTCCCCGCCGGCGAGAGCGTCGGTGTCGCCCTCGAGACGGACGTCGCGAACCCCTCTAAGTGGTCCGCGGAGCATCCCAACCTGTATCGACTCGGGTTCGAACTCGTCCCGGCCGGCTCGAACCGACCGATCGAGGCCCAGCTCGAACGTGTGGGCTTTCGCGAGTACGAGATCATCGACGGGCAGGTCCGCGTCAACGGCGAACCCGTCGAGTTCAGGGGCGTCAACCGCCACGAACACGACCCCGTGCGCGGCCGGACGATGACGACGGAACGCATTCGCGAGGATCTCGAGGTGATGAAGCGGTTCAACGTCAACGCGATTCGGACCTCCCACTATCCGAACGATCCCCGGTTCGCCGCGCTGGCCGACGAGTACGGCTTCTACGTGCAAGACGAGGTGAACGCCGAGACCCACCAGAACGAGGAACTCGTCAACGAACACCCCGAGTTCGACCCGTCGTTCATGGACCGGTTTCGCCGGATGGTCCAGCGCGACAAGAACCACCCGTCGATCTTCACGTGGAGCACCGGCAACGAGGCCGGACTGGGCCCGGCACACTTCGAGATGGCCGAGTACGCGACCGACGTCGACGACACGCGCTTTCTCTACCACCAGGCGAACAACGGCGGCGTCGCGCCGTTCGCGCCGATCATCGGCCCGCGGTACGTGAGTCCCGACGAACTCGAGGGCTTCGCACACGACGAGGACGAAGAGCGGCCGGTCATCATGGGTGAGTACAGCCACGCGATGGGCAACAGCCTCGGACTCGTGGAGCCGTTCTGGGAGGCGATCAACGAGTACGACCAGCTTCAGGGCGGGTTCGTCTGGGACTGGGTCGATCAGACGCTGTACGAGGACCTGACGATCACCCCCGACGAGAGCGGGAACGGGAACGACGGGGCGCTCCACGGCAACCCCTCGGTCGTCGACACCGACCGCGGGAGCGCGCTCGCCCTATCCGGACTCGACGACTGGGTGGAACTCTATCGCGACCCGAGCCTCGACGTCACCGAACCGGGGCTCACGGTGGAGGCCGTCGTCAAGCCCCGGGAGCCGTGGACCGGCGCGGACCCGTACGTCACGAAAGGCGACACCCAGTACGCCCTCCAGATGGCCGACGAAGAGACCATAGAGTGGTTCGTCTACGACCCCGACGAGGAGTGGGTCGCCGTCAGCGCGTCGGTGCCGGACGACTGGACGGGTTCTTGGCACCACGTCGCGGGCGTGCACACCGGTTCCGAACTGCAACTGTACGTCGACGGCAACCTGCTCGGGACGACCGAGCACGACGGCACCATCGGCCACGCCCGCCAGCCCGTCAATATCGGGCGAAATGCGGAACTACATACCGACGGGCACGAAGGCTGGCTGTCGAACGCCGTCTTCGACTCGGTCCGCATCTACGACCGGGCGCTCTCGACGGACGAACTCGAGGCCGACCGCGGCGCGGCCGACGACGCGATCCTCCGCCTCGCCTTCGAGGAGTTCCGCGACGAGGGGACGTTCCGCTCGTACGGCGTGAGCCCCTTCTGCATCAACGGAACGATCTTCGCCGACCGCACGCCGCAACCCGAGATCTGGGAACTGAAGAAGGCTCACCAGCCCGTCGGCATCGACCCGGTCGATGCGGTCGCGGGCGACGTCGAAGTCCACAATCGATTCCACTTCACCGACCTCGACGAGTTCGAGACGACCTGGCGACTGACCGACGGCGAGACGGTGTTACAAGACGGGACGCTCGCGCTCGAGGCCGGTCCCGGGGAAACTCGGGAGGCGACCGTCCCGTTCGACGAACCCGATCTCGAGCCGGGAGCGGAGTACTGGCTGACGATCGGCGTCGCGCTCGCCGAGGACGCGTGGTGGGCCGACGCCGGCCACGAGGTGGCCTTCGAGCAGTTCGAGGTGCCCTTCGACGTCCCGCGAGCGCCGCTCGAGTCGATCGACTCGATGCCCGACACCTCGGTGAGCCGATGATCGGATCCGGGCGACGACGCCGACGGTTCGCGCTCCAGCGGCCGTCGGATCGACACCGAACGGATCGACGGACAGCGACGTCGAACGCACCCACACCACCCACGCGGAGACACCCATGACGAACAACGAGCAGACGACGATCGACGGACCGGACTTCGAGTACACCTTCGACGCCGACCTCGGGACGCTCAGTTCCCTGGAGGCGGACGGCCGCGAGTTCCTCGCGCGCGGTCCGCTGTTGAACGTCTGGCGGACGCCCATCTCGAACGAGGTGGTCGACTGGGGGGCGGCGGAGGCCGATGAGTGGTACGAGCTCGGCCTCGACCGCCTCGAACACGAGGTCGAGTCGTTCGAGGTCGACGACGTCGCGGACGGCGTGACCCGCGTCGAGATCGAGACGCTGGCGTCCGCGCCGGACGTCGACGCCGCCTTCGAGACCACGTACCTCTATCACGTCTTCGGGACGGGCGACGTCCTGCTCGGCGTACGCGCGGTGCCCAACGACGCCGTCAGGAGGGGAGTCACCAACTGGCTTCCGCGCGTCGGCGTCCAACTCGAGGTGCCCGACGAGTTCGCGGAGCTGTCGTGGCACGGGAACGGGCCCGTGGAGACCTATCCGGACCGCAACAACGGTACGAAGATCGACACCTACGCCGGCCCCGTCGCCGAGCAGTACGTCCCCTACGTCCGCCCGCAGGAGTACGGCAACAAGACGGACGTCAGGTGGGCGACGCTCGCGGCGTCCGACGACGCCGAACTCGCCGCGTTCGGCCACCCCGACATTAACGTCAGCGCCCACGACGTGGCGAACCTCGACCGGGCGCTGTTCGAGTACCAACTCGAGGAGCGCGACGGCGTTCTGTTCACCGTCGACCACGCCGTGACCGGCGTCGGCGGCACCCCGGTGCAGGCGCGCTCGGAGCACCGCGTCGTCCCCGACGGCCCCTTCGAGTTCGTCGTCGGCTTTCGCCCTCGAACGGGAGACGAGCCGTCGCCGATGGCCCTCTCCCGCCGTCGCCTCCCGTACGCGTTCGCCTCGACGAATCCGATCGGCGACTTCGAGGCCGAGTTCGACGAAGCGGACGGGACGATCACCGCCTCGGCGGTCGTCAGGAACGCGGGCGCGGAGCCGGAACGAATCGACGTTCCCCTGACCGTCAATGGTGAGGTCACCTCGAGCCGAACGGTCGACCTCGAACCCGGCGAGAAGACGTCGGTCTCGTTCGAGTACGACGCGCCCGAGACCGGCGTGCTCGAGGTGAGCGTCGGCGACGAACAGCCGCTCCTGTTTACCGTCCCCCGGCTCTCGCTCGAGGGCGAGTGGCGGTTCCGCGAGGGTGACGACCCCGCGTGGGCCGAGCCGGCGTACGACGACGGCGACTGGGAGGTCGTCGAGGTGCCGGCGAACTGGGAGGATCACTCCGATTACACCGAGAACGACGTCTTCGGCTGGTACCGGCGGTCGATCGAGATCCCCGAGAGCTGGGCCGGCTACGCCCTCGAGATCCCGGTCGGCGCGATCGACGACGTCGACGAGACGTTCCTAAACGGCGAGAAGATCGGCCAGACCGGGACGTTCCCCGAGAACGGGTACGAGACCGCGTGGAGCGAATCCCGACGGTACGCCGTCGAGCCGTCGACCGTCGAATTCGGCGGCGAGAACGTGATCGCGATCCGGGTGTACGACGGCGGTGGCGGCGGCGGACTGCACAGCGGGCCGCTCGGTCCGATCGAGGCGGTACCGGCAGACGACTGACGCAAGGGAGAGACCGCTCTCGCCCGGCGGGCGTCTCTCGTGCCGTTTTTTCGCTCGAAATCGAGTTTCGAGTCCAAACAGGCGGTGTTAGCGGCGGTTCGCGAGCGGCGATCCGGGATCGATCCACTCGTTCAGATACTCCTGGACCCGAACCGCCTCGCCGGTTTCGGCGCTCTCGATCGCCGCGAAGACGATCGCCATCGATCGGAGGTTCGCGCGGGCGTTCGTCTCCATCGGTTCCCCGCCCGCACACCACTCGGCGAACCGTTCGATGAGCCACGCGTTCCCCCACTTCTCCCGGCTCTCGAGGGGGACCGACTCGCCGGCCTCGAGAGAGGTGTGGCCGAGACAGCCCTCCGCGGCGCGCTCGTACGGAAACCGCCGGAGGTCGCCGCCGTCGAGGAGGAGCGAGGCCTCTTTACAGTTGGCCCGCACGTGCTCCGCCCACCAGCCGTTGAAACTGGCCGCGGCCGTGTTCAGCCCCTCGTAGACGATCGTCGCCCCGTTTTCCATGCCCAGTTGCACGACCGCGTTCGGGTCGTCCGCGAAATCGGAGTACGACGGGTTCCACGACCGACAGAACACCGTCTCGACGCGCTCGCCGGCCATGTCGGCCAGCAGGTCGAGGTGGTGGATCGCGCCGTCGATCAGCAGCGGGTGCTCCTCGAGGTCGTAGAGCCGTTCGCCGGCCCAGCTCCCGCGCGACCGAGCGTTGACGGCATACCGGCCGTACAGGTAGTCGACGGGACCGTAGTCGCCCGATCGTATTCGGCGGCGGAGGGTCGTGATATCCTGTCGAAACCGGTGGCTCATCGTGACGCCCAGCTTCGTCCCGGTCTCCTCGACCAGTTCGACGATCTCGAGCGCGGCGTCCATCGAGTCCGCCAGCGGCTTCTCCGTGAGCACGTCGAGGTCGTACTCGACCGCGAGGGAGACGAGCTCCGCGCGGGCGTGCGGCGGGACGACGAGCGCTACGGCGTCGGCGTCCCGCTCTCGCATCGCCGTCTCGGCGTCCGTGTAACACCGCTCCTCGGCGAGCGAGAGCGAGTCGACGGCGTTCGAAAGCGCGTCCTCGTTCACGTCGACGGCCGCGACGACCTCGACGGTGTCGTCTTCCACGTTGGGCGGGAGGAACTCCCGGCACCAGGCTTCACCCTGATTGCCCGTTCCGATCTGTATCAGTCGGCAAGTCACGTCGCGTACTCCGACGACGGAGTCCTTGAATGTACCGACGCGATTCGGTCGCTCACTCGAGGCGAACCGTGTGGACGCGGACGTCGCCGCCGCGAGCCACGACGTAGAGCTCTCGGTCGTTCCCGACCGCCCCCTCCAGCGACATCGTTCGCTCCTCGTACTCGTAGACGCCCCCCGTCGAGGGGACCTCGGTCTGTCCGAGCACCGGACCGGACGGCGATCCGCAGCGCAGTTCCAGCGTCGCCGCGCCGGCGTCGGCCCTGGCGACCTCGACGGTCGCGTCGGTCGGCCGGTCTCGCAGGTCGACGTCGGCGAACGAGAGCCACGAGCCGTCGGTCATGCCGACGACCGTTCCCGCCGATCGCGAACGGTCGAGCAGTTCGATCTCGGACCACGACCAGTCGTCGGCGTCGACGGCTCGCGTCGTCTCGGAGAGATCGCGCGGCGGAATCCGCTCGCCGTCTACCCGGATCGAACCGCGCTCCTGAATATCGTCGGACGCGGAGCCCACGTAAATCGAGTGCGTCGCGCGTTCGACGACTCGCTTCCGTCGGGTCACGTCCCAGAACGAGAACGCGTCGAACTCGATCGAACGCTCCACGGTCGTCGCCTCACCCGGCTCGAGGTGTACCCGCTCGAACCCGCGCAGGACCCGTTCCGGCTGTTGGGTCCGCGACTGGCGCTGCTCGGTGTAGACCTGAACGACCTCGTCGGCGGCCGTCGAACCGGTGTTGGTCACGCGGACGCTGACGGTCGCCGTCTCGCCGGCCTCGAGCGGGCCGCCCGGCGAGATCCGGAGGCGGTCGTACTCGAAGTTGCTGTAGGAGAGCCCGTGTCCGAACGCGTACAGCGGGTCCTCCTGGCCGTACCGGTACGTCATCCCCGTCTCGGCGATGTTGTACTCGGTGATGTCGGGGAGCCGATCGGCCGAACGCGGCCAGGTCTGGGTCAGTCGGCCGGCCGGGGAGACGTCGCCGACCAGCACGTCGGTCAGGGCTCGTCCGGTCTCCTGTCCGGCGTGGCTGGTCCACAGAATCGACGGCGCGCGATCCTCGACGCCGTTCAGGTGAACCGGGTAACTGCTCTGTGCGATCACCGCGGTCCGCGGGTGGGCGTCGCTGACGCGCTCGACGAGTTCCCGCTGGGACGACGGCAGTGCGAGGGTCTCGCGATCCTGGGTTTCGCGGCCGCCGATCAGCGGGTGCGTTCCGACCATCACGACGGCGGCGTCGGCCTCGCTCGCGGCCTCGACCGCGGCTTCGATCCCGTCGGCTCGCACCTCGAGGTCGAACGTCGCCGCCTCGGCCCGGTCGTCGGCGCTGACGTGAAGCGTCCCGTCTTCGATCGCGACGAACTGCCCGCTACTCGGGTGGCGAAGCGCGACTGCGCCGTCGTCGACGTCGACGAACTCGAACGCCTCCTCGACGACCTCCCAGCCGCCCGGCTGGTCCGCCGAGTTCACCAGTCGTTCGTCCTCGACGGTCACGTACCGCTCGTTCGCCGTCGCCCGCAGCGTCCAGACGTCGCTCGTCCACTGGACGGACTCGAACAACTGGACGCTCGGCGCGTCGGTTTCCTGGAGTCCGAGGGCACCGCCACCCTTCCCGACGCCGGCCGAAACGTAGTCTCCGGACGAGCGCTCCCTGAGTGCGATCCGATCCACGCCGGCTTCGGAACGGATTCGATCGGGACCGAGCCGATCGCGAAGCCCTTCTCGGAGGGTGATGCGATACGGTGGCGTCCCGCTGTACCAGTCGTCGAACACCCTGTCCGAGAGCGGTCCGACGACAGCGACGGTCTCGGTTTCGGTCTCTGAGAGGGGCAGCGTCCGGTTGTCGTCCTCGTTCTTCAGGAGGACGGTCCCCTCCTGGGCCGCCTCTCGAGCGAGGTCTCGGTGCTCGGGCCGGCCGATGACGTCGGCGGTGAGATCCGCGTAGGGATCGTCCGTTGGGTCCAGAAACTCCCCGAGCAGCGCCCGAACCGTCAGGACGTGGCCGGTCGCCTCGTCGAGGTCGGCTTCGTCGAGATAGCCCTCCTCGAGCGCGCCGAGTATCGCGTCGACCGTCGTCGAACTGTCGGCGCCGAACTCGGTGAAGCTGTCGAGGCCGGCGAGCACCGCGGCGGCGCGAGCCCGTTCCTCCGAGTCGAAGTACTCCTGAGCGCCGGTCAGGTTCACCGGGGCCCACGCGTCGCTGACGTTCATCACCGCGTTTTCGTCGGGCGCCCACTCTCGGACCGCGGCGTCCATGAGCGGCGAGACGGTCATCGGCCGGCCGTTGAGAAGGTTGTACGAGGCCATCACGCCGACCGCGCTCCCGTCCTCGATCGGCGGTCGGAAGAACGGCAGGTAGTAGTCGCGCAAGAGCCGCGGCGGAATCTCCGCGTTGGTCGTCGTCCGCTCGGTCTCGTTGTTGTACCCGACGAAGTGTTTGAGTATCGGCGCCGTCTTGCGGTAGTCCGGGTGGTCGCCGGCCAGCCCGCTCGCGTACGCCGTCGATAGCTCGCCGCTCAACAGCGGGTCCTCGGCGTACCCCTCCTCGTTGCGCCCCCACCGCGGATCGCGGAGCGGATCGACGGTCGGAGACCAGACGTTGAGTCCGACGCCCCCGTCGGTCGCGTCGTGTTTCCCGCGGACCTCGTCTCCGACGGCGTCGCCGACGCGCTCTATGAGGTCGGGATCCCACGTGCTCGCGAGACCGATCGCCTGCGGAAAGACGGTCGCCTCCCCGAGCCAGGAGACGCCGTGTAGCGCCTCCGTTCCGGTCCGGAACGCGTCGAGGCCGGCCCGCTCGATCCGCGGTTGATACTGGTGTAGCAGCGACGCCTTCTCCTCGACGGTGAGTCGCTCGAGCAACTCGGCGACGCGGTCGTCGAACGCGAGGTCCCCGTCGTCCGCCGCGCCATCGCTCTCGCCCGTGGTCTCGCTGCGCCCGACACCGCCGAACAGCGTTAGACTCGTTCCCGCTCCGATGCTCGTGAGCACGTCTCTGCGAATGTGGCTAACCATCTCGGGTTACTCCACGTACACCATACTCGATTGGTAGTAAAAATGTATTTATTGCTTTCGTGAAATGATCGGCGTATCCACTCTCGGTACGCTCTCGACGGCCGTAATTCTCGAGGACGCTCGGTCCGCCACGGGGGAATCCGACGAAGTCACCGCGTGAGACCGCCGGCGGGGACGACGCGTGGCGCAGCCGTCGGATCCGACGGCCCGCTCGAGCGAATCTCGTCGACGCGAATCTTTATGTCCCTCAGCTATGAAATCGAGGTATGGGATCCGTTAGCCTGGAGAGCGTGAACAAACGGTACGGCGATATCACGGCCGTCGACGAGATGGACATCGAGATCGAGGACGGCGAGTTCCTCTCGCTCGTCGGGCCCTCGGGCTGTGGGAAGTCGACGACGCTCGAGATGATCAGCGGCCTGACGACGCCGTCGGCGGGGACGATCGCCATCGACGACGAGGACGTCACGAACTTCCCGCCGAAAGACCGGAACATCGCGATGGTGTTCCAGAACATCGCGCTGTTCCCGCACATGGACGTCTTCGACAACATGAGTTACGGACTCCGAATTCGCGGTGCGGACGACGACCTCATCGAACGGCGGGTCGACGAAGCCGTCGACATCCTCCAATTAGACGGTATGCTCGACCGGATGCCGAGCGAACTGTCCGGGGGACAGCGACAGCGCGTCGCGATCGGTCGCGCGATCGTTCGCGACCCCGAGGTGTTCCTGATGGACGAACCGCTGGCGAACCTGGACGCGAAACTGCGCGTCCACATGCGCACGGAACTCCAGCGCATTCAACGTAAACTGGACGTGACGGCGGTCTACGTCACCCACGACCAGGAGGAGGCGATGACGATGTCCGACCGCGTCGCGATCATCAACGACGGCGAACTCCAGCAGATCGCGCCGCCGTTGACGTGCTACGAGGAGCCCGCGAACGTCTTCGTCGCGGGGTTCATCGGCTCGCCGTCGATGAACTTTATCGAGGGCGCGGTCGTCGACCAGCGGTTCGAGTCGGAGACCGTCACCGTCGACGGGGTGGGACTGGACGATTCGAGCGCCGTGACCCTCGGCGTTCGTCCCGAAGACATCTATCCCGTGGACGGGCGACGACTCCCCGAGACGGCCGGCTCCGTCCGCGTGTCGGTCGACGTCATCGAACCGATCGGCGAGAAGATGTTCGTCTACCTGGTCACCGACCCCGACGCGCGAGCCAACGAGGACCTCGCGGACCTCGAGCGGGAGCACCTCCTGATGAGCGTCGACCCCGACGCGGAGATCGACGAAGACGAGGTGCTCGACGTCACCTTCGATCAGTCGAGCGTTCACCTGTTCGAGACGGATACGGGGGACGCCCTCGTCCACGGCCTGCAACGAGAGCCGACGCCGATGTCCTGAACGCGAGACTGCAGCGCCACAGGACCGGCGTATTCGACGCGTAGCGTCCGTTTTTCTTTGCGAACGTATACCCTGGTCAATGAAAACATATATGTGTGCGTCCGCTGATCTATCACGACGTGTATGCTAGGTCGCAGTAGCAACGAGACCGTCGGTGCGAATCGGCGAACGATTCGGCGTCGAGGGTTCATCAAGATCACGGGCGCAGCGAGTATTACGGCCGGCGTCGCCGGCTGCTTCGGCGGCGCCGACGATTCGGCCCTCCAGTTAACCGCCACGAACGAGTGGCAGAACAACAGCGACGAGATCCAGCAGGCGCTGTACGACGCGGGGCTGTCCGAAGATATCGAGATCGAACTCATCAGCGGCGGGTCCAAGACCGACGAGATGCAAAACCAGTACTCCCAGTGGCTCTCGTCCAATCAGGCGAAGCCGGACCTGCTCGTGTTCGACAGCGGTTGGACGTTACCGTTTATCGTCCGGGGGCAGATACTCAATCTCGAGGGAGAACTACCCGAAGACACCCTCGAGACGATCCACGACGACTACTTCGAACAGAGCGTCAACTCGACGACCGGGCCGGACGGGAAACTCCACGGCGTGCCGCTCTACCCCGACTTTCCGACGATTCAGTACAGAAAAGACCTGGTGGAGGAGGCGGGCTACGACTGGGGCCGACACCGGACCGATCCCCTGTCGTGGGAGCGGTTCTCCCACGAGCTCGCGGACGTCTACGAGCAGTCGGACGTGACGTACGGCTACAACTGGCAGGCGGCGTCCGAGATCCAGTTAGCGTGTTGCGTGTTCAACGAGTTCGTGAGTTCGTGGGGCGGTGCGTACTTCGGCAATCCGGAGGAGAACCTGTACGGGCCGATCGGGGACCGACCCGTAACGGTAGCCGAAGAGCCGGTGTTCGAAGCCCTGCGGATGGCCCGCACGTTCATTCACGGAACGGACGAGCCGGATACGCTCGACGAGTTCGCCGGCGAGATCACCTCCGACGAAGCGTTCCAGTGGGGGCTCTCGCCCTCGATGCAGCCGTTTACCGACGGGAACGCCGTCGCGCTCCGAAACTGGCCGTACTCGATCAACATCAACGGGGCCGACGACGTCCTCGGCGAGGACATGGGCGTGATGCCCATGCCGTACGGAGTTCCCGAAGGCGAAGGGGAGTATCCCGGTACCGGGGGCTCGATCGGCGCCCTCGGCGGCTGGAACTACTGCGTGAACCCCAACACGAACCGGCTCGACGAGTGTCTCGAGGTGCTTCAGGTCCTGACGACGGAGGAGTTCCAGCGGGAGAACTTCGAACTCGTCGGCCACATCCCGCCGAACCCGGACGTCCTGGAAAACGCCGACGACGTCCCGGTCATGGGGCGGTATCTCGACGCCCTGTCGTTCGCCGGCGAACACACGATGGCCCGTCCGGCGACGGCCGTCTGGAGCCAGCAGTCCGATCCCGTCGCCCAGGAGGTTAACGCCGCACTGATGGGTGACGTCGGCGTCGAGGAGGCGATGTCGAAGCTCGATTCGAGATTGACCGAGCTCGAAACGTCGTTCAGCGACTCATGAGCACGGAGGAACGTTCGTCGACGGTAACGCAGACGGGAACGACGCCGCGGTACCGCGTGGACCTCGCAACGCTCGACTGGCTCGAGCGGCGCAGCGACACGCAGTTCGTCTACATGATGTTGCTGCCGGTGTTCGCGCTATTGGGAACGATGGCGATCTGGCCGCTGATCTACACGGCGAACATCTCGCTTCACGCGGACAGCATCGCGACGGCGGATCCGATCGGCGAGTTCGTCGGCCACCGGAACTACGTCGACATCCTCACCGGCGAGGCGAACCTGCAGCGACCGTTCTTCAGCCTCTCGAATCCGTTCACGAGTGCCGCGCCGGTGACGCTGATCTACACGGTCAGCGCCGTCCTCGTCGAAACGGTACTCGGCCTCTCGATGGCGCTCATCCTGAACAGGGAGTTTCGCGGGCGGCGGTGGGTCCGCGTCGCGATGATCCTTCCCTGGACCGTCCCGATCGTCATCCAGGGGATGATCTTCTACCTCATGTTCCAGCCGTCGATCGGGTTCGCCGTCGGACCGCTCAACGATCTCGGGGTGGTCTCTTCGACGCCGCTCGCGACCAGTCGCGACGGCCTGTTGATCGCGATCATCGCCGACGTCTGGAAGCAGTCGGCGTTCATGGCGCTGCTCATCCTCGCGGGGCTGCAGAGCATCGATCGCAGCCTGTACAGCGTCGCCAGGGTCGCCGGGGCGTCGAGGATTCAGCAGTTCAAAACGATCACGTTCCCCCTCGTGCTCCCCGCGTTACTCGTTGCGCTCCTGTTCCGAACGATCGGTGCGCTCAAGGTGTACGGCTTAGTCGAGTCGACCGCGGGCTGCAACACCGTTCCGACGCTCAGCTGTCTCGTCATCAACCTCTGGAGCGCGAATCGATACGGGTCCGCGGCGGCGGTCGCGTTCATCATCGCGGCCGTCATCGGCATCCTGCTCGTCGGATACCTGGTACAGCTCAGAAAACAGGAGACCGGAGGAACGTAGTATGGCAAACTCACCAGCCGAAACCGAGTCGAAAAACGTGATCGAACGAACCGCACAGCGAGCGGTCCGTGACCCCGATACGGTGTACCGGTGGTTGACGTACGTCGGAATCGGGTTCTTCGCCACCGTCTCGCTGTTTCCCTTCTACTGGCTGTTCATCCTCGCGCTGACGCCGAACGAGAGCATCGTCGACATGGGCTTCGTCCCAAAGGGGTTCAATCCCGGCGCGTTCCTCGAGGTGTTCGAGGTCGTCCCCTTCCACATCTACATGCTGAACAGCATCGTCATCGCCGCGCTCTCGACGATCATCGTGTTGACCATCGGGAGCATCGCGGGCTACGTTTTCGGCCGGTACGAGTTCCGCGGTCGCACGCCGCTGTTGCTCCTCATCCTCGTGATCTCGTACTTCCCGCCGGTCGCGTTCCTCATCCCGCTCTTTCGGCTCTTCACGGGGGAGGTCGCCCTCTTCGGACTCTCCTCTCCCCAGTTGTACAACACGCCCTGGAGCATCGTCATGCCGCTGAGCGGGATCACCCTGCCCCTCATCATCTTCCTTCTGACGACGTTCTATCGCCAGATCCCCGACGGACTCGAGGACGCGGCGCGCGTCGAGGGGTCGACTCGAATCGGCGCTCTGGGCCGGATCATCGTTCCACTCTCCGCGCCGGGCGTGGCGACGGCGGGCATTCTCACCTTCATCATCGTCTACAACGAGTTCTTCTTCTCGTATCTCATGGTCGACGGGACGCCGGATAGCTGGTCACCGGTGTTACACGGCGTCTTCGCGTTCCAGGGCACCCAACGGGTCGCGTACAATCTGATGGCCGCGGCGAGCATCATCGGCGTGATTCCGATGGCGGTGATCGTCATGCTCGCCCAGGAGCGGATCGTGAGCGGACTCACGCAGGGCGCGCTCAAGGAGTAGCCCGCCCACGACCGTTCCCGACGGTTCCGTGAACCGAATCGACCCCTAGAATTTTGGTGGTGTTGTGCGACGATCACGTATGGACATCGGAGTCCTCACCACCTCGATCGCAGACGAACCGCTCGAGAACGCCCTCGCGTACCTGTCGGACCGTGGCGTCGACGCGGTCGAACTCGCCTGTGGCGGGTTCGTCGGCGACGCACACCTCCCGCAGGAGCGGTATCTCGACGACGAAGACGCACAGGCCGAACTCCGGGCCGTCCTCGACGAACACGACCTCTACGTCTCCGCGCTCGCCGTCCACACCAACCCGCTCCACCCCGACGAGGCGCGGTCGGCGGACGCCGATCGGGACCTCCGCGAGGCGATCCGACTCGCCGCCCAACTCGACGTCGACGCCGTCACCACGTTCTCGGGACTGCCGGCCGGCGGGCCGAACGACGAGGTACCGAACTGGATCACCGCGCCGTGGCCCGGCGAACACCTCGAGGCCCTCGAGTACCAGTGGGAGGTCGCCCTCGAGTACTGGACCGACCTCGCCGACTTCGCCGACGAGCACGGCGTGAACGTCGGCATCGAGATGCACCCGAACATGCTCGTCTACGAACCGCGCGGCCTGCTTCGGCTTCGCGAGGAAACGAACGAGCGCATCGGGGCGAACTTCGACCCGTCGCACCTGTTCTGGCAGGGGATCTCGATCACCGACGCGATCCGTCTGCTCGGCGAAGAGGAGGCGATCCACCATGTCCACGCTAAGGACACCAAGGTCTACGAGGAACAGGCCCGCGAGAAGGGCGTTCTCGACACCGCGCCGTACACCGACGAGGCGAACCGCTCGTGGCTGTTTCGGTCGATCGGCTACGGCCACGGCGAAACCTTCTGGAAGGACGTCGTCTCGACGCTCCGGATGGTCGGCTACGACGGTGCCCTCTCGATCGAACACGAGGACTCGCTCACTTCTGCTAGGGAGGGACTGGAGAAGGGGATCGACGTTCTCGACCGCGCGACTTTCGAGTCGACACCGGACGACGCCTTCTGGGCGGAGTAGCGTCCAACCGGTCTCGCACCGGCCGACGGGACGCATTCCGTCCTCTCGGCTCTCTTTGGACCCTCGATTATCGACGCATTCCTCGAGCGAAGCGACGGGACATGGCGGCGCCGAAATCGGTCTTCGAATCTCGAGCCCGACGTTCACCATTGATGAATTTTACCCCTTCGTCGTTCCGTTGAATCGCCGTCCTGCCGCTGTCTTGGCACCCTCCCGATGACGGGACGGGGCGGTGCGTTGTCTGGAGTCCCGGTATCGTACGCCCGATCGTTACAGAAGTACAGATGTAAAATAACTCGCAGACTCGGGCTGGTACAGCGAATCGGCCGGACGCGCCGGGACGCACGACCCGGATGCCCCGTTGTAGTACTCGTTCACTATCGTTGAATACGGAACGATTCGCGGCTGTCTCTCGTCGGCCGGGCCGGCGCGGTTCCGATCCGAGGATCGACTCGCGGCCCCGAGGGCCGAACGAATCAGTAAGCGGTGCGTCTGCGGGTCGAACGACGCGTTCTGGCCGATTCGCTCCGCCCTCACCGCCGGTATTCGTAGGCGGCGGCGTTCACTAATGTATAACGCACCGTCTTCATCGTGAACCCGGTACGTTCAGGGAAGTT
Source organism: Halosolutus gelatinilyticus (assembly GCF_023028105.1). Taxonomy (NCBI): domain Archaea; kingdom Methanobacteriati; phylum Methanobacteriota; class Halobacteria; order Halobacteriales; family Natrialbaceae; genus Halosolutus; species Halosolutus gelatinilyticus. Next base: position 25,512 of record NZ_CP095492.1, read on the forward strand.
TATAATGCTGGTCGTCGGACGGTCCGTATGGCACCGGCGATAACGCGAATCGAGAGCCGCGAGTTTCGGTACCCGCTCGAGGACGTCGGAACCGATCGGAACGGATTCAATCTCGTCTACGAACCCGGAGAGACGACCTGGCGGAAGCTGTTCGGGATCAAAATTCACACGGACGTCGGGATCACCGGCGAGTACGTCGGGGGGAACTCGCCCGGTGCGGCCCAGATCAACATGTTCGCCGACTACCTGGTCGGGAAGAACCCGCTCGAGCGCGAGAAACACTGGAGCGAGATCAAGCGGGCGCTCCGGAAGTACGATCGGATGGGGATCGGCCCCATCGACATCGCGCTGTGGGACTTCGCGGGAAAGTACTACGACGCACCGATCCACGAGTTGCTCGGAACCTACCGCGAATCGATTCCGGCGTACGCGTCGACCTACCACGGCGACGAAAACGGCGGACTGGACTCGCCGGAGGCGTTCGCCGACTTCGCCGAGGAGTGTCTTGAGCGCGGCTTCCCGGGCTACAAGATCCACGGCTGGGGCGGCAGCGACGCCAGCCGCGACCTCGATCGCGAAATCGCCGCCATCGAGGCCGTCGGCGAGCGCGTCGGTGACGAGATGGACCTCATGTTCGATCCGGCCTGCGAGTACGAGACGTTCGGCGAGGCGCTGAAAGTCGGGCGCGCGCTCGACGAGGAGGGCTTTTTCTGGTACGAAGATCCCTACCGGGACGGCGGCATCTCCCAGCAGGGCCACCGCCGGCTCCGCGAACGACTCGACACACCGATCCTGCAGACCGAGCACGTCCGCGGCCTCGAGTCCCACGCAGATTTCGTCGTCGGCGACGGCACCGACTTCGTCCGCGCGGATCCGGAGTACGACGCGGGTATCACCGGCGCGATGAAGGTCGCGCACATGGCCGAATCGTTCGGCCTCGACGTCGAGTTCCACGCTCCCGGACCGGCACACCGCCACTGCATCGCCGCCACGCGGAACACGAACTACTACGAACTGGCGCTCCTCCACCCGAACTGCCAGAACACGCAGCCGCCGGTCTACGAGGGCGAGTACTCGGACACGATCGAGACGATCGACGAGCAGGGTCGCGTCACCGTGCCCGACGGACCGGGCCTCGGCGTCGACTACGACTGGGATTACATCGAGGAGAATCGGACCGGCTCCCTGCACGTCTACGAGTGACCGCCCATGACCTACACTGCAGGCATCATCGGGACCGGCGGTATCGCCGGCATGGGGATCCTCGGGATGCACGACGAGGAGAAGATCGGTCGCGAACGGATCGACGCCAGCCACGCCGGCGGCTTCGACGCCCGGACGGAGATCGATCTCGTCGCGGGCGCCGACGTCGACGAGGCGAAACTCGAGCGGTTCGGCGAGGCGTGGGGGATCGATCCGGACCGGCGGTACGTCGGCCACGAGGCGATGCTCGAGGCGGAGTCGCTCGACGTCGTCTCGGTCTGTACGCCGTCGTACCTCCATCACCGTCACGTCGTCGATGCCGCTCGATCGGCCGCGGCGCCCGACCTGATCTGGTGTGAGAAACCGATCGCGTCCGACGTCACCGCCGCCCGCGAGATGATCGAGGTCTGCGCGGAGACGGAGACGGAACTGGTTGTCAACCACTCGTTTCGGTTCACCGATAAGCTACAGCGGCTTCGGACGCTCGTTCAGGAGGAGCGGCTCCTGGGCGACCCCCAGTCGGTGGCGATGCAGTTCCGCATGGAGTTGCTTCGAAACGCCACGCACCTGCTCGATACGCTCGTCTACCTCCTCGACGCTCGCGCGGAGACCGTCTCGGGTCACATCACCGGCGAGAACGAGGCGGTCGAGCGCCTCGAGGCCGGCGCACGGGTCGACGACGCCGGCGGCGGCGGCTTCGTCGTCATGGACGACGGCACGTTCGTCACCGTCGACTGTACGATCCCCCGCGACAGTTCGTCGATGACGCTCCAGTTCATCGGCAGCGAGGGGAAGCTGTACCTGAACAACGACGACGGCGAGTGGCGGTACTGGCGACTCGAGGACGGCGAGCACGTCGAAGCGCCGCTGCCGGGGATCGACGGCGCGTGGACCTGGGAAGACGACTACGAGCGGGCGTTCAGCAACGCGGCCGCCCACATCGTCGACGTCCTCGACGGGCGTGCGGAGAACAGATCGACGGGCGAGGAGGCCACGCGCAGCCTCGAGATCATCATCGGACTGTACCTCTCTCACCACACGGGCGGGCAGGTCGAAATCCCCTTGGACCGGCCGCTCCGCGACGTTCGCGTAACCTCGTGGTAACCCGGCGACGGGTGTTCCGACCGTGTTGGAAGTTCCAACTGTTTGTCCACCGACGGTCGCTCGCGTGCGGCGTCGGAAAAGATTTGTATCGGTCGCGTCCGATGCGTACCGTATGTCCGAGGAACTGGAGCGGGCAGTCTACGTCCAGCGCATCGATTCGGATCGAACGGGGGAGTACGTCGCGGCACACGAGGACGTGCCGGACGGCGTCACCGACGCGATGGAGCGCGCCGGCGTCGAGGAGTTCCAACTGTTCGTCCGCGACGATATCGCGGTTTGCGTCCTCGAGTGTCCGGACGTAGACGCCTACGACGAGGTAATGGCGACCGATCCGGCCGTCGAGGAGTGGGAGCGCCACGTGGCGCAGTTCAAACGCGACGGGGTCGACGCCGACGCCGCTGCCGGCGAGCAGATCCCCTACATGGAGGAGATCTGGTCGTTTGAACAGTAGCCCGCGGTCAGCCGTGCAGGCGTTCGAACGTCCGGTACGAGATGAACGCCCGATCGCGCCGCGAGAGGGTCTCGACGGCCTCGAGCCACGAGAGACAGTCGCCGTAGTCGGCCCAGTCGTCCATCCAGGGGTAGTCCGAACCGAGCAGCAGCCGTTCGGGGCCGAACCACTCGACGAGGTTCGTCACGTAGCCGTGGCAGTCCGCGTACGGCCACGGCTCGGTCGACGAGCGGGGCAGCGAACTCAGCTTGACGGAGACGTTCTCGTACTCGGCGAGCGACTCGAACGCGGTCCAGGGTTCCTCGTCGGGATTCGTCGTCTCGTCGGGCCAGGCCATGTGGTCGACGACGATCGTCGTCTCCGGGTAGCGGTCGGCGAGCGTCACGAGGTGTTCGAGTTGCTGGGCCTTCGGGAAGACGAAGACGCACGTCTCGAGGTCGCCGGCCGCCCGCCAGATCGGCTCGAGGCGTTCATCCAGAATCCAGTCGCCGTAGCGGTCGACGTCCGTCGGAATCTCCTCGTACTCGAGGGCGGCGTGCATGCGGACGCCGAGCATCCGCGGGTGGCCCGTGATGCGTTTCAGGGACGCGACGACCTCGTCTGGGTCCGACCGAAAGAACTCGAGCAGGCCGACGCCGTAGAGGCGATCGGGGTGGGCCTCGATCGCTCGCATCGCGTACTCGTTCGCCCGCACGCCGCGGCCGTACAGCGGCGTCGTCACGACGACGGCCTCGTCGACGTCCGCGGCGTCCATGTCCGCGACGAGGTCGCGGTGCGTGTACGAACCCGACCAGCCGGGCGGCAACACCGTCGCCGTCCAGGGGAGTTCGCCCGTCGGCTCACCCCACGCGTGAGTGTGCGTGTCGATAACTTTCACACGCCGACCGATGCCGACGTTCGACATAAGCGTACGGGTCCTCGATACGACGCGAGCGCACTCGCCGATCCGGCGGTCGGACCGCGAGGCGGATCTATCGGTGGGCGTCCTCGGTGGGCTCGAGGTCGAATTCCTCGAGCGCGAACGCGACGGCGGCGTCGCTCGGACGCTTCGACGAGGCGAGTCCCGGGAGCTCGATCACCGGGTGGCCCTCGGACGAGACGCGGAACGGGACCGGGCCGTGGCCGAGCAGTCGGATCGAACCGACCGCCGTCCCCGTCCGCTCGCCGGGTGGGCCGTCGCCGTGACCTGGCGGTCCCTCGCCGCACCCCGGCGGCGTTCCGCCGTGACCGGGCGGCGTCCCGGGCGCCGCCGGGTGGTCGACGGCCATCCCCTCGAGCGCGAGTTCGCCGCCTCCGGGCCAGCCCATGACGATCGCGTACACCGCGTTCCCGTCTTTCGCCCGCGTGTACCGCACGTCCTCGGGGCCGTACTCGACGTCCTCGACGAATTCGCCGCCCTCCTCGAGGCGGGTCGGCCCCTCGCCGAACGCGTCCCACGGCCGGGTCTCGTAGATCGCCTCGCCGTTGACGTCGAGCCAGTCGCCGATCGCGAGCAGCCGCTCGCGTTCCTCGCGTTCGATGGTGCCGTCGACTCTCGGCCCGACGCTCAACAGGAGCTGTCCGTTCTTGCTGACGATGTCGATCAGGACGTGAATCAGGCGCGTCGCGGAGTGGAACGTGCGGTCTTCGACGTACCCCCACCCGCCCTCGTCGGCCACCTTGAACTCGGCGTTCCACGCCTGCTCCTGAACGTGACGCGGCCGTCCGAGCTCGAAGTCGGCGACGCTCGACTCGAGGGGCAGCGTGTCCTCCTTGTTCGTCGTGACGACCTCCTTGCCCCGCGTCGCGGCCACGTTGTGGTAGTACGCCAGGAAGCGTCGCTGGTACGCCTCGGGAACGTCGGGAAGGCCCCAGTCGAACCAGACGAAGTCGGGGTCGTATCCCTCGACCACTTCGACGAGTTTCGCCAGCCACGTATCGAACTGCAATTGCTCGGGCAGGTTGCCGTACATCACGCGGTCGGGATAGCCCTCGGTGACCGACGGGTAGTTCTCGTAGGCGAACGAGAAGTACCCCTCCTCGCCGATCAGGTTGTACGAGTGGTGAAACGTCGTCACGAACCGCATGTCTCGCTTCCGGATCGCCGACTCGAGTTCGCCGGTGAGGTCACGCTCGGGTCCGATGTCGGCGGCGTTCCACGGGGTGACGTCGGAGTCCCAGAGCGACCAGCCGTCGTGATGTTCGACGACCGGTCCGGCGTACTTCGCACCCGCCCGCTCGAAGAGCGTCGCCCACTCGTCGGCGTCGAACGTTTCGGCACCGAACTCGGGGACGAACTCCTGGTAGGGATACTCGTCCGGTTCGCCGTACGTCTCGCGGTGGTACTCGTTGATCTCGTTGTCGACGTTGTACATCTGTCGGGGGTACCACTCGTGTGCGTACGCGGGCACCGAGTACGGACCCCAGTGACAGAAGATTCCGAATTTCCCGTCACGGAACCACTCGGGGATCTGCGTCACGTCGGCCAGCGACTCCCACGTCGGATCGTACGGACCGCTATCGATCACCGTTCGGGCGCTCGCGACGGTCTCTTCGACGCTCGTCTCGAACTCGTCCATCGTTTCCGGGCCCGTTCGAGCGCCCGCCGGACTCACCCCGAGCGCCGCCAACGCGAGCGTTCCGCCGGTCGCGAGAAACCGACGCCGCGGCGTCGTCCCGTTCTCGTGCTCGGCGCTCGTGTCCGTCTCGTCGACCTGATCTCCGTTCTCGACACTGTGTACCATTGTCTCACCTGATATCCGCAGCGTCAACACATCAGTTAATAACTCTTTCCTCGATACCGATGAGACCGACGCGTTCGCGGAGGACCGTACATCGGTTCACTTCTCGAGCGCCGAGATTCGACCACGGATATTCAGTTTTCCTCACGCGTGCATACCCCTTCTCTCTTCGTTCTAGATGTCGTTTCGCTCGTATAACAACGATATAGGTAGATGATAACAATCTTTATTTGGATCGGTGTAACTGTATCGAGTAGTATGCCCATTACTAGCAGACGTCAGTGCCTGGTCACTGCGGGTGCCGTCGCGACGCTCGGGTTCGCCGGGTGTACGAGCGACGGTAGCGACGACTCGCTCCGCGTCGGGGTGCCACAGCACCTCGTCGGTGGCGACTGGGTGACCGCGTTCTACGAGGCGGGCGAACTGTACGCCGAACAGGAGGGGATCGAGTACGACGTCGTGAGCCACGATCAAGACTCGGCCGAGCAGGTGACCGACATCCGCCAGTTCGTCGCGCAAGGCTACGACGCGATCATCGCCGCGCCGTTCGACGAGGCGGTCGACAACGCGATCGACGAGGCCGCAGCGGAAGACATTCCCGTGTTCACCGTCAACGATCCGGGGACGACCGACTCGATCAAGACGTTCACCGCGTTCGGCAACGCCGAAGCGGGCGAGACGTGCGCCGAACTGATGGTCGAGGCGCTCGAAGAACAACGGCCGGACCGGGAGTCGTACTCCGTGTTGCACGTTCGCGGCGATTTCAACCAGCAGTCGAACGCGCGGACCGACGGCTTCGACGAGTATATCGACGGACAGGACCGCGTCGAGGTCGTCGACACCATCCGGACCGACTGGAGCGTCGACGACTCGCAGTCGACGACGGAAGACTACCTGAGCGCGAACGATCCGCCGGACGGGATCTACGCGACGAACATGACTTGCGGAATCGGCGTACAGAACGCGCTCGAACAGTTGAATCTCGCCTACCCGTCCGGACACGACGACCACATCGTCCACACGCAACCCGACGCCGGCCCGGACGTGAACCCGTTGATCAAAGACGGCTACATCGACGCGACCGTCGACCAGCCGGTCCACTTTTACATTCCGCTGGCGATGAAACAGCTACTCGACTACCTCGACGGCGGTGACGAGGCGCTCCCGCAACCGGGCGATACCGTCGACGAGAACGATTACTCGTTTACCCCCATCGAGCACGAGGGAGCCGAACTCTGGTCGGACCCGATCTGGGCGCCCGCCGAGGTTACCGAACGAAACGGCCACACGCACGTCCTGACCGCCGGCGTCGTCGTCACCGAGGAGAACGTCGATCGCCCGGGCCTCTGGGGGAACATCTGGGGGTAACCAGAGCCACATGAGCACGTCAAACATCGTCGCGCGGCAGTTCGAACGGATTCCCGAACGAACGGTACTGGTGTTGCTCGAGAACATGATCTGGCCGATTCTGGCCGTCATCTCGCTGCTGGTGCTCGCGACCGTTCCGCGAGTCTTTACGAACACGATGGCGCTCAGACTGATGCTGTTCGCGGCGGTTCCGCTCGGACTCGTCGTGCTGGCCGAGAGCATCTGCCTGTTGTCCGGTCACTTCGATCTCTCGGTCGGCGCCATCGCCGGCTTCTCCGCGGTGTTCACCGCGATGGTGCTCGCCGAGTGGAGCCTCGTCTCGAGTCCCGTCCTCGGCGTCGCCATCGTCCTCGCGGTCGGGTCGGCGATCGGCGCCACGAACGGAATCATGATCGCGAAACTCGGGATGAACCCCTTCCTGCAGACGCTGGCGTTTTTCATCATCTTCGGCGGCGGGAAGCTGGCTCTGACGACGCAACCGATCTCGGGCCTTCCGGAGGGGTACGTCGCGCCCGGTGGCAACGAGTACGTCGCCATCGGAATTTTGCTCGCGTCCTTCGCGTTCATGGCGGTGGTCTTCCGGTACACGGCGTTCGGTCAGGCGGTGTACGCGGTCGGCAGCGACGAGGAGGCCGCCCGCGCCGTCGGGATCCGCACCGATCGCACGATCATCGCGGTCTACGCGCTGAGCGGGTTCTTCTGTGCACTTGCGGGCTGGATGCTGACCGGTTACACGGGGCTCGTCTCGCCCGACATCGCCGACGACATGGTGTTTCCCGCGTTCGCCGCCGCCATCATCGGCGGGATCAGCCTCTTCGGCGGCCGCGGAAAACTGCTCGGCGCGCTCGGCGGCGTGTTACTGTTGAGTCTCGTCGAGACCGCGCTCAACGTCGGCGGGTTCGACCCGACGCTCATCGAAGTCGTCAACGGAATCGTCCTTCTGATCGCGATTCTGCTGTACAACACGAAAGAGACCATCCGGGAACGCGTTCTCTCGGCGGGGGTGCGTTCATGAGTCGTGACGCGTCGAGCGCGTCCGGCATCGTCCGAACCGCCGGCGAAACCGACCCGAAGATCGCCGTCGAGAACGTCCGCAAAGTATTCGGTCGGATCGTCGCGCTCGAGGACGTCAACCTGGCCGTCCGCGAGAACGAGATTTTCGCGGTCGTCGGCGATAACGGCGCCGGGAAATCGACGCTGATGAACGTCCTCTGTGGCGTTCACGAGCCGACGCGAGGGTCGCTCTACTTCGACGGACGTCCTGTCGAATTCGACAGCCCGGAAAACGCCCGCGCGTGCGGCATCGAAACCGTCTACCAGGATCTCGCGCTGATGGACGACCTCGACGTGGCGACGAACGTCTTCATGGGCAACTTTCCGCGAAAGGGGATCGGCCCGTTCTCGGTCGTCGACTGGGAGGAGACCTACGAGCGGGCGGCGACGATCATCGAGACGCACCTCAAGCGCGACATCGACCCGCGCGCGGAGGTCGCGTTCCACTCCGGCGGCGAGCGCCAACTGATCGCAATCGCTCGCGCGCTCGCGTTCGATCCGGACGTGGTGATCCTCGACGAACCGACGAGCGCGCTCTCGGTCGACGCGACCGAACTCGTCCGGGAGACGGTGCGAACCCTCCGAGCGAACGGGAAGACAATCGTCATCGTCAGCCACAGCCTCGACGAGATCTTCGGGCTCGCGGACCGAGTCGGCGTGCTCTACCAGGGGTCGATGACGGCGGTGACGAGCACCGACGACGTCTCGAAAGCCGAGCTCAGTTCGCTGATGATCACCGGGGAACGGTCGTAATCCGAGGCGAACTCGAGATCCGGAACGACGGCGACCGTCACTGCAGGTTTCCGCCGCCGCTCACCCGCAGGATCGAGCCCGCGACGTACGAGGCGGCGTCACTGCAGAGAAACAGCACCGCGTCGGCGATGTCTTCCGGCCGACCGAGACGCCCGAGCGGGCGTTTGGCTCCCCACTCCTCGAGCACATCGTCGGTCGTCTGCCCGGGTCGATCGGCGGCGATCCGTCCGGCTTCGCGTCGAAGCTGTCTCGAGTCGGTCACGTCGGTCGAGACGGCGTTCATCCGGATCCCTTCCCGAGCCAGATCGTAGGCCATCCGCCACGTGAATCCGTTGACCGCGGTTTTCGACGCGCCGTACAGCCCGCGTCCGCCGGTCCGGCGGTCGCCCGTTTGACTCGTGACGTTGACGATCGAACCCGCAATGTCCCGGGTAATCATGTGTCGAGCGATCTGCTTGGACGCGTAGTACTGGGCGCGAACGTTGACGTTCATCGTTCGCTCCCAGTCGTCGAGCGATGCGTCGATCATCGACTCCTCCTCCGGCCACACGGCGGCGTTGTTGACGAGGATGCTAATCGGACCGACCTCGCTCACCGCCCGGTCGATCAGCCGATCGATCTCGTCCCGTCGGGAGAGATCGGCCGCCACGCCGATGACGGTCCCATCGCCGAGTGCGTCCAGGTCCGCCGCGGTCTCCTCGACGTCCGACGCCGTTCGTGCGTTGACGACGACGTCAGCGTTTGCGTCGGCGAGTGCGCTCGCGATTCCGTATCCGATACCGCTCGTCGAACCGGTGACGATTGCGGTTTCTCCGCCGTACTCGTACGTTGCGCGTCCGCTCATTGCGGCTATCGGTACCGTTTCCGAACACATATACTTACGCTCACGACGGCTGCGAGAACGGCGATCGGCACCGAGCCGGCCCTTTGCCGGTCGTCGGCGCCGTCGCCGGCGGTTACCGCCTTCGTTTCACAATCATGAATCAAGGTTTTTGTAGGACGAACGGTATTGGGTAAACAATGTCACCCAAGGCGAGAAATCCCATCAAGTCGACGAAGACGACGTTCGAGATCGTCGAGGCGCTGATGGAGCTCGACGGGGCGGGAGTGACGGAAGTCGCCGAGCACCTCGGACTCCCGAAGAGCAACGTTCACAACTACCTCAGCACCCTCGAGGAGGGCGAGTACGTGGTGAAACGGGGGACGACGTGGAACGTCGGCATCCGGTTCCTCGAACTCGGCGCGTACGCTCGAAGTCGACGCGATCTGTACGATATCGCCCGCCCCGAGATGGACAAGATCGCCGACGAGGAGGGCGAGTTGGTCAACCTGCTCGTCGAGGAGCACGGACGCGGCACCTACATCTACCGCGTCGCCGGCGACGACGCCGTCCAGGTCGACGCCCACGTCGGAACCCGCGTCCACTTACACTGTACGGCGCTCGGAAAGGTGATCCTCGCCCACCTCCCAACCGAGCGCGTCGACGACATCGTCACCCAGCACGGCCTTCCGGAGGTGACCGACAACACGATCACGGACCGCGAGGAGTTCCACGAGGCGCTCGCCGACGTTCGAGAGCGTGGCATCGCTTTCGACCGGGAGGAACGCGTCGAGGGTCTCCGATGTGCAGCGGCGCCGATTCGAAGCAATACGGGGCGCGTTCTCGGGGCGCTCTCGATCTCGGGACCGACGACGCGGATCCAAAACGAGCGCCTCGAAGAGGAGATCCCCGCGGTGCTCGAACAGGCGACGAACGTGATCGAACTCAATATCACGTACTCCTGACTCGCTCGCCGCGGGGAACTCCGAGCCGTTGTCAATCGATCGACACACTACTCGATACGCGTTGGAACGTTCGCGTCACTCGAGCGGCGCGTCGCTCTCGAACCCGACTCGTGATCCGGATCGGCCGAGGGTGATGTCGTCGACGCGTCGTTTCTCGGAGCGGGCCAGCGTTTCCCTCTCGAGCGCCGCAGCGTGGGCCGGTCGACGATGCCGGTATCGACGGGATCTCGTTCGTCTTTGTCGCGGATTCTCGACTCCGAAGCGACCCGTGCAACGCGCCCCGAACGCTCGTATCCGCGTCGCTGTGGCGAAATCGGCCCGTTCGGTACTCGCGTTCTGTCGGACGGCGTCACCGACAGGCTCGAGCGTCAGCAGGTGTGACCCGCGCTCGTCGACGAGCGGGCCGTCTGCGACGCCGATCCTCGAGAGGGTGTTTCTCGCCGGCTGGCATCGTTCGTGCGAAGTACGAGAGGAACGGACTCGCGTAAAACCACACTCGATTATCGAGCTACTCAAGTGTGATCGAACCGAGGGCGTATTCTCCCGAATTCGCCACCTACGCTGCGGTAGCGTGGCAGACCCCAGTTCCATAAATACCACATTGCTATATGGAATCCAGGCTCGGAATCAGGTACGTCAAAATCTTCTGTACATCGCCTCGAAAGGCCCGTCAACAGTATACTCTAAAATTGCCAGAGGAACTTGAGACCGGCGCTGGGGTTATCAGCGGGACGGCGAGGGCAGAAAAACCGGGAAACTGTGGCAGTGGCGGCGGCAGCGCTGTTACATATCCTTCGGTGTTCGTTCGCATCATTGATACGGTAGAGCTGCCCGAACGAGCCGAGATAGCGGTCATCCATGGTTAGGAGGGCGAAATCGAACTTGTAGCAGAGATCAAGCGATAATCCTGCTGATAGTGTTGGTACAGATGCTGCTCTGACCGATTTGATTGGAGATCGTAGGAGCACCCGCAGTGCTGGATGCGTACTCGATGCTGATTGGCCCACTACGATAGAGTTCGACTTCAGAACCCGTACAATCGCTTGGGCCGATCGTACGCGACGTGGCGGACGAGATCCGCCGCGACCGCCATCGACAGCTGTCCCCTGGCGACCTGGCGACCGACCACGTTCGCGAGCGATCGCCGGAACATCTCGAACCGGGAGCCGTACGAGAGGAGCTTTCGGGAGTCGCTGACCATCCCCGCGTGGTTCGAGAGGAGGTCGACGCTGCCGGTATACTCCAGTTGGTGTTCCATCACGTACGGATTGTCGTTGAACCACCACGCCGCACCGACGCTCACGTTCGGAAACGCCCTGGCGATGGTCGCGATCGTCGGGTAGTGCGTCGGGTCGGTGCAGTAGAGGACGATCTCGTGAGCGCCGTCGAATCGATTCACGAAGTGCCGAAGGTCGGCCGCCATATCGACGTCCTGCGTCGAGATGTCGCCTCCGGCGTCGGTTCCCAACCGCTCGTAGAGCCGAGCGCTGTAGTCTCGGACCGCGCCGATGTGCAGCTGCGTGACCCAGCCCCGTTTGGTATTGAGCTCGCCGATGTACTCGAGGAGGTACGCCCTGAGATCGGTCGCCTCGGCGGGACCGATGGGGCCGCCGTCCCGCGCCGCGTCGAACGCGCGTCGCGCTCTCGCCTCGCTCACCGGACGGGATACCGCCGATCGAACCCCGAGATCGCTGGCAACGCACCCGCGTTCGGCGAAGTATTCGTGCGACGCGGCCAGTGCGTCGAGATAGCCGTCGAAGTCCGACGCGTCGATCCCCGTCGCGTCGGCGAGTTCGCGAACGAACTCGTCCCAATCCGGACGATCGACTGCAACGGCCCGATCGGCGCGCCACGTCGGCAGGATTTCGACGCCGTCGACCTCGTCTTCGGCCCGGTCGTGGTCCTCGAGCGAGTCCGTCGGATCGTCGGTGCTGCAGACGACTTCGACGTTCATCTCGCGGAGCAGCGGCTGTGGATCCATCTCGGCGCGCTCCAGTTGCATCGCCGTCTCCTCCCAGATGTCGTCGGCCGTCGCCGCGGAGATCGGCGTCTCGATACCGAACCGGCGCTTCAGATCGAGGTGGACCCACTCGTAGGTCGGATTGCCCGCGAGTTCCGGAAAGATTCCCGCCAACGCCCGCCACTTCTCCCGGTTCGAGGCGTTTCCGGTGATCAGCTCCTCGTCGATCCCCCGCTTTCGCATCAGGGTCCAGACGTAGTGGTCCGTCGCCCCTTCCACCTCCCAGACGTCGTCGTAGCCGTCGTTCTCGACGATCTCGGCGACGTCGGCGTGCGTGTGAGGATCGAGAATCGGCAGATCGGCGATCGAACCGTACAGCTCCCGTGCCGGCTCCGATTCGAGCAAGTACCGCTCGTCGTTCAAGAATCGCATTAGCTCGGCTCTCGCGGACGAATCGGATAAATGCTTTCGTCGGTCGATCGTGCATCGGACGCGTCGGGTCCCACTTAAATAACTGTGTACGCTGTCCGGAATCGCCGGAAGAAAAACGGCCTGTCGTCGCCTCGAGACCGGTTGTTTACGGACATGCATGTGTAAATGCACGAATTCGCTCTCGTTAGCTCCCAATCGATCGGCTTTGACAACCCTTTTCGAGGCGCATTCAGCGCCGTGATCTCGTTATTCGGTGATGCCGGACGGAAATCGTGAGAGAGTCACAACGATGACAAATAGTCGATTTCGAACGGTTGCGGGGGACTCGCGCTCGTGCCGTCGAATCGTATCCGGTAGTGTGGAACGAATACGCGCCGCTGACGCTTCTAAATCGACGTCCAGCTCCGACGGACGTTTCCCGAAACGGAATCGAAGCGGTTCGATCAGATCATCCGGTACACTTCGTCCATCCACTGATCGCCGTCATCGACCACGATCCCGTCCATCCGCTCGGCCCAGCGAGCCTGCGCGTCGCTCGAGTCCATGACCTCCCTGATGGCATCCGGATCCTCGAGTTCCATGAACCCGAAGACGTGACCGTCCTTCTCGAAGACGCTGTAGGTCTCGAGTCCGGCGTCGGAGTCGAGGTAGGCCTCTTCGAGCCACTCGGGCACGTTCTCGTGTTCCTCGCGGTACTCGTCGCGCTCTCCGTCCGCTATCTCGAGGTGAAACGCGATGCGCTCCATGCGTTTTGACGCTCGGATGCGAACGGCATAGCTATTACGACGGAATGATCTTCGCCTGGAACGGCTCCGTCGAACGCGCATCAACGACGTCGCGTGAGAGCATCGACGCGGAGTGGGAGATGCGATGTCAATCAACCGTCGCCGTGAGTCCACCTAAAGGTATATGTGTGAGAATCACCCAGGTAGTGATAGCTCGACTAGAGCGAGAGGTAGCTCAATCAATGAAGGCTATAGTTCATACCGGTCCCAGATCTGTCGAAATCCGCGAACGCGAACGAGCAGTACCGGGCGACGACGAGGTACTCGTCCGCGTCCACTCCGCGGGGCTGTGCGGTAGCGACGCTCACGCGTACACGTACGAAGACGGGTACAAGTGGATCCCGCTTCCCCGAATCATGGGTCACGAGTACTCCGGCGAAGTCGTCGAGATCGGCGATAGCGTCACCGACTTCGCCGTCGGCGACAGCGTCGTCGAAGAACCGATCCACGACTGCGGCTCGTGTTTCCAGTGCAAGAACGGTCAGCCGAACGTCTGTCAGAACTTCGAGATCACTGGGATGCACAAGGACGGCGCGTACACCGAGTACACGACGGTGAAGCCCCGCGATCTCCACCACATCCCCGACGACGTTCCGCTCGGCGATGCGAGTATCACCGAACCCCTCAGCATCGCGACGCGGGCCGTGTTGGATCAATCGACCATTACGCCGGGCGACACGGTCCTCGTCGAGGGACCGGGCCCGATCGGCGTCCTCGTCGCGGCCGTCGCCGACTCGCTGGGCGCGAGCGTCGTCGTCTCGGGACTGCGGAAAGACACCGAGTACCGGCTTCCGCTGGTCGAACGGCTCGGTATCGACACCGTCAACGTCGATCGAACGGCCCTCTCAGAGATCGTCGACGAGAAAACGGACGGCGTCGGCTTCGATGCCGTGTTCGACACTACTGGGCACCGGAGCGGCGTCGAGATGGCCGTCGATCACGTCCGGAAGGGCGGACAGGTCGTCGTCGTCGGGCTTCCCGGCGAGTCCAGCGAAGTGTTCATGACACCTATCGTCCGCGGCGAGATCGATATCAACTCGTCCTACGGGTCGACCTGGACGAACTTCGAACAGGCCATCCGGCTCCTGTCCGAAGGCGCCATTGACGTCGACGTGATCGTCGATCGCTCCTTCACCGTCGATGACCCGACCCAGGCGTTCGAGGCGTTCCTCGCGTCAGAAACGTGCAAACCGGTGTTCTCGTTTTCCGAGTAACACGGGTGTCGAGAGCCGAACCCGTTCTCGGCGCGACGTGGGTGATCAAGGTACAGGACGACCGAACGATCGACGAAGCGGAGATTCCGAGGAGGTTCATTGCCGAGAGATCTGCCTGAGGGGCGGTTCCGCTCGCGTCGGCGATAGCGACCCAGCCTCTCAGGCGCGTGGCGTCAGATGCTCACGGGCAGCGCTGCGATGCGCGTACCGCTCACTCATCGGTCGAAACGAGTTCGATGTCGGGTTTCGGCGGCTCGTCCATCCCGTGTCCGAGGAAGTAACTCGGCCACGGCGGCTGATTGTAGCCGGCGTTCTGCCACGCGATCGCGGTCCGGTACTGCGGATTGTGCAACAGCGTGTACAGCCGGTGGTCGGTCTCGTGCGGAGTCGCGTACAGGCGCAGTGCCTCGCTGTCTTCGGTTCGCCAGATCACCTCTTCGCGCCAGTCGCCGAGGAGATCCCCCGAGAGACACGGAGTACCCTTCGACGAGTTGTTCGAACGAGTGCCCTCGAAGGACTCCAACGGGTCCAGCTCTCCGGTTTCGGGGTTCCACTTCTTGATCCAGCCGACGCCGTAGCCCGCATCCCAGCCGAGGAAGTCGTGGTCCAGCAGCTCACGGTGCAGGTCGCCGGTCCACCAGATGCCGAAGTTCATCGAGTCGACGGCGTTCTCACTGATTTGCTCCCCCTGAGCGGACCACAAGCCGATATCATCGTCGGACAGGGGGATCCCTGCCCACGCTTCTGCGCCCTCGTAGTTCGGATCGATGTCCGCGATCAGCCCCCTGCCGATGTCGCCCTCTCCTTCTACGCCCCACAGTAACTCGCCCGTTTCGGCATCGCGGAACGTCGCGCCGTACGGCCCCCACTCGTGGGGCATGAAGACCTCGAGCCCCTCTCGACTCGGGTCGAAGTCGCTGACGTGCAGGGCGTCGCCGTGGTTCCAGCCGGTCGAGTAGAGGCCGGTGCCGTCGTGATCGATGACCGCGGCGCCGTAGACGATCTCGTCCTTGCCGTCGCCGTCGACGTCGGCGGTGGCGAGTTGGTGGTTGCCCTGCCCTTCGTACTCCTCGTTGCCCTCGGTGCTGTCGAAGATCCACCGAATCTCGAGTTCGCCGTCGCGGAAGTCCCAAGCGGCCAGCATCGACTTCTCGTAGTAGCCCCGCGTCATGACGATGCTCGGTCGTTCGCCGTCGAGGTAGGCGACGCCGGCGAGGAACCGATCGGCGCGATTGCCGTAACAGTCACCCCAGTCGCAGACGTCTCCGCGCGCAGGCTCGAAGTCCGTCGTCGCGAGTGCTTCACCCGACTCGCCGTCGAAGACGGTGAGATACTCCGGTCCTTCGAGGATATACCCGTCCTCGTTCGCGTAGTCGGCGTCCGGATCGCCGATGACCGTCCCGATTCCGTCCGTAGTCCCGTCGGCTGTCCGTACGGCCAGTTCCGCCTTCCCGTCGCCGTCGAAATCGTAGACGACGAACGGCGTGTAGTGTGCGCCGGCCCGGATATTCTGCCTGAGATTGATCCGCCAGAGGTGTTCGCCTTCCAGCGTGTACCCGTCGAGCAGGACGTCGCTCGTGTGACCCGACTGGGAATTGTCCTTCGCGTTCGACGGCGTCCACTTCTGGACGATGTCGAGCGTTCCGTCGCCCGTGAGGTCGCCCACACTCGCGTCGTTCGCGTGGTACGTGACCGTCTCTCCGTCTTCGCCCTCGACGGGGTCGGGTTTGTTCAGCGGAATCTCCTTGTACTGCTCGTCCCACACCTCGACGGATTTCGACATGCCGGGTTTGCGGTCGCTCTTTCCGGTCTTCCGATCTCCGCCGGCCCGCCCGTTGCCGACCGATCGAACCGCGTACGCCGAATCGGTCGTTCCCTCGTGATCGAGGAAATTCGTGCTGTCGGTGATCGGCTTGTTGTTCACCCGCTTCCCGTCGCGATACACGTGGAATCCCAGATCGTCGGGGTCGGTCCCGAACAGGCGCCACCGGACGAGTACCCCGTCTTCCGTCGGAACGGCTACGAGTCCTCGATCGAGCGACTCCATCTGACGCGTGAACTCGTTCGGTTCGTCGGCAGTTCCTTTGTCGGCGCCAGATCGGCCGTTCCGATCGGCCGAAGTCGCCGCACCGCTGGTCGCGAACACCGTCGTTCCAGCCGCGATTCCGCTCAGAAGCTCGCGTCGGTACCGTCGAAGTCGTGTGCTAGTTGTGTTCGAAGTAGTCATTGTCTATCAAACGGCACATTCGTCATCTACACTATATTATATAAACATTTCCCAGCAGCCGATAAGATTATCACGGGCGGCGTCGGGATCGATATCGACGTTGCTTTCGCCGGCGGTTCTCCGAGCCCTTGCTCGAACGCCGTAGATCCCGGTCCCGCGAAGGCACTTCGTGGCTCGTAGTCGAGCGTTGTCGGCCCATTCTGGCGACGAGCACCGACATTCGCAGATCCGACCCAGGTGAGACCGATCTCGAATCCAGCGCGTCCCGGATCGTCACGGGGTAGTGAATTTTAAAATTCGTACGGTATTGCCGGACGAATTCGGCGTGACGACGACTCACTGAACGGTAACACGGGACGGAAATGAGCGGCAAAGACGATCGAGTCGGGTTTTCGAGCGGATATCCGACTCAATCGTTCGGTCTTACCGGACAGTATTGAGAAATCGGTTATCTCGGCGGATCCGATTCGCCGGAAACCCGGCAAAAATACCCTGATGCTCCCGATTCGACGCGCCCCGATCGAGCGGTGCTCGAACGGTACATCGATCGCCGGCGCTTCTCAGTTGCGGCGGTCAGAGATATATTACACTCGTACAGGTGTAATAGTTTCCGGCTCTTCGCGGTCAAACCCGTCGAAACGGTCGACGTTCGTCCGGTAATAGCGGACCATCCGTGTGAATCAACCTCATTGTGCGTCTTCAGACCGCGCCGACTTACTGCGTCGACAGCTGTACGCTCGCGTATAAGAGTTGGTAGCCCGATCGCGCACGAGATGGTCCGCTTGGCGACGTCATCCCTTCCGCAACGATAGCCCGACGGAAAAGAGCGCACGGAACCCCTAGCTCCTCGAAGACCTCGATAAGCGTACCGCTCGCGCTCCCGGCTCATCTCCTCGGTCGAGAGCCGGAGTGCCGAACGCTCGGTTCGGCCCGCCGGCTCGCATCGCGCGTTTGTGATCGGCGTGTCGTCCCGCTCCGTCAGTACGCGTCGAAAACACCCCAGTCGAAGTAGGTGATGATCGCGACGACGACTACCATCGTGAGACAGAGTGCGGCCGACATCGCGGCGACGACGTATGAGTCGGTGCCCGGCTCGAGGTAGGGATACGAGAAGCCGAGCAGGAGCAAGAAGAGGACGTTGATCCCGAACACCAGCTTCAACACCGAGCGCGTGCGGTCCATCGAGTAGTAGTTACGAACGGATCGACAAATAGGTTCCCACGGGGTCGCGATCGTCCCGAGACGGCCAGCACGATCGACCGCGCGAGTAGTGGTCGCGCGTGAGATTGTGATTATCGAAACCTATTTAGTATATGATCATGAATCGGTACCCGATGCCAGCTGATAACAGAGACCAGACTGGGTGGCTTAGCCGACGGACCGCTCTCAAGGCGGGGATCGGCGGTGGTGCTGCGGCGCTCGCAGGGTGTATGGGGGGCGGCGGCGAAACCGATTACGGCGATCCGGTCGAAGAACGCGTCGATAAGCGATTTACCAAGGCCCTCCACCGCGGAACGTACGGAATGGACAACGCGTCGTGGAACCCGTACGATCCGTCCCACGAGATCGCGAACTTCGATCCGCCGGGACTGATCTACGATCCGGTCCTCATTCACTACCAGAGTCACGATACGTTTCAGGGCGTAATCGCGGACAATTGGGAAAAAGAGGACGGATCGATCCTCGTCGAGTTCAGCGACGAGTGGACCTGGCACAACGGCGATCGGGTCACCGTCCACGACTGGAAGACGGACTGGGATATCAACTTCGCGATTTCCGAGATCACGTCTCCGGATTCGCTCCCGAGCGACTACATCGAGGATTACGAAGCCGTCGACGACTACGCCATGCGGTTCCACCTGCGCGACGACTACGCTCTGGAGTCCGTGCTCATCAACGAGCTCGCCGCCATGGTGATAATAAAAGAGGAGGGCGTGGGATCGCCCTCCTTCGGGAAGTGGCGCGACGACCTCCAGAACGTGGATCCCGACAGCGACGAAGCGACGCGACTCGTCTCGGACTTCCAGGAGTGGTCACCGAGCGTCGACGAAGTGGTCGGGAACGGTCCGTTCAAGCTCAAAGAGGTCACCGATACCACCTTCGTCGCGGAAGTCTACGACGACCATCCCAACGCGGACAACATCTACTTTACCGAGTACGCCATCGAGCACCACGAAGACCAGGTGCTGGCGTTCATCGAAAATTCGGTCGACGCGATCGCACTCACCCTGCCCAAGTCGCCCGACATCATGAAGCAACTGCCGGACCACCACGAGATCAACCGGGACTACAATCACCTCTGGTCAGTCCTGTTCAACTTCGGCAACTACGACTTCCCCGATTCGCCGGCCAGCAACCCGACCAACCAGCCGATCACGGCGGACGAACGGGTCCGAAAGGCGATCGCCTGCGCGATCGACCGCGAGCAGCTCTGGGCGTCGGTCCCCGAGCAATATCGGCTCTACGAACTCCCGTCGACGTTCCTCAATCAGACGGCGGTCGAACAGGGCCTGGTCGATGTCGAGGGCTACGATTCCTACGAGACGGACCGAGAGCGTGCCGCGGCGCTCATGGAGGAAGCCGGATTCGAGCGCGACGACGGCCAGTGGTACGGCGAGGACGGCGAACCGGCCGAACTCGTCTTGCTCGGCCAGTCGAGTACGAGCGTGCAGGTCGACGCGCTCGACTCCATCAACCACCAGCTGCAGGAGTTCGGGTTCCAGGCGAACGTCAACGCGGTGGACGAGGCGACCTACGGAGAGGGTCGGTTCAACGGCAACCACGACATCCTGTTCGACAACCACCCGGTGTTTTCCATCATGGGTCTGACGTACGTCGACTTCGTCTGGGAGTGGTTCAGCCAACTGAACCACGCGGACTACAAAGGCGAGACCTGGGAGGTGCCCGCGGAGATCGGGAACCCCGACGCCGACGAGACCATGGAGATCAACGTCATGGACGAGATCGAACAGCTACACCTCACCGGCGACAACGAGCACCTCCGACGGCTCACCTGGTGGTACAATCAGGTGCTGCCGATGTACGGGTGCGTCATCGCCGGCGACTACGGCGCCATCCGAGCCGACAAGTGGCACGTCGACGCTCCCGACGAACTGCTCGACAACCGCGTCGCCGAGTTCAACCTGACGAAAATTCCGGACGCCGAACTGATCCCGTATCAGGAATAGAAGCGACACACCCGGCTCGAACGTTCGAGTCACCGGGGTGTGAAATACGATAACACTAATTAGACTACCATACTACGTTGTTATACAGATGAACTGGAAGATACGACGGTTCGGACAGGCCGTGTTCACCGTCTGGGCGGTGATGACGCTGGCGTTCTTCTTGACGCGAATGATGCCCGGGAACCCGGTCGACGCGTTCGTCGCGCGGGTCGGCCCGGAACTCGACAATCCCCAGGAGGCCTACGAACTCGCAGAGGTGTACATGAACATCAATCCTCAGGACCCGATCCACGTCGCCTACGTGGATTACATGATCGCCATGCTCCAGGGAGACATGGGGCAGTCGATCAGCCAGAACGCGTCGGTCGCGGCGATCATGGGCGACGCGATCCCGTGGACGGTGTTCGTCATGAGCTGGGCGATTTTCATCGGCTTTGCGGTCGGCATCTCGCTCGGCGCCCTGATGGCCTACTGGGAAGGCAGCAAGTTCGACGTCGCGATCACCGGCTACGCGACGATCATCACGTCGATCCCCTTCTACGTACTCGCGCTACTGCTGTTGATCACCTTCGCCTACCGGCTCAACTGGTTCCCGACGTCGGGTCGTCGGCCCGAGGGGGTCGAAGCCGGGTTCAACCTGCCGTTCATGTTGGGGGTCATCCACCACGCGGCGTTGCCCGTTTTCTCGATGTTCGTCGGGTCGGGCGTGGCCTCGCTGACGATGCGCGGAAACAGTATCCGCGTACTCGGCGAGGACTACCTGCGAGTCGCCCGACTCCGCGGCTTGGCCGACCGGACGATCGCCGTCCGGTACGTCGCCCGCAACGCGATCCTCCCGATGTACACCGGGCTGATGATCGCCATCGGCTCGATGTTCGGCGGCGCCATCGTCCTCGAAGAGATTTTCTCGTACCGCGGTATGGGATACTACATGATCCAGGCCGTTCGAGCGCGCGACTACCCGCTGATGATGGGCGCGTTTACCGTCATCACGATCGCGGTCGTGATCGCGCTGTTGATCGCGGATCTAACGTACGGCAAAATCGATCCCCGTGCGGGGAGTGAGAACCGTGAAGCGTTCTGAGGACGATTCCACTCCGTCGACGCGAGCGTACGATTCGGAGTCGACGTCGGTCGACGAATTGATCCCCGGCGGATCCGGATCCAGATCCGAGGGTTCGAGCGCGAATTCGAGTTCGGGTGTGAACCCGGACCCGACCGACGGCTCCGCGACGGTGCGAAGCGACGGCGGAATGGTCGACTCGCCGTTCGAAACGACCTCGTCCGTCGAGGAGACGCGCGGCGACCGGATCGATCGCTTCCTCGAGGGGTTCGTTCGAACGCCGTGGTCGATCCTGCGAGACGACTGGCGGGCGGTGGCCGGCTTCGCGATCCTCAGCGTCTACGTCCTCTTGGGTACCGCCGGGGTCTACCTGGTCGAGCCGACGCATCCAGCCCACGGGCCGCGGTTGCTCGGTCCGTTCGAGAACTGGCAGTTCCCGCTCGGGACGACCTCATCGGGGCGGGACATCCTGGCGATGACGGTTCACTCGACGCCCTCGATCCTCGTCATGATGGCTTCGGGCGCGATATTCACCGTCGCCGTCGGCACGTTCTTCGGCGTGGTGGCCGGGTACAAAGGCGGGATGATCGACACCGTGCTCAGCACGATCACCGACGTGTTCATCAACATTCCCGGACTCCCGCTGGTCATCGTTCTCGCCACGCTGTTAGAAGAGTGGATCAACAACCCCGTCGCCCTCGGAGCCCTCCTGGCGGTCGCGGCGTGGGCGGGGCTCGCCCGCGCGATCCGATCGCAGGTGCTGACGCTCCGGAGCGAGTCGTTCGTCGAATCGGCGCGGGCGATGGATCTCCCGACGCGGTGGGTCCTTTCGAGAGAGATCCTTCCGCACTTGATGCCGTACGTCGTGGTGAACATGGTGAACGCGGCCCGATCGATCATCTTCGCGGCGGTCGCGCTGTACTTTCTGGGCGTATTGCCGTTCTCCGACTCCAACTGGGGCGTCATGCTAAGCAACGCGTACCACGCCGGCGCGCTCTATCGGCCCGCCGCCTACCACTGGCTGCTCGTCCCGATGATCGCCATCTCGGGTATCGCGATCGGACTCATCCTGCTCGCTCAGTCGCTGGACCGCGTGTTCAACCCTCGCGCGAGAGCGCGACACGAACGAGGCAGCGGCGACGCTATCGAACCGGACTCGGAAGCGGAGACGACCCAAATGACCCAGGTGTAATCGTAGTATGAACGACCAACACAACACAATCCGCAACGCTATCGATCGCAGCGACGATCGACCGATCGTCCGAAATGAGGTGTGTCGATGACGGTCTCCGAATCCGACGCGAGTTTCGCCGAACCGCCCCTCGAAGACGTCATCGTCGAGATGCGCGACGCATCCGTCGAGTTCGGCATGGATAGAGGCCAGTCGCGCGTCCTCAACGAGGTCAGCATCGACATCGAACGGAACGAGATCCTCGGCGTGATCGGCGAGAGCGGCTCCGGCAAGTCGATGTTCGCCTCGGCCCTGCTCGACGCGGTTCCGGCGCCGGGCGTCACCACCGGCGACGTCACCTACTACCCCGAAGGCGGCGATCCGGTCGACGTCCTCGGTCTCTCGAAAGCCGAGCTCAAGCAGCTCCGCTGGGAGGAGATTTCGATGGTCTTCCAGGGGGCGATGAGTTCGTTCAACCCGGTGGTGAAGATTCGGACGCACTTCGTCGAGACGCTCAGCGCCCACGACTACAACGTCGATCGGGGGCTCGAGCGGGCGAGAGAACTGCTATCGGACCTCTACCTCGACCCCGAGCGGATGCTCGAGTCCTATCCCCACGAACTCTCGGGCGGGATGAAACAGCGCGTGCTCATCGCGCTCAGTCTCGTGCTCGAACCGGATCTGCTGGTGATGGACGAGCCGACGGCGGCGCTCGATCTCCTGATGCAGCGGTCGATCGTCTCGCTGCTCGAGGAGATTAAGGAGAAACACGACCTCACGATCGTGTTCATCACGCACGACCTGCCGCTGGTCGCGGACGTCGCCGATCGCCTGGCGGTCCTCTACGCGTTCGAGTTCGCGGAGATCGGCCCCTCCGAAGCGATTCTCGAAAATCCGGCCCACCCCTACACGCGCGCGCTCCTGAACGCCACGCCGAACCTCTCGGCGCCGTTAGAGGAGATGCGTCCGATCGAGGGCGAGAGCCCGGACCCGGTCAACATCCCGAACGGCTGTTCGTACCACCCGCGGTGTCCGCTGGCCGACGCGGACTGTGTCGACACCGATCCCGGTCCCTACGACGCCGGCCCGGATCACGACGTTCACTGCCACCACTGGAAACAGTCGATCGACGACATCGACGTCGCCTTCGCCGAGAGCGACGACGGACGGACGGTGCAAAGCGCCGTCGCCAAGGCCTCGGGGGAGCCGCTGGTGTCGCTGTCGGACATCGAAGTTCGGTTCGGCTCCGAGAACGATGGGCTGCTCGACTTCGGCGACTCCGAGGTGGTCACGGCCGTCGACGGGGTCTCACTCGACATCTACGAAAACGACGTGCTCGTGCTGGTCGGCGAGAGCGGCTGCGGGAAGACGACCCTCGGCAAGACTGCCGTCGGCCTCCAGACGCCGACCGAGGGCTCGATCGAGTACCGCGGTCGGGACGTCTGGGAGGGCGCCTCCGGAAGCACGATCGCCGACAAGGAGATCCGACGCGCGCTGCAGATCGTTCACCAGGATCCCGGCAGCGCGTTGAACTCCCACCAGCGCGTGCGGACGATCCTCGAGCAACCGCTCAAGCGCTGGCACCCCGAACTCGACGGAAACGACCGGATCGAGCGCATCCTCGGCATGCTCGAATACGTCGGTATCAGCCCGCCCGAAGACTACATCGAACGCTACCCCCACCAGCTGTCGGGCGGCGAACAACAGCGGGTCGCGTTGATCCGTTCGATGCTGGTCAACCCCGACCTCATCCTGGCCGACGAGGCGGTGTCGGCGCTCGACGTCTCCCTGCGCGTCGGGATGATGGACCTGATGATCGAGCTCCAGGACTCGTTCGATACGTCGTTCCTGTTCATCTCTCACGACCTCTCGAACGCCCGGTATCTCGCCGAGAAAACCGGCGGGCGGATCGGCGTGATGTACCTCGGCGAGCTCGTCGAGATCGGCTCGGCCGAGCGGATCATCCACGATCCCAAGCACCCGTACACCAAGGCGTTGCGATGGGCGACGCCCGAGCTCGAACCCGACGAGGTGGACGATCCCGACGAAAGTCCGATCCGGACGATCGACATCCCCGACCAGAAGAACATACCGTCGGGCTGTCGGTACCACACCCGCTGCCCCGAAGCCAGGGAGATCTGCCGAAAACAGGATCCCGGCATGATCGATCTCAGCGACGACACGCGCGCACAGGAGACCGCGTGCTTCCGCGCGGACGACGACCACGAGTACTGGGAGAGCCCGCCGATTCCGGACTCGTCGGACTAACTCGGTTGTCGCCGTTCATCGGCTCGTTTCCTGCTGCGTCTCGCTGCTCCGGTCTCTCCTGGGGCTTACTGACTCGGTCACTGCTTTAGTGCGGTTCGAGGACTGACTCGAGCGGGACCGTGACGGTGACTGCGACAATCGGCCGTAGGGGGCTCAACCCTGCGATCCGCGCTGGGAGAGGGTGATAAAGGAGTACGATCCCAATCCGACCAACACGAGCGCGAAGCCCCAGATCGGTAGTATCCCGGCCCAGACGCCGGAATTGAGCACGAATCCGACCACGACGAAGAGGATCCCTGCCGCCGCGAGCTTCAGTGGAAACGAGGAGCGAATCGGTTCGAGTGCGGCGAGCGAGCTTCGGAACGGTAATGACGGATCTGAAGGATCGGCTTCGGTTTCGTCGGCATCGATGGCCATAGAAGGATATCGTCCTAAATCTTGATAGTCGTTTCGCTAGAACGGGCGCTCGGGTTCGACCCGGACGAGCGGCTGCCCGAAGTCGAGGCCGTGCAACCGCGCTCAACGTCGAGGGCGCGGGGGGCGGTTGCCCGTCTCAGGGTAGTCGTCGGCCACGATCGCCGTCTCCGTCAGAGCGGCCGTCGGTCGCGGACGATCGGCTCATTCCGCTACGGCCCATAACCATTGGCCTATTGTAAATAATCTCCGATATTCGATGGATTGTTCCCACAATTCTCCTCGATAGCAAAATTATTTCAAACACGCATCGGTTTCAGTGTTATAAAATAATCAACTACGTCGTGATTTCCGACCGATCTCGGCGAGCAAACGGTCCGGCCATACCGGACAATTGTTAAATAGGAGTACTGCCATTGTACACCAAATGTCACGACAAGCCAGGTATCCGGTTCAGGCCGCTGCGACGACGTTCCGAATAATCGAGACGCTCCACGACCTCAACGGCGCGGGCGTCGCCGAGCTCGCCGGCGAACTCGACATGCCCAAGAGCACGGTTCACGACCACCTGCAGACGCTGAACGAGGCGGAGTATCTGGTCAACGAGAACGGCACCTATCACGTCGGCGCTCGGTTCCTCGAACTCGGCGGGTTCGCCCGCAGCCAGATGAAGTTGTACCAGGTCGCGTCGCCGGAAATCAGAACGCTCGCCGAGGAGACCGGCGAACACGCCAACCTCATGATCGAAGAACACGGGAAGGGGATCTTCCTCAACAAGTTCAAAGGTGACGCCGCGGTCAACCTCGACACCTACATCGGAAAGCGCGTGCACCTCCACACGACGGCGCTCGGAAAGTCGATCCTCTCGTACCGACCGGAATCCGACGTCGACGAGATCATCGATCGGCACGGATTGCCGTCGGTGACCGACCAGACGATCACGGACGAAGCCGAACTGAAGGCCGAGCTCAAGGAGATCCGCGAGCGAGGGTACGCGATCGACGACGAGGAGCGCGTCATCGGGATGCGCTGCGTCGCGGCGCCGATTTGCGACGAAAATAACGACCCCCTGGGTGCGATCAGCGTGTCCGGGCCGACGAACCGGTTCGACGACAGGGTCTTCGAGGGCGAGATCCCCAAGAACGTACTGAGCACCGCTAACGTGATCGAGGTTAACATGACGTACTCCTGAACCGTCCGTTGAAGCCGGACGGATAGCTCACCGCTCGATACTCCGGTGCGAATTGTTACCATTGTACGCGTATACTCACTTCCGAGAACGCGACGATCGATCGCCGCGATATCGCAGTATTGCCCCGTCGCCGAGCACTTTCGTTCGGCCACCTCGGACACAACGATCGGCAGGTATCGGCGTCGTCGGACGGCCCGTCCGTGTCCGCGTAAATCGCCCGTCGAAACGTCCGCTCGAGTATCGGGCTGAGGGGTAGTCACCCCGAGATCGAGATGCGGCGGCTCGGACCGGGACAGCGCTTACGTATCGCCGCGGAGCCAGACCCGCATCTCGCCCGGATCGCGATTGTCCCACGCGTAGTACGGGACGGCGGTGATCGACGTCGCCCGTCGCGTCGTCTCCGACGCCGGCCGGTACAGTTCGCCGTCCCAATCCTCGAGGTCGGGGACCGTCGCGTCGCCGTCGACGGTGACGACGCCGCCGAGAAGGTCGTCCC
Source organism: Halosolutus gelatinilyticus (assembly GCF_023028105.1). Lineage (NCBI taxonomy): Archaea > Methanobacteriati > Methanobacteriota > Halobacteria > Halobacteriales > Natrialbaceae > Halosolutus > Halosolutus gelatinilyticus. The sequence continues at coordinate 52,359 of NZ_CP095492.1, forward strand.
GAGAGGACGCCTCGAAATTCGACTCGCCGTCGATCCGATACTGGTGGAGCGGTCGCTCGTTGTCGGCGCCCTCGAGACAGTAGACGAGCGGCCCCCGAGTGAGCGCGACCCGCCCGGCGTCGGCTTCGACGGCCGGATGCGCTTCGACGGGGACGACGGATTGTCCGAACGCGATCTCGATCCGATCGTCGTCCCACTCGCGCTCGAGAGGGAGATAGCCGTCGACGGCAGCGGTGGAGACCTCCTCGCCGTTGACGCGGACGGACTCGTCGTCGCGCCACTCGGGGAGTCGGAGGAAGAGCGTGAATTCGGTCGGAGTCGCCGCCCGAACGTCGATCGTCGCGTCGCCGTCCCAGGGGAGGCCGGACGCCTGCTCGATTTCGACGTCCGCTCCGCCGATCGTCGCCGTCGCCGAGCTTCCCACGTACTGGGTGACGTACAGACGCCGCTCGCCCGTCGCGTACAGGTAGCGCCCGAGCGAGGCGAAGAGTCGCGCGACGTTCGGCGGACAGCACGCGCAGTCGAACCAGCCCTGTCGGTGGTGATCCCCGTCGCTCTCGAGGCGATTGTCGTAGAAGAACTCGCCGCCGTCGGAGGAGATGCCCGCGAGAACGGCGTTGTACAGCGTTCGTTCGATGAGGTCGGCGTACCTGGCGTCGCCGGTGAGTCCGAACAGTCGCTGATTCCAGAAGACGCTCCCGATCGCCGCACACGTCTCGGCGTACGCCGTCTCGTTCGGGAGGTGGTAGTCGTCGGTGAACCGCTCCCCGTGGGCACTCGAGCCGATGCCGCCGGTGACGTACGTCCGTTTCTCCGTCATGTTCTCCCAGAGCGACTCGAGATGGTCGAGCAGGGCCTCGTCGCCGGTTTCCGCGGCGACGTCGGCGACGCCGGCGAAGAAGTACATCGCGCGAACCGAGTGCCCCTCGACGGTCTCCTGTTCGAAAAACGGCGTGTGCGCCTGGGCGTAGCTCCCGTCGTACTCGCCGTCTTCGTAGAACACCTCGCGGGCACCCGCCGCGATGCCGCCGTCCTCGGGATCGTAGCCGGCGATCTCGTCGAGCCGTTCGAACTCCCGCTCGAGGCAGTCGTCGCGACCCCGTAGCTCGACGAAGTACTGGGCAAGGTCGACGTAGCGATCGTCGCCGGTCGCTCGTCCGAGTTCGACCAGGGCGAGTTCGATCTCCTGGTGGCCCGGAACGCCGTCGATCTCGTCGCCGAAGAGTTCGTCGACGCGGTCGGCGAGCGCCGTCGCGACGTCGAGCAGCGCGGTCTCGTCGGTCGCCCGGTAGTGTGCGACGGCGGCCTCGATGAGGTGGCCGGCGCAGTACAGTTCGTGCATCATATTGAGGTTGGTCCACTTGCGTTCCGGTTCCTCGAGCGCGAAGTACGTGTTCAGGTAGCCGTCGTCCTCCTGTGCGGCCGCGACGAGGTCGATCACCTCGTCGACGCGCCGGCGGAGCGCGGCGTCCTCGCGAGTCGCGAGGACGTAACTCGCCGCCTCGAGCCACTTGTACGCGTCCGAATCGGCGAACCACATTCCCCTAAATCCGCCGTCGGCGCCGTCGGCCGCGCGGCGGAAGTTCTCGAGACAGCCGCTTTCTTCGAGTTGCTCGTACTGGTACTCGAGGAGGTCCGCGCGGGTGAGGTCGATCCAGTGGTTCCAGAACTCGTCGTCGATCGTACCGTCGGCCACGGGTATCGGTTCGACGCGATCGAGCGATGGCATGTGCAACCGTTTCGCGTGAGCCGGCGTAATTCTTCGCATTCCGGACGGTCCGGTTCGCGAACTGTACGCCCGTCGGAGACGGAAGGTCGAGGCCGACGGCCGCAGTCGGCGAACGGGAAGGGCGTCCAATAAAACTATAGCCGCCGCCGAACGACGTACCAGTGCTACAATGCGTGGACTTGCGAAGACTGCCAGAGAGCACGGTGCGATGGAACTCGTCGATCTACAGCGGCCGGAACCGGCGGCCGACGAAGTCCTGATCGAGGTCGACTACGCGGGTCTCTGCGGGAGCGACGCGGGGATCTACAAGTTCAAATCGGCGTTCGAACGGATGAACCTGCCCACCGTCATCGGACACGAGTACACCGGCCGGGTCGTCGAAACCGGCGAGGACGTCACGGCGTTCGATGTCGGCGACCGCGTCGTCGAGCGACCGATCCGCGGCTGTGGCTCCTGCTACCAGTGTAACCTCGGCGAGGAAAACGTCTGCCAGAACGCGGTCATCACCGGCGTCGATCACCACGGCGCGTACGCCGGCTATATCGCCGTTCCGCCGGACGCGCTCCAGCGCGTGACCGCGGACGTCGATCCGCGCCACGCGGCGCTCGTCGAGCCGACGAGCATCGGCGCCCGCGCGGTCATCCAGAACTCCCGCGTCGGCGCCGGCGATCGCGTCATGATCGCCGGCCCGGGGCCGATCGGCCTGTTGACCGCCCAGATCGCCGATTCGCAGGGTGGAGACGTGGTCGTCGCCGGGGTCGGTCAGGACACGACCTACCGCCTGCCGCTCGCCGAAGAGCTCGGATTCGAGACGCTCAACGTCGAGGACGACGGCCTCGAGAACGCGCGCGACGAACTGACGGACGGCGTCGGCTACGACGTGGTCTTCGACACGACGGGCCATCCGTCCGGCCTGACGATGGCCGTCGACGAGGTTCGGAAAGGCGGTCAGATCGTGATGGTCGGCCAGACCGGCGAGACGACGATGGAGTACTCGCCGCTCGTCCGCGCCGAAATGGACCTCCAGTGTTCGTACGCCTCGATGTGGGAGGACTTCGAGCGCTCGCTTCGGCTGATCGAATCCGGCGACGTCGACCTCGAGACGTTCCTCGACGACCGATTCAGTCTACTCGAGGCCGACGAAGCGTTCGAGACGTTCCTCGAGGGCGGGACCTGCAAACCCGTTTTCGACGTGTCGGTCCTCCGCGACTGAGGTGTCGACGGTAATCGATCGTCGCGTGAGGCAGTTTCAGCGACGGTTTTCGTCGCGTTCTGCCGTGAAGCACTCGCCGAGCGGGTCTGCGAGCAGCCTACCCGAGCCACTTCTGCGACCGCTCCCTTCTCGAACCGGCCTAGCCGGATGCTGTCCCGCGCTCGATGTCCGTCCGCGACTGTACTTCAGTCGTAGGCCCACTCTTCGACCTTCTGTAACGCCTCGGAGCGGAACCGATAACCCGGACCAACGGACCGAGGCGGCACCGCGTCGTGCTATTCGCTCAGCAGATCGGTTTCGATCGACTTTCCGGCCGAAACCAGCAGCGGGACGAGTTCCTCCTGCAGGCGGCGAGAGTTCAGGCTAAACTCGAACCCGATGACCTCTATCGCGGCGACCCCCCGGTCCTCTACGTCCCGGATCGGAACGGCGATCCGATAGATCTGATCGTCGACCCGCTGCTGACCGAAGGAGTGCCACCGTTTCTCGAGCAACCCGGCGTTGTACTCCAGTTGATTGTTCGGATTCTGGTCGATGATGACGCGGTTGTCGCGAGCTTTCTGCAGGTCGGCGCGAAAATTCTGGCGATCGATGTCGAACGCGGTGTCCTCGAGAACGTCCTCGACGTACTCGCGCGATCGATACGAGAGAATCGCCTTGCCGCCGGTAGAGAGGTGTATCGGCATGCGGCTTCCTTCTTCGATCGTCTGCGCGTCGTGCGGGGAGGTGCAGTACAGGTATACCGCGTCACCGTCTTCCTCGACGATCAGCGATACCATTTCGCCGATTTTCTCGGAGAGGGCGTCCAATTCGGGTTGTGCGATCTGGTAGACCTCGTAGCGAGACAGGATGCGTTGCCCGAAGTGGAAGAGTCGGAGCGACGCCGAGTAGTTCCCGTCCGATTTCGTCACGTATCCGAGGTGCCGCAGCGTGTCGAGATACTTGTAGACGGAGCTCTTCGCGATACCGGTCTGTCTGGACAGTTCAGTTACACCGACCTCGCCCGTCTGTTCGAGCGCCTCGAGGAGGCCGAACGCCTTGACGATGGATTTGACGTGGTGAGATTCCGCCGACCGCGCCGAATCGCGCGACTGTCGGATCAGTCGATGCGTATCCTGCGGGGGATGATCGCTCACGTGCCGGTGCGACGAACGCTCGCCCGAACGGTCGCTCGAGCCGTGGTCGTCGTCGAAAAGCGATTCCAGAGGCGCCCTCGCGTACCTGATTTCGGTTTTTCCGTGGCCGGTATACGTCGACGTCAGTTGCAGGAGCGACGTCCCGTCCGCCGACGGAAGCAACGCGGTCGTCCAGCCGACGGAGCGGTGACCGGTCTCGAGTTCGTCGTCGTACCACAGCGGCGCCGAAATCGGTTTCCACGGACCCCGTCCCGTTAGATCGGTCGAGGCGAGGAGCACCGTGCCGCTCTCCGGAACGGGATTTCGGTTTCGGTCGCGCAACGTCTTCCCCGCGACCAGAATCGTACCGTCTTCGCCGCCGTACGGAACCCACGTCGCGTAGGGCCCCTCGATAAACTGACGACCGTCGTCGGCCCGTACCGGCGATCCCGCGTCGGCGGGCGCGCCCCACTCGCGTCCGTCCGGCGACGTTTTGACGAAGACGCTTCCCCCGTGCTTCGGACCGCCGATGAAGTAGGTGAGGAGATACCGACCCGTCGGAAGGGTCGTGATAGTCGGCATTCCCGGCGTCGATTCGTCGTCCGCGATCGCGACGTCGAACGTTTCGGGTTCCCACGTCCGTCCGCCGTCTTTCGATACGCGGTGCCCGATAAGGCGGTTGTACCCGTCGTCCGAGTGGCGCGCGTCGGAGAAGTAACAGACGAGATTCCCGTCGGCGTCGACGGCCAGCTCGGGCGCCCAAACCGGCGACTCGCCGCGTCCCGGAACGGCTTTCCCGCCCGCGGCGACGGTGCTCACGTACGACCAGTTTCGACCGCCGTCCTCGCTCGCGTAGAGATCGATACTCGTCCGGGATCGGTCGTTCGGAATCGAGTTGCTGACGGCGAAGACCGTTCCCGCATCCCAGGGACCGATCCGACGCGGCGCCTCGAATAGCATCGGCTGGTACCGCAACCCCCATCCGCGCTGGGTATCCCGAAGTTCGGAGAACCGGGACCAGGTTCGACCGTCGTCGGTGCTTCGGTAGATCGGAAAATACGGCTCGTCGGTGCCGGTTTTGCCCGTGGTTTCGTAGCACTCGAACGTTGCGAGGAGCGTCGTGCCGTCCCCCCCGTCGCGGTCGAGTCGGGCGACTCGAGGATACATCGCCCCGGGAACCGGGGCCCATTCCGGGGGGCTGTACAGTACGTTTCCGTCGCGTCCGTCCGCCCGCTCCTCGTCGGTCATCGTTCGACGTGCGATCCCGTTCGTTTCGCTCCCGATCGCACCGTCGCGTGATGCGGTCCGGTCCCGCGCGTCGGTCGGGAACGTCGGAAAAAAACCAGTCCGTAGCGCAGGCGTCGTCGACCGGGGCGGCCCGTGCGTGCGTTCGTCATCGGATGGACTCTTCGTACTTCGACGACCTTATTCGTATGGATTCACCGCCATCGGTTCCGATTCGGTAGCACCTTCTGGGATAGATCGGTCGAGATCAACCCTCGAAAACAGCAGCTCGATCGCCGTAACCCGGCGGCGAAATGGACACTCTCAACCGTTACTGGAGGAAGCGAACGGGGATACCGTTGACCTCGTAATGCGTCTCGGCCCCCGATGACGATCTCTCAGCGCGGTTTCCTCGCGCGACGACTCCCCTTCGATTCGATCGCGACGATGTAGCGTAATCGCGTTTTCCGGCGCCCTTCCGCCCTCGTTTCTCAATAAGAAATAGAATAGATCCCCTCACAGATCGTGATTTGCCGCGGACTGGCCCGTGATAACTACCAACACATTACAGGAGTACACGTGTAAACAGATACGGTTCCAAATCCCGTTGTTTCTTATTTCGAAACGCGATACGACGGCCCGACGGCGATCGTTCGTTGGATCGAACGGTTCCGAAACGAGTCCCGCGTCATCGCTTGTTCGCGCCGTCGGTTCGGAGACCAGCGGAGACGGGGTGGTAGCGATTCGAGGCGGGCGACTCCGTACGCGGTCCGCGGTGGTATACTGAAGATTTAACCGCTATCAGCCGGACAAGCCGGTATGAACGACGTACCCTCCCTTCGCCACTCCCGCTCTCTCGACGGGGAGTGGCTGTTCGAAGTCGATCCGGACGGTATCGGAATGACCGAGGGGTGGCAGACGGAACTCGCGATGTGGCTCACCGAAGCGAATCCCGTCGACGTCCCCCACATCTGGCAGGAGGACGACGGACTACGGGGATACGCGGGCACCGCGTGGTACAACCGAACGTTTCGGATCGACCCGACGGAACTCGAGTCGAAGCGCGTGTTCGTCGAATTCGGCGCGGTAGACTACTGGGCGACGGTCTGGGTCAACGGGGAGCGAGTCGGCGAAAACCGCGGCGGCTACCTTCCGTTCGAGTTCGAAATCACGGACGCGATTACGGCCGGAGAGAACGCGCTCACCGTCGCCGTCCACGATCCCGAGGACCTTTCGGAGATCCCCCACGGAAAGCAGGGCGATCCGTGGTTTACGCGCGTAAGCGGGATCTGGCAGTCGGTGACGCTCGCGTTCCGCCCGGACGCCTACGTTTCCACGGCAGCCGTAACTCCTGCCCCCGAGACGGATACCGCAGTCGTCGCGCTGGACGTCGACCCGGGCGAGACCGATCCAGCGGCGATCGACGCGGTGGTTCGAGCGTCTCGGAACGGAACGACCGAGACGATTGCGGTGCAGCCGATCGGCGAGGGGAACGAAGCGGTTCTCGAGTTCGACGACCCGGCGTACTGGTCGCCCGACTCGCCGGCGCTGTACGACCTCGAGATCGTGCTCGAAGCGAACGGCGAGGTACTCGACCGCTACGAGGATTACTTCGGCCTCCGCACGATCGAGCGCGACGGCGACGGATACCGTCTCAACGGCGAGCCGATTCGACTTCGCGGGGTGCTCGACCAGGGATACTACCCGAAGACGCTGTACCGACCGCCGGACGACGGCGTCTTCGAACGCGAACTCGAGCGCGTCTCGGAGCTCGGCTTCAACCTGGTTCGGAAGCACCTCAAACCGGCACACCCGGATTTCCTCGCGGCCGCCGATCGGAAGGGGATCCTCGTCTGGGAGGAACCGGCGAATCCGGCGCGGTACACGGATCGGTCGAAGAACGAGGTGAAAAACGAACTCCGACGGCTCGTCGAACGGGATTACAACCGACCGAGCGTCGTCATCTGGAGTCTCTACCACGAGGAGTGGGGGATCGGACACGCCGAGTCAGAGGAGACGCTCTGGACCGACGAGACGAAACGGACGCACCTCGCGTCGCTGGTCGAAACGGTTCGAGAGTGGGACCCGACGCGGCTCGTCTGCGACAACTCCGGGTGGGCCCACGTCGCCACCGACCTCAACGATTACCACTGGTACTGCATCAGTCCCGATCGGGCGACCGAGTGGATCGAGAATCTGGAACACGCGCTTCACCACAGAGGGGACAACTACGCCACGCAGCGCTGGTCCGACGGCGACGCGCCGGTCGTGGTCTCGGAGTTCGGCGTCCTCTCGTTTCCGCCGCTGCCCGCGCTCGTCGACCACTACGGTCGAGAGCCGGCGTGGTTCTCCCACGAGTTCCTCTCGGATCCCGTCAAGCGGCCGAGCGGCGTCCAGGATCGGTTCGTCGAGACCGGTCTCGACGGCGTCTTCGAAACGCTCGAGGACCTCGCCGAGTCCTGGCAACACCGTGCGATCGTCTCGCTCGAGCACATCCTCGGCGAGTTTCGAACGCGCGACGAAATCGCCGGGTTCGTGCTGACGCAACTGTACGACACCGAGTGGGAGGTCACCGGCCTGCTCGATTACTGCCGAAACGAGAAGTCCTTCTACGACGACTTCGCGGCGATTAACGCCGACGTGACGCTCGTCGCGACGGTCGATTCGCACGTCGCGTGGGCCGGAGCGGTTCGAGAACTCGAGATCGCGCTCGTCAACGATACCGCCGACCGCGTCGTCGAAGAGATCGAGTGGGAGTTCGACGGGCGGAGCGAAACCCGACAGTTGAGCGCACCCCCGCACTCCGTGGTGGAACTGGACCCGGTCCGGATTTCGACCCCGCAGGTCGAGTCGGTTCGAACGGAAAACGTGACGGTTCGCGGACTCTCCGAGACGGATCTGTCGCTCGCAGAGCCGATCGTCGTCGTCCCGTCGCCGCCGCGCGCGCCGCCGGAGGCGTTGGTGTTCGCCACGGGAGCGCTCGCTTCGCGGCTCGCTTCGGCGGGACTCGACGTTACGCACCGACTCACTCCCGATGTCGACGTCGCGTTCGTGACGGACACGACCGCAGAGGTCGTCGAGTTCGTCTCGAACGGGGGCACCGCCGTACACGTGCCGGACCGGCAGGGAGAGATGCAGGGCACCGAATTCTTCGAGTTCCGGACGCTCCCCCGGACGGACAGTTGGAACAACACGGCGTCGTTTTTCTATCAGGACTCGCCGCTCGTAGACGAGTTCTGTTCGAACCGCCACCTCGGGTGGGAGTTCGAAGACGCCTATCCGTACGAGATCGTCGCGGACGTAGCGCCGGACCGGGACACCGTCCACGTCGGCTACGTCCGCGGGTGGCTGGCCGACCGGGGGAGTCCGCTCCTCGAGCGGTCCGTCGATGGCGGCCGGGTCGTCGCGTGTACGTTCCGCGTCCAAACGACCGCTGGATCGCATCCGGTCGTTACCGGGTTGTTGTTCGGACTCGTCGAGTATCTCGCCCGAACGGACTAGGCCGGCTCGTCCGGAAACGCGATGTCGCCCGTTCATCGCCGGGTACACGTCTAATCCGCGGTGAGGACGGCGATGAGTTCCGTTTCCGGGACAATCTATATGTGACGGTAACTGTAATTGCAAATATGGCAAAATCAGCGTCTTCTATCCGGTCCGTCAGCCGGACGCTCAGGATCTTGGAGGTCATTCAGGAACTCGACGGGGCGACCATCACGGAGATCACGGAGCGGGTCGACATCGGACGAAGCGCGGTGTACAACTACCTGGCGACGCTCGAGGACGAGGAGTACGTCGACAAAGACGGCGAGGAGTACCACATCGGCCTGCCGTTTTTCGGCCTCGGTTCGTACGCGAGAAACCGAGTCCCCGTCTACGACACCGCGCAGCCGCAGGTCGATCGACTCGCCGACGAGACGGGGGAACTCGTGACGCTGTTCGTCGAGAAGAACGGACTCGGAGTGTACCTATACCGTGCAAGCGGGACGAACGGGATCGAACTGGACACGCACGAAGGAGAACCCGTGTCGCTCCACAGTACGGCGCCTGGCAAGGCCATTCTCGCGTTCCGTCCTCGGTGCGAAGTCGACGACATCGTCTCGGAACACGGCTTGCCGGCGGTTACGTCGAACACGATCACGACGAGGGAGGACCTCCACGCGGAACTGGACGCGATCCGCGAACGGGGATACGCGGTGAGCCACGAGGAACAGTGGGCCGGGCTGCGATCTATCGCGGCACCCGTCACCGACGACAACGACCGAAGCATCGCGTCGATCGGCATCTCCTGTCCGGTTCACAGGGTCGACGACGATCGACTTTACGACGACTGTGTGAACGCGCTCCTGGGCGCGGCGAACGTGATCGAACTCGAGTACAACTACGCGTAGTGCCGGTTCGGCCCGGTTCGGATCGACCGAATCCGTCACCGCGCGCTGGAGGAGCCTCCGCTCGGGAACGCTCGCTCGAGAGCGCTATCACTATCTCATCGCCGTCGAATCGGCGGCGACGCTGCGTCGACTCGGCCGTGCGGCGGTGACCCCGAAACGCGAACGCCGGGAAACGCTTATACTGGCGTCGATCAGTGTGCATCGATATGGCACGGTCAGCGACAGTCAAGCGCGAGCGGATCGTCGACGAGCTAACGAGTCGATCGCTGGAGGAGCTCTGGCTCCTCCGCCCCGAGAACGTCGCCTGGTTTACGGGCGGTAACGTCGTGGTCGACGCGGCGAGCGACGTCGGCGTCGCCGCGGTCGGCGTTCCCGCCGACGACGGACCCGTTCGGCTCCTGGCGCCGAACAACGAGATCGATCGCGTCCGCGAGGAGGAACTGCCGTCGCTCGAGGCGGCCGGGATCGACGTCGAGGCCGAACGGTACGAGTGGCACGAGTCGGCACTTCCGACAGCCGTCGTCGATCGGCGTCGATCGCCCGCGGGTGCTGACGTGCCGATCGACGGGCTGACGACGGTCGATCCGTCCTCGCTCAGGACGCCGCTGCCGGAGAGCGAACTCGATCGCTATCGACGAGCGAGCCGCGAAACGACGCGGGCCGTGGAGGCGGTCGGGGCCGACCTGACTCCCGAGACGACCGAACGAGAGGCGGCGGCGGCGCTTCGGAGCGAACTCGCGCGGCGCGGGTTCGCCGCGCCGGTCGTTCTCGTCGGCGGCTCGGAGCGCGCAGTTGAACAGCGACACTTCACTCCCACGAACGCGCCCCTGGATCGGTTCGGTCACCTGACGGTCGTCGCCGAGCGCGGCGGGCACAACGTCGCGGTCACGCGAACGGTCGCGTTCGATCCGCCGGCGTGGCTCCGCGAGCGACACGAGGGGGCGTGTCGCGTCGCCGCGACGGCCGCAGCCGCGACGCTCGAGGCTGTGCGCGCAGACGCACCTGCAAAAGCTATCTTCGAAGCGATTCGAAGAGCGTACGCCGACGCCGGCTATCCGGACGAGTGGCGACGCCACCACCAGGGCGGTGCGATCGGGTACGAGAGCCGCGAGTGGACCGCGGGTCCTGACTCGACGACCGCCGCCCTCGCACCCATGCCGTACGCGTGGAATCCGACGATTCGGGGTGCGAAGTGCGAGGATACGATCCTCGTCGACCGCGACGGCATCGACGTGGTCACGTCGACCGGCGAGTGGCCGACGAGCGCGTACGACGCCGTCGGATTCGACGTCTCAGTATCGTTTCACGATCCGCTCGCGATCGAGGAGTAGCGCCGTCCCGCGATTCGCGATCGCCGCAAGAACGATCGAAACGGCGGAAGAGCGGAGGAATAGACGGCCACGGGCCGAGAGAGCGACCGTTCGCGAAACGGGATATCGACTTCGGTTCTTGCGGTTCGCGGGCGCTTTCACCGCGGTATCGCCACCGGTCGATCGGCCGATCAACCGACCAGAACGCGAGCGACCGACGACGACTCGAGCGTCAGCGTCAGCGCTTCGTCCTCGAGCGTCACCTCGCGTTCGTCGATCTCGTAGACCTCGAGGCCGGTCCACTCGTACCACGATTCGGGGTAGTCGCCGAGGCCCTCCTGTAAGTCGTGCGGATCGTCCGTCGGGCGCTGGACGATCACGGTCGCGTCCGCGCCGTCAAACGCTTCGGGTACCTCGAGCGTCACGTCGGCCGCGCTCCGTAGGTTCCGGTTCGTGAGGAACGTACAGAGTTCGTCGTCCATCGATGTCGTCATCGACGTTGCGTCGACGTACGGCACGTCGTCCATCGCTCGGATTCGGGCGCCGGTTTCGGGAATGTCTCGCGTTTCTCCGTCGACGGACGCGTCGATCACGTTCCACGTCCGGTCGCCGTCGAAAACGTTCGCGTACAGGGAGAGCGTGTAGCCGACCGGTAGCAGCGGGTTGGGGTTCGCCGGATGCTCGACGTGCTCGGGCGGGAACATGCGTACGGGAAGGTGCGTGTGGCTGGCTCGCCGCAACTGCTCGCTCCGCCTAATGAAGGCGTTGTACATCCCCGCGACGTAGGAGGCGCCGGCCATCGTCGGCATGCCGGGCCACGGATCGCCCTCGGCGACCGTCGGGTACAGGCCCCACTCGCCGACGATGAACTCGAGGTCCTCGAGGCCGTACGAGGCCGCCGTCTCGGCGGTCTCGGCGAGAAGCTGGCCGAACTGCGTCGGGAACGCGATCAGGACTTCGTTGTAGTCGAGCGCGTCGGCGTCGTTCGCGTCCTTCCACTCCTCGACGCTGCCGGGATCCTCCGCCCGAATGCCCCAGTTGTAGCGGTGCATGCCGATTCCGTCCATCTCGTCGCCGACGGTCTCGAACAGCGTTTCGTTCCAATCGTTGGGATCGGGGACGAGGTTCTCGTCGTCGTACTTGGGATCCATTCCGTCGGGGATGACCGTGATCGAGTCGTCGACGGCGGTCATCGCCTCGATGAATTCGAGGGCGCGCTCGGCGAACTGCTGGGGGTCGTCGGTGCCGCCGGCCTGCCAGCCGCCCCAGACCTCGTTTCCGATCTCCCAGACCTCGACGTCGAAGGGGTCTTCGTAGCCGTGGTCGGCCCGAAGCGCGCCGTACTCGGTGTCCGTCGAGCCGTTACAGTACTCGACCCAGTTGGCGGCGTCCTCGGGCGTGATCGGTTCCGGCGGTTGGAACTCCCTGTCGGTGTCCTCGACCGTGACGCCGACGGTGATCGTCGGTTCGACGTCGGTACGGTCGCAAAACTCGACGTACTCCGCGGTTCCCATGAGGTTCGGATCGAGGCCGTTCCACACGACGTTCGGCCTGATCGGCCGTTTCTCGACCGGACCGATCCCGTCTTCCCACTTGTACGTGCTCGTGACGTTTCCGCCGGGCCACTTCAGCAGCGAGACGTTGCGATCCGCCATGAGATCGATCGTCGTCGGATTGAACTTCCCCGCGACCGCGTCGTCGGGAAGCAGGGAGATCCAGTCGAGATCAACGTATCCGGTCCCCTCGGCGACGATCTCGAGAACGTACTCGCCGTACGGGGAGGCGAAATCGTCCAGCGCGCCGCCCTCGAGTTCGTTCCCGCTTCGCTCCGCGAGCGTCAGTTCGATCCCCTCGTAGCGTCGCCACTCGTCGGTGAGGCCCTCGACGTCCGCGCCGGCGAGGACGTCGCCGTCGGGTGCCGCGAGGCGAACCTCGAGTGCGTCGATCCCGTCGCCGCGAGCCGACAGCGCGAACTCGTAGGTGAGCGTTCGCCAGTCGGGCAGCGGAATCCGCTGTCGAACGCCGCCCGCGGCGTCCTCGAGGACGACTCGCTGGTGGGCGTTGCGCAATTCCCGGTCGACCGCCGGCCAGCCGCCGTCGGACTCCCACGTGCCGAGCCCGCGCACGCCGCCCTCGGCGGGGCGCTCGAACTCGGCGTCGTCGCCCACCGGCTCCCAGGGGAACGGGATCCCGTCGTACTCGCCGACCTCGTCGAAGCCGTAGACGTGCGAGACGTGATCCGGTTGGACCTGTCCCCAGGCGACGAACGAGGTGTTCGTGACGTGCTCCGCGTAGATCCCGGGATAGATCTCGTGTGCACCGTAGTGTTCGGCGAAGCGACCGAACAGCGTTTCCGGAACCTCGCGGTCGCTTCGCTCGTCCGGATCCACCGTCACCGTCGTCTCGAACGGCCCGTCCGGATCACCGTTCTCGTCGCCCGTCCCGTCGGTTCGCTCCTCGCCGCCATCGGAGACGAGCTCGGCACACCCGGCTATCAGCCCCGTCGCCGTTGCGGCCTGGACGCCGAGATACCGTCTTCGAAGCATCGAGCTATGCGACTCGGATTCGTTGCTATCCCTTCGCATACGCTCATCAACATTCTCCAGTGACATATTAGTTTCCAACGATTATACGAAAGGGCGTATCCGTGGGTTGTGAATCGGCGATCGAGTCGACGAGAACAGGGGTAGGACCGGTCGGCTACCGCCCGGCGGACGACTCGAGTCGACCGGCGAGCAGTTCGTCGAGGAGCGCGGTCGCGGTCGGATGATCGCCGTAGGCGTCGGCGACGCGGAACGTACACACCCGAACGGTGCCCTCGCCGTAGTCGCGGGTCGCGATCGCCGCCGACGGATTCGCCAGCCACCCCTCGACGTAGCCGACGCCAACGTCGTCGTCCTCGGTCACGGCCGCGACCGCGTACGGATACAGCCCGTCCAGTTCCCAGCCGGGAACCGGCCCGAGCAGTCGCTCGAGTCGGTCGTCAACGGTGTACAGCAGCGACGCGACGAGGTTCCAGCTCTCGTCTTCGGGCAGGTCGCCGTATTCGAAGACCGACGAGTCGGTCACGGAATCGTCCCGACCCGCCACCAACAGGACGTCGCCGCCGCTGCGGGCGTACTCGAGGACCGCGTCCGTAGTCTCCCCGACGACGGCGACGGCGACGGAGTCGTCGAGGCGATCCGTGACTGTCGCGCCGCGTCGATCGAGTTCGTTCCGGAGCGACTCGTTTTCGACGTAGACTGAGCCGCCGACCGATTCGGGGAACTCGGAACGGGAAACGACCGTCACCGGCTCGTCGGTTCGCGCGTCGCCGAACTCGACGGTAACCGTCACCGTCTCGATCGTGCCGTCAACGGCCGGCGCATCGACGGTAACGAGGTCCTCGGCGCGAACCGCCGACGCGGCGTTGACGGCGACCGTTCGTCGTCCCGATTCGCCGGCGGCGGTCCACGATAGCTCCGCCTCGAGCCGGTCGGTCGTGTCGTTGACGACGACCGCGTCCGCCGCGATCGGTTCGTCCTCCCGGACGGTTCGGGACTCGAACTCGAGTTGCACCGCGACCGGCGCGTTGACGCGGGCGAACTCCTCGGCGAACGCCTTCGACTCGCGCCGGTAGTCGAGGATCCCGTTGAACTCCCACTCGATGTCGGAGAATTCCGTGATGACGTAGCCGGCGATGCCCTCGTGGGCGCGCATCTGTTCGATGACGTCCGCGTTCGACCGCAACTGTCGGCGCTGCCAGGCCTCCATCAGTTCCCGGAAGTCGTTGAACGCCTCGCTGAGCGCGGTCTCGTCGAAGCGGTCGCGGTAGCCGTCGGGCCGTTTCAACCCCTCCTCGAGGAACTCGTAGTCGAACCACGGCGGCCGTTCGCCGTAGTACTCCTCGATCGCGGACGCATCGCACAGCCCCCACGTCCCGAACTCGGAGATGATGGCCGGCGCGTCGCGGGGATCGGTCTCGGCGGCCGCGTAGTTGTCCGCCGGGTCCTCGACGATCCGGTCGAGGTCGTCCGCCCACGCGTCGGCGCGGTCGGGACTGACGAAGTAGCGGTGGTAATCGTTGAGGTCGGTGGCGACGTGGGCCCACCCGGAGTTGTCGCAGACGAGCCGCGTCGGATCGGCCGCTTTCGTCTCCTCGTACAGCGCGGCGAGGTACTCCTGTTTCTCCTCGTCCACCCACAGGGAAGTTTCGACGTCGAGGCCCTGCGGATTGCCGATCCCCCACTCCTCGTTGTAGATGCTCCAGACGACGACGCTCGGTCGGTTGTAATCGCGCTCGATCAGTCCCTCGAGTTGCTCGCGCACCTCGCGTTTCGACCGCTCGGAGTGGACCGTCGGGTTCGCCGGCTCCTCCCAGACGAGGAGGCCGAGTCGGTCCGCCTGCTCGAGGAAGTCCGGATGGGCCGGTTTGATGTGCTTTCGAAGCAGGTTGAAGCCGAGTTCCTTGGCCGTTCGGACCTCGTCTTCGAAGCAGTCGTCGCCGAACGGACGGTACAGCGTCTTCGGGTAATAGCCCTGCTCGAGCGCGCCGCGAATGGGGTACGGCTCGCCGTTCAGGTACACCCGTCCGTCGCGGGCCTCGACGCTGCGCATCCCGAAGTACTCCTCGTACCGATCGCGGACCGTTCCGTCGCGCTCGAGTTCGACGCGGACGTCGTAGAGCGCGGGCGTCTCGGGCGTCCAGTAATCGGGGTCGTCGAGCGAGACCGCAATCGAAGCCGATCCGTCGGCGTCGAGGGTCGTCGCGGCGGTGGCGGCTTCGGCGCCCGACTCCTCGCGGGCGACCGTTACCGTCGCAGTGACGTCGTCGACTGGAAGATCCGCGCCCGCGGCTTCCCCTACGGTCGTATCGATCTCGAGGTTGACGCTATCGTCCTCGAGATCCGGCGTCGCGCGGACCGTTTCGACGCGGCTGGCGGGGACGAATTCGAGGGTAACGTCCTGCCAGATCCCGCTGACGCGCTGGTACCACGGCTCGCCCTGCTTCCCGTGAGGGATCTCGCTGATGTCCGCCGGGTCGGTCGCTTCGACGACGATCTCGTTTTCGCCGTCGACCAGCGCGTCGGTCGCGTCGACCGCGAAGGGGAGGTATCCGCCGCGGTTCGAACCGACCTCGGTGCCGTTGACCCAGACGGTCGCCTCGTAATCGACGGCGCCGAAACGCACCAGCGCCCGGGCCATTCGATCCGTTTCGTCGATCGTCCCCTTGAGGTCGACCGTCCGTCGATACCACGCGGTTCCGGTGTACTCGCGGTAGGCCTCACGCTCCTGCCAGGCGTGTGGGACTTCGACCGGCTCCGCTCGATCGGGCCACGACTCGCCGCCGTCGTACCAGTTGCCGTCCCGACCGCTCTCGTCCGGATCCGTGACGAACTGCCACGATCCGTTCAGTTCGATGCGCCGCCGATAGCCGTCAGCTTGAGTGGTCGTCATTGAGATGTAGGTTCATATCCGTCTCGGTATCAGTGGTAATCGCTAACCGAAAGCGCGGGCGGCCGCCTCAGGCGGCCTCTTCGGGTTCGGTCTCAGTCGCGGAAGCGGTGCGTCTCGTTCGCATGTCTGCGAGCAGGTTCTCGCCGGTCCGGCCGTCGAAAAGGTGAATGTCCGTGGGATCGAACGCGAGTTCGACCCGGTCGCCGACGTCGGGTTTCACGTCTCCCGGCACGCGAACGCGACACTCGGCGCCCTCGATGTCCAGGTAGACGAAGTTGTCGCTGCCCGCGACCTCGACGACTTCCACGGTCGCCGTGATCGCGTTGGCTCCGCCCACGCCGTATTCGATGTCTTCGGGACGGATCCCCAGCTCGAGGTCGTCGCCGGTCGTCGCGTCGCGGACCTCGTCGACGATCGACGCGGGGAGGTCGTACTCGAATCCCTCGGCGACGAGCGTCGAGTCGGTTAGCGCGACGTCGAAGAAGTTCATCGCCGGGCTACCGATGAAGTCGGCGACGAATCGGTTGGCGGGGTTGTTGTACACCTCCTCCGGCGTCGCGAATTGCTGGAGTTCGCCGCCCTTGAGGACGATGATCCGGTCGCTCATCGTCAGCGCTTCGTGCTGGTCGTGCGTGACGTAGATCGTCGTCGTTCCCAGCTCCTCCTGCAGGCGCTGGAGTTCGGTCCGCATGTGGACCTTGAGCTTCGCGTCCAGGTTCGACAGCGGCTCGTCCATCAGGAAGATTTTCGGGTCGCGGACGATGGCGCGGCCGGTCGCGACGCGCTGTTGCTGGCCGCCCGAAAGTTCGCTCGGTTTGCTATTGAGCTGGTCGCCGATTCCCATCATCTCGGCGGTCTCCTCGACGCGGCGGTCGATCTCGTCGTCGGATAGATCCGTCGTCAGCTTCAGCCCGTACGACATGTTCTTCCGGACGGTCATGTGCGGGTACAGCGCGTAGTTCTGGAATACCATCGCGATGCCGCGGTTCTGCGGTTCGACGCCCTTGATGCTCTCGTCGCGGATCTTGATGTCGCCAGCGGTGATCTCCTCGAGGCCGGCGATCATCCGCAGCAGGGTCGATTTACCCGATCCCGAGGGGCCGACGATGGTGATGAACTCGCCGTCCTCGATGTGGGCGTTGAACTCCTCGATGGCGACGAAGTCGTCGAGGTAGACCTTTCGCACGTCGTCGAACGTGACCGATGCCGAGTCCGAGTCCGCTGCCGATGCTGATTCCGTTGTCGATACCGTGTCGACGGTGTTGTCGTGAGTCTCGCTCATTGTCGTAGCTCCGTGTGTTTCGCGTCGTTGGTGATCGCGTCGATCGTAGGCGGTAGCGCCGGCGTTTGTGCCGGTGCTACCGCTGGTTCGCCCGCCGACGGGAACGAAGACGGGGAATTCGTACGCGTTCGCGGTCGAGCGGCGGCGCCGATCACGGATCGGACACCTCCGCGGCGATCCGATCCGTCTCGGAGAGGCTCGTCACGAAGTCGACGTGGAGCGCGAACGCAACGCCCGCGAACAGCAGCGCCACGGCGACGGTCAGCACCGAGGTGACGGCGAAGAGCACGACCGTCACGACGCCGAGCGCCACCGCGCCGACGGCGTGGCGTGCGGTCCAACGGTAGCCGTCCGCGAACGCCGCGAACGCGGACTTTCCCTCCGCCAATCCCAGCAAGGTCGGGATGGAGACCAGCCCCGCGTAGAGGCCTGCGTACGTACAGCCGAGTGCGAGCAGCCCCGCTGGGACCGTCCCGCTCGCGAGGTACGCGAGCGCGTAGTTCACCGCGACCGTGACGAGCACGAGCGGAACCAGCGCCAGCAGCGTCGCGTGGACGAACTGCTCACGGACGGTTTCGAGCACCGCCGCTCGATCGATGCCGTCGCCGTCCTCGCGAAGCGAGAGGACGGCGCGGTAGGCGCCGACCGTCGCCGGCCCGAGCGTCACGAGCGGCACGGCGGCGAGGAACCAGGCGACGCTGATCCCGATCACCGACACGAGGTTCGCCCAGACGAACCGCGCGGTTCGCTCGAGCGAGGCGTACATCGGGTCGAGGTCGGACGAGTGCGTTCGCGTCATGGTCGTGTTCATTTGGTCGTCCCCTGCATTTCGACGGCCCTGACGAGGTGTTTCTGCATCACCAAGAAGACCAGCAAGAGCGGGACGGAGGCGACGACCGCCGAGGTCATGATGACGCCGGGTTCGGTCACGCCGAGGTTGTCCTGCAGGGTCACCAGGCCGATCGGGAGCGTGTACATCGCGTCGTTCTGGAAGATCAACAGCGGCCAGACGAAGGCGTTCCACGTCCAGATGAAGATGAACAGCCCGAGCGCCGCCAGCGCCGACCGCATGAGCGGCAACACGATGTGGGTGAAGATCCGGAGTCTCGAGAACCCGTCGAGGCGGGCCGCCTCCTCCAGCTCTTCGGGGATGTCCTTGAAGAACTGGACGAGCATGAACACGCCGAGCGGGTTGGCGGCGCTCGGGAGGACGACGCCCCAGACGGAGTTGACGAGGCCGAGTTCGCTCACGATGATGTAGACCGGCACGAGGTTGACGATGCCGGGCACCATGAAACTCGCCACGATGACCGCGAAGATGGCGCGGCGGCCGGGCCAGTCGAGCCGGGTCAGCGAGTACGCGATCATCGCGTCGATCAGAACCACGACGACGGTCGTTACCCCGGCCAGAATGAGCGTATTGACGGTCCACTGGACGATCAGCGAGTTCGTAAGCAGATAGTCGTACCAGTACAGGGTCATCTCCCACGGGATCAGGTACGGCACCTCGGAGTAGACCAGATCGCGAGTCATGAACGACGTCGCGAACATGTACCAGTACGGGATAAGAAAGAGGAACGCCATCCCGTACAGACCGGCGTAGAGGGCGATCGTCCGAAGCCGATCGTTCGTCAGCGAGAGGTCGTCGAAGAGCCCGCGCGATTCGACGCTCATCGGTTATCACCTCCGAGGAAGTAGTAGCTGGTCGCTGACACGGCGATCAGAATCATGAACAGGACGTAGCCGACCGCGGCGGCGTACCCGAACTGTCGGCCGGTAAACGCCGTATCGTAGAGGTAGAGGACGATCGTCGTCGTCGAGAACGACGGACCGCCGTTGGTCATGATGAACGGCTGTCCGAACACCTGGAACGAGCCGACGAACGTCACGATGACGACGAAGATCAACGGATTCTGCATCTGCGGAATCGTGATGTCGCGCATCATCCGCCACGTGCTCGCGCCGTCCAGTTTCGCCGCCTCGTAGAGACGATCCGAAACGTTCTGGCGCGCGGCCAGCAGGATGATGAAGTTAAACGCCAGCTGCCACCAGATCGTCGCGATAGCGATGGCGGGCATCGCGAGACTGTGGGAAGTCAACCAGTTGCCGCCGCCGACGTAGTACGGGACGAGTCCCGAGGCGCTGAAGATCTCCGTCCAGAGGAGACCGACGACCGCGACGGTCAGCACGTACGGGCTGAAGAAAATCGTCCGTAACAGCCACTGTCCCTTCACGTCGCGGTTGACGCCGAGCGCCAGGAACAGCGAGCCGACGACGATCGGCGGCACCGTCAGGACGACGAAGTAGACGGTGTTTCGCAACGCGTTCCAGAAGTCCGGATCCGAAAGCAGGACCTGGTAGTTCTCGAAGCCGATGAACTGCGACTGGGCGGGATCGAGCGCGTTCCAGTCGTGTAAGCTCATGTACAGCGCCAGCAGCAGCGGTCCGAAGAGGAAGGTCCCGGCGATCAGGAGATAGGGGAGCGCGAAGGTACCCCCTGCAATCAGCTCGCGGACCCACGACTGCGAGAGGTCGACGAGTCCCGATTCGTCCGCGTTCGCGTCGGTTTGTTGGGTTGCTTGTGCCATGATTATCTCCTGTTAAACGTTTGTCTGACGCCCTCGGTCGCGGTTTCGATCACTTCCTCCGGCGCCATGTTTCCGGCGCGCATGTCGTCGAGCGGCTGGTAGATCTGCTCCGTGTACTCTTCGACGTTCGGCGTCGCGGGCGGGCGGATGAACTGATCGTTCTCCACCATGTTGAAGAACGTCTCGAGGGTCTGGCTCCAGGTGTCCGACTCCCGAAGGCCGTCGCTCTCGATCGCCGCCTCGCTGGCAGGGAGGTGACCGGCCTCGGATCCCCACCGGGCGTTGAACTCCTGTGAAAGCAAGCGGACGGTCTCGATTGCGTCCTCGAGTCGCGCCTGGTCTCGTTCGTCGCTCTGGGGAATAATCAGCATGTGACTGTCCCCGACCGTCACCGGATCGTCCGCATCCGGCATGATGAACGGCTCGGTCATCCCGAAGTCGAAGCCCGCTTCGCGGACGACGCTGATGTGCCAGGTGCCCTCGATCTTCATCCCGACCTCGCCGCGATTCCACGCGTCCCAGCCGGTTCCGGGGTCGACGGGCGCCCACTCGTGTTCGTGGACCCAGTCGTGCATCTCCTGGACGACCGCGTGGCCGTCGTCGGTGTCGAAGGCGGGTTCGTAGTCCTCGGTCAGGATTTGGCCGCCTCGGCCGTGAAGTAACATTCGCATGACTTCGGCGTGGAACTGGCCGTCGAAGTAGTCGAAGGCGTAGTGGTCCGTGTTCTCGAGGATCGCGTTGGCAGCCTCGTAAAACCGGTCCGGCGTGTTCGGCGGCTTCTCCGGATCGAGACCAGCCTCCTCGAAGATTTCCTTGTTGTAGTAGAGCCCAAACGGGTGCGTGTCGAGCGGGACCGCGAGCTGTTCGCCGTCGACGACGCCGCCTTGAGCCACCTCCTCCAGGTACGGATCGGTTCCGATCTCGTCGGTGACGGAGACGATGCTGTCCTCGTAGTCCCGCATCATGCGCGAGTGCATCACCGCGACGTCCGGCGGATTGCCGCCGACCATCGACGTGTAGAGACGACCGTAGTGTTCGTCCCACGGGACCCGCTGGCGGTTGATTCGTAACCCGTCGTACTCGTCGCTCTCGTTTATTTCGTCGACCATCGCTTCCATGACGGTTCCGTCGCCGCCGCCGAAGAGCGTCCAGTACTCGACGCCGTCGCGCGAACTACCGATGTAACCCGTATAACCCGTACAGCCGGCGATGGCGCTGACTCCGGCGACACCGGTCGCCTGCAGGAATCGTCGACGACTTACTCGCCGCGACTGGCCGCGGTCAGGCGGACGGAGTATGGTTTCACCCCTATTGCTGTTGCCCGTTGGCATACCTCAATATGATTAAACACATCATATGTATTTTCCGGTCAGTAGCACTAGAGTTCACCCCTTCTAAACGGAGAATCGGAACGAAAATCGACAGGTATCTCACGGACGATTGCTGCGGTATTGATTCGCATAGTTCTGGTGCGGAAATCGCAGCGCAACCGGCAATCGAAACCGACGCCTATCGAGCGAGCGAATCGACGCCGAGCCGATCAGAACGCGCTATCTGCGAATCCGCCGTCGACGGTCAGCACCTCGCCAGTGACGAACGAGGCCGCGTCGCTCGCGAGGTAGATCGCCGCGCCGACGACCTCGTCGCGTTCGCCGACGCGTCCGAGCGGTGTCCGCTCGTCGATCCGATCGCGCTTCTTCGTCCCCTCGGCGTAGGTGTCGGCGTTTTGCGGCGTGATGAAAAAGCCCGGCGCGACCGCGTTGACCCGGATCTCGGGCGCGAGTTCCTTCGCGGACGCACGGGTGAAGGCCTCGACGCCGCCTTTCGCCGCGGAGTATGCGGGGAGGTTCGCCATCGAGAGCCGCGCCGCAAGCGAGGAAATGTTCACGATACTTCCGCCCTCGTCCATCGCGGGCGCGAACGTCTGCGTGACGCGTCGCACGCCGTCGAGTTGGATGGCGGTGACGAAATCCCACTCGTCGTCGCTGATCTCGAGGACGGTATCGCGCGAAATCGCTCCTTGCGAGGCGACCACGACGTCGATCCCGCCCAAGGCCTCTTCCGCGGTCTCGCGGACGTTCTCGAGCGACTCCCGGTCGGTCACGTCGCAGGTGACCCGAGCCGTGTTCGCGCCGCGGTCCTCGAGCAGATCGGCCGTCGCGTCGACCTTGTCCTCGGATCGACTCGTCGCGACGACGTCCGCCCCGTCGGCCGCGAATCCCAGCGCGATGGCCTGGCCGAGCCCGCTCGTGCCGCCGATCACGACGGCGCGTTCGTCCGCAACGGTCACTGGCGTGTGCGTATAGTCGTCCATACGTCAGCCGAACCCGTGCGCCGCTATGAACGTTTTCATGACCGACATCGGTGCGGTAGGCGAGACGCGAGGATCGAGCGTCGAACGCGCGCCGAGTCCCGCGGTTCTTTCGAAACGAGCTAACCCGAAGTATTAATATAGATATGTGCAAACATCGAGTTAGTGCATGACTGACGCACGTATAACAGTCCATACTGAGGCGAGTATCGATCGGATCGCGCCCGAAGTCCACGGGCACTTCTCCGAGCACCTCGGTCGGTGTATCTATGGAGGCATCTGGCACGCGGACAGCGCCGACGAGGGCGGATTCCGGGAAGATACCGTCTCGCTGCTGGCCGATCTCGATCTCCCCGTGTTGCGGTGGCCGGGCGGCTGTTTCGCCGACGACTACCACTGGGAGGACGGCATCGGGCCGCAGGCGGACCGACCGCGCCGCCGAAACCTCTTCTGGGCACAGGGTCCCGAGGAGATCCCCGAAGAGTCGAACGCCTTCGGCACCGACGAGTTCCTCGAGTTCTGCGAGCGGATCGGAACCGAGCCCTACCTCGCAGCCAACGTCGGGTCCGGCGACCCCCAGGAGGCGGCGAACTGGGTCGAGTACTGCAACTACGACGGCGACACCGAACTCGCGGACCGACGCCGCGAGAACGGCCGCGAGGAACCCTACGGCGTGAAATACTGGGGACTCGGCAACGAGAACTGGGGCTGTGGCGGCCAGATGACCCCCGAACAGTACGCCGACGAGTACCGCCGGTTCGCGACATACGTCGGCACCATGGACAACCTGATGCTCGATCACGACCTCGAGCTCATCGCCTGCGGGTTCGAGCAACACGAGTGGAACCGCCGCTTCCTGGAGAAGGTCAACGAATCGCCCTGGGGCGTGGATTTCCCGCTCGACCACCTCACGCTGCACCACTACTACGGACGGACGATATCCGTCGCCGAAGCCGACGAGGACCAGTACGATCGGTTCCTCGCGGACGCCCTCGAGATGGAACGCCACATCGAGCGCATGGCCGGGGCGATCAACGCGGTGGCAACGACCCGCGACATCGGCGTGATCATCGACGAGTGGGGCGCCTGGCACACCGAAGCGACGGCCGATAACGGCCTCGAACAGCCGGGGAACGTACTCGACGCGCTCTCGGCGGCGGCCGTCCTCGACATCTTCAACGACTACAGCGACGTCGTGACGATGACGAACATCGCCCAGACGGTCAACGTCCTCCAGTGTCTCGTCGAAACCGACGAGACCGACGCGTGGGCGCGGCCGACCTACCGCGTGTTCGACCTCTACGCACCGCACAAGGGCAACGAAGCCGTTCGAACGACCGTCGAGACGCCGAGTCGCGAACTCGCAGACGACCGAAAACTTCCGCTCGTGGGCGCGTCGGCGTCGGTCGGCGACGACGAGACGTACGTGACGGTCACGAACCTCGACTGCCGCGAGGACCACGCCGTCGAACTCTCCCTCGAGGGGACGCGTCTCGACGAGGGTGACGTCCGCGCCGAGATCCTGTTCGCCGATCAGGACCCCGCACGCGAGGTGACGGCCGACAACGCCGACGAGTTCACCGCCGCGGACCTCGCCGTCTCTACCGACGGCGACTCGATCGAGGCAGAGCTGCCGCCGTCGACGGTCGCCGCGATCTCGATCCGATGACCCCGACCACGGTAGTTCGTCCCTGACCTTGCGGCTCTCGCGTCGCGCGAGACGCCGACGATCGAGGACGCCGATCGCACAGAGGGATCGAGGAGATTGCGAGGAGTTCGACTCCTTCTCGGACTATGTGCTCGGCGACGAGGCCGACGACGGCTGACTTCGGGGGCGCCCCGGATCCGCCTTCGACGGCGAATTCGCCCGCGAAGTAGTAACGATTATGATTGATACGCTAAAACAGGGTGGCATGACATACCGAGTCGCAGTGATAGGCACCGGTTCGGAACCCGAAAATCCCGGCCGAGACGGCTACGCGATGGCGTATCACCACGCGGAAGGATACACCCAGGTCGACGAGTGCGACCTCGTGGCGTGCGCGGACATCGTCTCGGAGAACGCGCGGGCGTTCGCCGGCGAGTACGATATCGACGAGGACGGCGTCTTCGCGGACTACGAGGAGATGCTCGAGGCCGTCGAACCCGACACCGTCTCGCTGTGCGTGCCCCCGAGTATCCACGCGCCGATCGCGATCGACTGCATTCGATCGGGCGTCGTCGAGGCGATCCACTGCGAGAAACCGATGGCCGACACGTACGGCGGCGCGCGAACGATGGCCCTGGAGGCGGCCCGCCACGGCGTGCAGTTGACGTTCAACCACCAGCGACGGTTCAGCGATGCGGTGCGGACGGCGAAGGAACTGCTCGACGCCGGCGAGATCGGCGAACTCGAACGCGTCGAGTTTTCGGCGCCGGTCGGCATCTTCGACTACGGGAGCCACTCCTTCGACCTCTGTAACTACTTCAATGACGAGGTGCCTGCCGACTGGGTGTTCGGCCAGATCGACTACCGCGAGGAAAACGTGCTGTTCGGCTCGCACAACGAGAACCAGGCCGTCGTCCTCTGGGAGTACGAAAACGGCGTCCACGGACTCGGGACGAGCGACAGCGCCGACGATCGCGGGCCGGCGAGCGCGGTCGCGTGTCACAACCGGTTGATCGGTGCCGAAGGCACGATCGAGGTCGGCCCGGTCGGCGACGAGAGCGAGGATCTACCGACGCTGCGGATCCGACGCGCCGGCGACGAGCGGTGGGAGACGGTCGAAACCGAAGACGGCCTCCACAGCTGGGAGTTCGTCGACCGTGCGATCGCCGAAACCGTCCGGTGCCTGCGAGAGGGCGAGGAACCGGAACTCGGCGCGCAAAACGCGCTGAACGCGACCGAACAGATCTTCGGCGCATGGGAGTCCGCGCGCCAGCGCGGTCGGGTCGACCTCCCGCTCGAGATCGACGACAATCCGCTCGAATCGATGATCGAATCCGGCGAACTGTCTCCCGAACCGATGGAGACGGAGGACGCGTAGATGGCCCGGATTTCGATCTGCGTCGAGATGGTCTACGACGACGAGCCGTTCGCCGATCGCATCTCGCGGGCCGCCGAGGCGGGTGCCGACGCCGTCGAGTTCTGGGACTGGCGCGAGAAGGACCTCGAGACGATCGCGGAAACCGCCGATGCGGCCGACATTCCCATCGTCAGCTGCGTCGCGGGCGGAACGCTGACGGATCCCGACGCGGCCGACGACGCCGTCGAGACGATCCGCGAGTCGATCGAGATGGCGTCCGGTCTCGGGATCCCCACGCTCATCGTGACGACCGGACCGGATCAGGACGGCCTCGATCGGACGACCCAACACGACAGCATCGTCGACGTCCTCTCGCGAGTCGCGCCCGACGCCGAAGCGGCGGACGTGACGCTCGTGCTGGAGCCGTTGAACAGGGCCGTCGATCATCCGAACTACTACCTCGAAACGTCCGAAGAAGGGTTCGAAATCGTCGACGAGGTCGGATCGCCGAACGTGAAACTGCTGTACGACGTCTACCACCAGCAGGTGACCGAAGGAAATCTCATTCGGACGATCACCGACAACGTCGATCGCATCGGCCACTTCCACATCGCCGACGTACCCGGCCGCCACGAACCCGGGACGGGCGAACTCGACTACGAAGCGATCATCAGGGCGATCGACGAGACGGCGTACGACGGGTACGTCGGCTGCGAGTTCTCGCCGATCGGTGGCGCCGACGAAGCGGTCGACACCGTGCTAAGTTGGCGCTAACGGGAGGCGATCGATACGCCGCCGATCGCGTACAATGCGTTCTCGCTTTCTTCCGCCGTACGGCGGAAGGCCACACGACGAACGAGGGGCCGTAGACAGTCCCTCGTGCAGCTGCTCCGGGAGGTGACGATAGCGTCCGGGAGAGTCGGACGGTCCATCCGGAACAACTATTTGTATTTGATCTTCGTACTGGCCGTATGCACCGACTCGGCGGAAACTCTCGAGTACAGTCACGACCATCGGTGAAGATCGGCTACGTCGGCGGCGGGAGTCAGGGGTGGGCGCACACGCTCATCAACGACCTCCTGCAGTGTACGGATATCGCCGGGAGCGTCTCGCTCTACGACGTCGACTACGAATCGGCCGCGAAGAACGCGAAGTTAGGCAACCGCCTGGCGGATCGATCCGACGTCTCCGGCGACTGGACGTTCGAGGCGCGCCGCGCTCTCGATGACGCCCTTGCGGACGCGGACTGCGTGATCTGTTCGATTCAGGATCCGCCCGAGGAGACGTTCGTCCACGATATCGACGCCCCGCAGGAGTACGGCATCTACCAGACGGTCGCCGATACGGTCGGCCCCGGCGGGACGATTCGCGCGCTCCGCGCGATCCCGCAGTACCGCGAGATCGCGGCGACGGTTCGCGAACAGTGTCCCGACGCGTGGGTGATCAACTACACGAACCCGATGACGGTCTGTACCCGGACGCTCTACGAGGAGTTCCCCGACATCAACGCCATCGGCCTCTGTCACGAGGTGCTCGAAGTGCAGCGATTCCTCTCGGAGATCGCCGAGACCTACGTCGACGGCGCCGCCGACGTCGATCCGGACGAGATCAACGTGACGGTAAAAGGAGTCAACCACTTCACGTGGATCGACGAGGCGTACTGGCGCGATCACGATATCTTCCAGTATCTCGATCGCGAACTCGAGAAACGACAGCCGCTTCCGGGGTTCGAACCCGGCGACCTGGACGACGACTCCTACTGGACGAACCACCGCCGGGTCGCGTTCGACCTCTACGATCGGTTCGGCCTGTTCGGCGCGGCCGGCGACCGCCACCTCGCGGAGTTCGTCCCCTGGTACCTCGCGCTCGACGAACCGGCGGAGATCCAGCGGTGGGGAATCCGCCTGACGCCGAGTTCCGCCCGCGTCGGCGGCAACGAGGGGCCGGCCAAGATGAACCGCTATCTGGACGGCGACGAGGAGTTCGAGTTCACCGAGTCCAATGAAGAGGCCGTCGACATCGTCCGCGCGCTCGTCGGTCTCGAGCCGGTCAAGACCCACGTCAACTATCCGAATCGCGGACAGACGCCCGACCTGCCGACGGGAGCCGTCGTCGAGACGAACGCCGTTATCACCGGCGGTGGGGTCGATCCGATCGTCGCCGGCGAACTCCCCCGCGAGATCAGATCGATGGTAATGACGGCCGTGAACAATCAGGAGACGCTCGTCGAGGCCGGCTTCGAGGGCGACCTCGATCTCGCCTTTCAGGCGTTTCTCAATGATCCGCTCGTCACGGTTCGACGCGACGAAGCGCAGGAACTGTTCGCCGAACTCGTCGAACTCGAGCACGACTACTTCGAGGCCTACGACCTCGACGACGCGGCCGTTCTCCAGGACTGACGTCGTCGCGCCCGGAGACCCGCGTTCGCGACCGTATCGCGGTACTCGGTGATCGCCGCCGGATCAATTCGATCAGACTCATAGTGGAAATTTAACCTCTCACTCGCCGTTACTTCCTATCGCCACCATGGCACGAGACATCGTAAGAGCGGAGAACGTCCCATCGACGACGGCCGAGGCGTCGACCGACGACGGCGCGAACGTCGTTCAGTGGTCGGACAACGGCGGGGACCACCAGCGCTGGACGTTCGAGTCGATCTGAGAGCGACGTCCGCCGCTCGCGCCGCACGACGGGACGGCGGGCCCGGACACCGATGCGCCGTTCGATTCCGACGGCCGAGTTCGACGCTGACGAATCGTCAGCGGCTCACGCGAACCGAAGTCGACCGAAGTACTCCGGCGAGTGGAAGACGGGTTCGGGCTTCTCGATGGGGTTCCAGGTCGCCTTCTGGGAGTCGGAGGCGACGCCGCTGCGGTAGAAGTTGCCCCGCCACTCCGTCCCCGCGGTCGGCGCGATCTCTCGGCCGGTTAGTTCCGAGAGGACGTCGAAGGGGATCGCGGCAGCGAGCCACCAGCCGTCGACGTCGAAATCGCCGTCGGCCGTCGAGCCGGGAACCGAGGTCCGGACCGAAATCCGATCGGCGAGTTCGGGCGAGATCAGGTCGCGATCGAGCCCTCGCTCCTGCCAGCCGGCCTCCTGCCAGGCCAGTTTGAACTGGCCACAGCAGTTCGGCTCGAAGTTGACGTACAGCGAGTCCTCTGCGGGTGTCGGATCGGCGAAGAACTCGACGGAACTATCCTCGAAGGTCGGGCCGTTGAGTTCGGTCACCGACGCGGTGATGTCGTCGTCCTCGACGAAGAACTGCAGGTAGATCGCCTCGTCGTCGTAGCAGGCGCGGCCGATCGTCAGCGGCTTCGGACCGCTTTCGTGCCACGAGAACTCGTCGATGCGAAACTCCGGCGTCGCCTCCCACGGCGTTCCGTCGACGGCGTCGCCGAGCGGAACGTCGCCTCGTACGCGGGTGATCGTGTACTGTTTCACGCGAGACGGTCGCACCTCGAGTGCCAATAACACACCGATCCCGCCATCCGACGCGCCGCGCCGAGCGCGTCGTTACTCGAGCGCGAACCGGTACATCCCCGATTCGACGTCGATCTCGAGTCGCTCTCCGCGCCGAGCGGCCGAGACGCCGTCGGGGAACGTCCGCGCGTTCTCGCCCGCACGAACCGGTTCGCCGTCGACGGTCGCGACGGCGTCGCGATCGTCCGTCGGGAGCGCGATCGTCGCCGCGGTGTTCCACGGGATGGTCGCCTCGAGCCGAAGTGGTTCGCCGCCGTCGCCCGCCTCGCCGCCCGCGCTGTCGCTCCGCGTCCACGAGACCGCGACGGTGCCCCGTTCGGTCGGCACCCGCCCCGACGCCGACTCGAGTCCCGACTCGGGCGGCCGGATCTCGACGCGCTCGCCTGCGATCCCGGTCTCGTCGAGGCGGACGCCGAGCAGCGCCCGTAAGATGGTCACCAGCACCGTCGCGCCCATGGCGTGGGACTCGCTACGATTGCGCCGGTGGTCGTCCGGCAGCGATCGATCCCGGCAGTGCCAGCTCTCCCAGGTGAAGGTACCGCCTTGCGCGAGGATATTCGCCCAGCCGTCCGCCTCGGGGTCCGTCACCAGATCGACGATCGCCTCGGGACGGTCCGCGACCTCGAGGGCCTCGAGCAGCCACGGAACCATCATCGGCCCCATCGCCATCCCTTGTTCGATCACCCGATCGGCGACCGCGTCGGTTCGCTCCTCGGGAACGAGCCCGAACGCGAGCGGCAGGGCGTTGGCGTGCTGGGACGAAGAATCGCTCGCGTCGGTCGCGTCGCAACCGTCGACGTAGCGGTCGCCCCGCCGCAATTGGTCGTCGATCGCCGCCTCGAGCACGCGCTGACGCTCGCGGTAGCGCGACCGCTCGCGGGCCGGCCGGTCGAGTTCGGCCGCAACGTCGGCCGCTCGGCCGAGCGCGCTCGCACAGAGGACGTTGACCGTGGTTCTGGCGGGCCACTCCCGATCGTAGCCGTAGCGCATCTCGGGCGGCCAGTCGACGATTCCCTCCTCGTAGGGACCACCCTCGCCGCCCGAGAGGGCCGTGACGAGCCCGGTTTCGGCGTCGACGTGGCGCTCGACGTACGCCGCGATCGCCCGCACGACCGGATACGCGCGCTGGAGGATCGCCCGGTCGCCGGCAGTTCGGTAGTACCGCCAGACCCACTCGGGGAAGGAAACCGTGAAATCCGGAATATCGCGCTTGCCGTCGCCGTTCGGGTAGACGGCGTTCAGCCGTCCCTCATCGGCCCAGTACCGGTCCTGTGAGCGGACGAACGCCGCGATCGTCCGCCGGCTCAGCGTCCGTTCCGCGAAAGCATGCGTCGTCGTTTCCGAGATATTGAACGCGTCCAGCAGGAACTGGCCTTTCTCCCGAGTCGGCGTGTCGACGAACTGCTCCTGGCTGCCGTACAGCGCCGAGTGGCGCGCAAGTTCGAAGACCGCGTCGATCGTCTCGTTCGCGGACGCGAACGTTGCCGCTCGCTCGTCGGGAACGTCGTGACGCCGCGCCAGCAGCCGCACCTGCTCGGCGTCGATGGACTCGCCGGGATCGTCGATCTGCAGGTATCGGAATCCGAGGTAGTTGAACGCGCGGAACGTCCCCGAACCGTCGCGCTGGACGTACTCGTATCGCATGTCCGTCCACTGCGTGCCCGCCGTCTCCGCGACCGAGCCGTCGTCTTCGAGTCGATACCCCGCTCTGAATGCGACCCGGTGTCCGTCGGTCCCGTTTTCGAAGCGCACCCGGGGGACGCCGGCGTACACGCGCCCGAAGTCGATAACGTACGCGCCGGATTCGAGCCGCTCGATCGACTCGGATTCGACCGGCGACCGCACGGTGTCGGTGCGTTGTGCGAGGAGTCGCTCCCACGGCTCCGTCGGGTGGGTGCCGACGACGGCTGCGGATGCCCACGCGGACGCGTCGAATCCGGGTTCGGCCCACCCGTCCGGCGCCCGGCGAGCGTCGATGATCTCGACCGGTTCCGCAATTTCGTCGTTTCGAAGCGGCGCGTCCGCCCGCCACTCGGCCTCGCGGACGCGCCACGACCCGTCCGTCGCGATCGTGCGCTCGCGCCCGTCGGCGAAGGTCACGTCGAGCTGGCAAACGAACCCGGGCTCGGCGGCGGGCCGTCCCTGTCCGGCGCCGTTCCAGTTGCACAGCGCGCCGATCGCGTTCTCGCCCGCCGTCAGGTCGGCAGCGAGATCGACCGTCCTGTAGTACTGGTGATCCGGATACGACGGCGCCGGACCCTCGTCGACGACGCGGCCGTTGACCGAGAGTTCGTACCGGTGGCTGGCGGAGACGTACGCCCGGGCCCGTGTTACCGTTCCGTCGAGGGTGAACTCGCGGCGCAGGTAGGTGAATCGGCCGCGCTCGAACGCGCCGTCCGCGGGGCGACGGATCCAGGCCGCCTTCCAGTCGGAGGGCTCGAGCAGCCCGGTCTCCCATCGCGCCGGGTCGCTCCACGGGCCGGGCTCGTCGGACTCGTCCCAGACGCGGACCGCCCAGCGGTAGGTCGTCCCGGACTCGAGCGGCGGCCCGTCGTACGCGACCGCCGGTCGGTCGGACGATCGCTTTCCGGTGTCCCAAACGTCACCCTCACCCGCGGCGAGTCGCTCCGGCGTCGACGCGACGACGACCCTGAACGCCGTCTGGCGAGCGCCGCGGCGGTCGGACTCGACTCTCCAGCGGAAGACCGGATTCGGTTCGTCGATCCCGATCGGGTTCGACGAACGGCTCGTTCGCAAATCTACGGGCTGTCGCGTTTCCATCCTCGATTCCGTGTGACGAGACTGCACAGATCGTGAAAAGGGTGCCGGCACGCTCGCTGCGATGGCAGTTACGCGTTCCGCGGTACCGGTATTCCGTCGAACTCGGGGAGTTCGCCGAGGTCGTCGGGAATCTCGACGAGGTAAACATCGCTGCTGGTCCCGCCGCGAGAGCTATCGAAGACAACGCTGTCCCCGTCGGGACTCAGCCGCGAGTGAGGGTGAACGTCGTCGTCGCCGCTCCAGCCGTGTGCGGCCAGCTTGCGGGGCGTTCGGTACTCGTCGGCCTCGTCGTCCCGCTCCCAGAGCAGATCGAACGGCGCGCCGCGGTACGTGCCGTCCCCGACGACCAGCTCGCGCGAGTTGCTGTGGAAGTGCGTGTAGAGATCCGGCGCCGGCCACTCGTGTCGTTCCGTGCCGTCGTATCGAACGTGGCCGAAGAACGCCTCGGGATCGTCGCGGCTCCCCCGCCATCCGTGGTAGCCGATCGTCTCGCCGTCGGCGAGCCAGTACTCGTGGCCGACGGCCTCCTCCTCATCGGTCGGTCGGACGACCCACGTCTCGTCCGTCTCGAGGTTCACCGCTCTGATCCGATCGACCTCCTCCCACAGCCCCTCTTCGCAGTACGTGATGAGTTCCGGGCGAGTCGGCGACGCGTTGACGTGGTTGAGCCACCGGTGCTCCTCGACGTGGACGGTCGGGTCGCCGCCCTCGAGCGGTACCGAGAGCACCGTCGATCGGGGACCGGCGGTCATCCGGTCGGCGATCCACTGCTCGCGGTCGTCGGGATCTCGCTCGATGTCGAGTTCCTCCGAGATCGCCGTGACGGCCCGCGTTCCGTCGGCCGTCCCCGCGGCGATACTTCCCGCGTAGCCGTCCGGAAGCTCGTACAGCGGCGTCACCGCGAGCGTCTCGAGGTCGAGCGCGACGAGGCGATCGTCGCACCAGAACAGCGCCGTCGGTTCGGTCGCGATGCGGGTAACGCCGCTGATCGCCGCCGGAAGGTCGGTTAACTGCGTTATCTCGCCCGACTCGAGTGCGATCGAGTAGAGCTGGCGCGTGCCGTCGCGGTCCGAGCGGATCAGCAGCCGTCGGCCGTCGTCGTACCATCCCGGCTCGGTGAAGTAGAGGTGGCGGCTGTCGGCGTCCGGATCGTTCGTCACCCGCGTGACGCGCGCGCCCGTCTCCGGATCGTCGTACCGCTCGCGCTCCGCGGGTAGCGTTCGGCCGGCGTTCGGCCCCTGTCGTAACTCGTCTCCCATCTGGCTCGAGAGAGGTAGCCGCACCTCAAAAAGATACCTGCCGTCGAGGGCGGCCGTGATCGGCCGACTACTCCGACCGCCCCTCGGCCGCGCTCCCGATCTCGCCGGCGCGACACTCGAGAAGTCGATCGCCGGCGGCCGTCTCGATCGTCACGCGGTCGCGATCGCCGGTCGCGACGAGTTCCGGGGTCGAGACCGCGTCGGCCGATCCGTCGGGCGCCGCGCGAACCGCCGCGGCCAGCCAGTGGTCGCCGGCGTCGTATCGCTTCCGAAGGGTCGGGACGACGGTGCGCGGGTGCATGAGGTTCGCGTTCGGCTCCTCCGAGACGATCGTCGGTCGCCGATCGGCCCGGAGATCGGCGATCGCGCTCGTCCCGTTCGGATACGTCGCGCGGGCGGTCGCGCCCTCCGTTTCGTGGGTGAACCGCGTCGCGTCGTCGTCGCCGGTTCGATCGAGCGGGAATCCGCCCTCCTCGACGTGAATCGGGCGCGACGTCTCGAGGCGATGGACGCGGACGTGCCACGGGAGCGCCGGCGCGACCCAGGTTTCGACGGTCACGTCGTCCCACGGGGTCCACAGCGATTTGAGGGTCGTCCCGTCGACCTCGGTCGCGGCGACCGACTCGGGGACCGTGTACCGGTCTCCGTCCACACTGAGCGCGAGCGAGCTATCGTGTCCTGCCCGTCCGGGGCCCGCGTTCCGTCCGGCGACGGAGAATCCAAACGTCGCCGAGTACGCGAACTTCGCGTATTTCTCCGGCCCGTACGGACTGTCCCGGGGTAGCGAGAGCGCGAACAGGTGGCCGTCGTCCCGGCAGATGACCTTGCCCGCTTCGGGCTGCGTGGTTGTAGTAAGTCGATCGGGCAGCGGTTCCTCGTCGGCCCGCCAGAACGGGTGCGTCGGCTCGAGCGCGAGCGGAAGGAACGCCTTCAGCGCCCAGTACGGGGAGTTCGGCGAATTGTACGGCTCCGACATCTTCAGCGTCGGATAGCGGTACCCCACCGACAGCAGCCCCCCGTCGGTGAATATCGGCTGGTTCAGCCACCAGCGGATATTGCGCGCCCAGAGTCCCCTAATCACACCCCACGGGAGCGGATGGACGTCGGCGTACGCGAGCGCACCCCAGAACGCGGCCTGGGCGAAGCGGTAGGTGAGGCTTCGGCCGTAGGGGAGCGCCCGGCCGTCGCCGTCGAACCAGTCGACGTAGTCGGTTGCGAATTCGGCGGCTCGCTCCCGAAAGCGGCGCGCCCTGTCCGGATCCTCGTCGGCGCAGACGGACGCGTACGCGAGCCCGTAGTAGTGCATCGCCCATGGCACGTAGTAGTCGATCGCGCTCCCCTCGGGTCCGTCGGCGTACCAGCCGTCGCCGCGGTAGAACGACTCGAGTCGGTCCAGCGACGACTGCGCGAACTCCCAGTCGTGGGTCGCGCCGACCGATCGGAGCCCCGTGTTCACCATCACGCGGAAGAACAGCCAGTTGCAGTCGTGGAGTTCGGCGTCGTTGATCCCATTCAACCACCGGACGAGTTGCTCGCGTTCGGATTCGGAGAGCGGATCCCACATCCGTTCGGGCGTGAGGACGAGTCCGAGGCCGATCGCGGCCATTTCGACATGTTTCTGGGACCCGTCGCCGGCGTCACCCCAGTATTCGTCGTGTGCCGGGTCAGTGCCGTTGACGAGTCCGCGTCGAATCCGCGGCCACCGATCGAACGTCGAGTGGACGCTCAACGGGACGATTCCCCACAGCGGTCTCGCGAATCCCTCCAGATCGGCGTCGACGTCGGGAAACCAGGCGCCGGTGGCCGTCGGCCGCACCCGCGCGCCGCCGGGACTGGCGTGATCGAGCAACGGGTCGACGAGCTGTTCGACGGCGCGTTCGAAATCGGTCCGTGTCCGGAGAGGGTTTTCGGCGACCGGATTCATACCCGACGTATGTTATCACACTCCTAAAACGATTGTCCCGATCGCCGGTCGGTCACGCACGGGGAGCCGCGCGAACGCCCGCGAGGACGGGGACCGTCGGCGAACAGGGGACGGCGGCACGATGGGTTTATCAGTCGAGACGCCCCACTATGGGTCGATATGCCGCGCGAACCCGACGCACTGCTCGAATCGACCGCGGACCGAGGGCTTCCGAATCGCTACGCCGACGAGCCGTCGGTCGATCGAGCGGACGTAGCCGACGCGCTGTCGGTCGCCGTCGATCGGATCGACGCCTCGCTCGACGAGTTCTATGATCGGTTTCCGGAACCATCGAGCGATGATCTGGTCTATCGTCCGACGGACAACGTAGACGGGTGGACCGCGTCTTTCTGGACGGGCCTGTGCTGGCTCGCGTACGAGGTCACCGGCGACCGCCGGTTTCGGGACGGCGCTGAGGCGCAGGTAGCGACGTTCGAGCGGCGGTTGGATGAGGGGGACGTTGACACCCACGATATCGGCTTTCTCTACACGCTGTCCGCGGGCGCCGGATACCGTCTCACCGGGAACGAACGGTACCGCTCGCTGGCGCTTACGGCGGCGGATCGCCTCGCCGATCGGTTCTGGGAGCACCCTGGGCTGATTCAAGCGTGGGGCGAACTCGAACCGGACGGCGACTCCTGGGAGCGCGGTCGCACGATCGTCGACACGATGATGAACCTCCCCCTGTTATTCTGGGCGAGCGACGAGACGGGCGATCCGCGGTACGCCGCGATCGCGGAGACCCACGCCCGGACGACCGCGGAGCACATCGTCCGATCGGACGGATCGACCTACCACTCGTTCCAGTGCGACGTCGAGAGCGGCGCGTCGATCGGCGGCGAAACGGTCCAGGGATACGACGACGAGTCGTGCTGGTCGCGCGGGCAGACCTGGGCGATCTACGGGTACGCGATCGCCGCCGACTACGCCGACGAGGGAGCGTACGCGCAGCTCTCGGCGAAACTCGCCAACTACTACCTCTCGCGCGTCGAGGACGACTGCGTCCCCCTGTGGGACTTCGACGCGCCGGCCGATCGGGACGTTCGCGATACCTCGGCCGCCGCGATCGCGGCCTGCGGCCTCGACGAACTCGCCCGACAACTCCCGCTGGCCGACGAGCGCGTCCGCGGCTATCGTAACGCCTCCCTCGCGACGCTTGGAAGCCTCGCAGAAACGTACTCGACCGAGGGATTGGATTCGAACGGGCTCCTTACGGACGGCGCTTACGACGTTTCGAACGGCGACTACGACGAGTGTTGCATCTGGGGCGATTACTTCTACGTCGAGGGACTCGTTCGCGCCACGACGCACTGGTCGCGGTACTGGTGAACGCGCTTCGGACAGTAACGCTAAGTAACCGATCGCCGTACGGACCGTATGGGTTCTTTCGAGTGCGACTTTTCGGACGAGACGGTGATCGTCACCGGCGGCAGTTCCGGAATCGGGCGCGCCGTCGCCGAGCGGTTCGGCGATGCGGGTGCGACGGTTATCGTCGCGGATATTCGCGAGGCACCGAAGGGGAGCGATGAGCCGCCAACCCACGAGACGATTCGGGACGGTGGCGGGACCGCCGAATTCGTGGCGACCGACGTTTCCGAGTCCGGCCAGGTCGAGTCGGTCGTCGACGCCGCTCGGGAGTTCGGCGGCGTCGACGTGATGGTGAACAACGCGGGAATTTTTCGCGGCGGATCGATACTCGAGACGGACGTCGACGAGTTCGACGCCGTCTACGGGACGAACGTTCGCAGCGTGTTCGTCGGCTGCCGCGCCGCCGCCGCCGACATGCTCGACCGAGAAGGCGGCGGTGCGATCATCAACACCGCCTCTATCAGCTCCGAACTCGCACAGACCGGCCACGCCGCCTACGACGCGTCGAAAGGCGCCGTCATGATGCTCACGCGCGTCGCGGCGCTCGAACTCGCCTGGCACGATATTCGGGTCAACGCCGTCGCACCTGGGGCCGTCCAAACCGCGATCACCTCGGGAGTCGATCGAGGGACCGACGATCGGATCGCCGCCGTCCGAAAGGAAAACCCGATGGACCGTCGAGCCGCCCCCGAAGAGATAGCCGGCGCGTACTGCTTTTTGGCCGGCGACGACGCCTCGTACATCACCGGGCACATGCTGTACGTCGACGGCGGCTACGCGATTTATTAACAGCGCTGACGCCGCCTCGATCCCTCTTGTGCGAGCGAAACGCGGACCGGTAGCCTCGTCGCGTTCTCAGCTGTCGTTGCTCAACTCGCGAATCGATTCCGCACGACACGCATCCAAGTATCCGGTGGTGCCGGACGGTTCCAGTGTCCGGAACGAGCGGCTGTTCAGGGTATCGCGACCAAGTATTTACACAGGTACGGTCGTAATTCATATCTCGACCTCACAACGGTATTTGCGTGATATCGCAACCCGACATCAACTGCCGAGTACAATACGTATCTCGATTCGCCGTCCGGTGTGGCCGGACATAAATATAAACCGACGCGATTCACGGCAGAACGGCGTTGTGTGGTTTGATGAGGAGCATCCGTCTACTGACGGCAGAGAGCGTCAGATGTCGAAAGTCTCAGTTGAGGTCTATCAGTAGGAGTTCGGTCAGGCCGGATGCAAGTTCCCGTTCCGTCCCAACGCGGGCGCTACGGTAACGGCTGCTCTGAAATACCGTTTTAGCTATCAGGCACAAGAGATCACGAGTTGCGCGCTCGCCGGACCGTCTTATCGTCTATCGTACTCTTTCTCGCCGCGTGGTTCCGTAACCGAATCGACGACGCCCCGAAGATAGCCGACGGTAAATCCACGCGCACGGTGGCGCCAGTCATCGTCGCCGGCCATTCGGGGGACGTGATCCGGAATGATGACGCCATCGAAGCCGACCTCGGAGAGCGTCCGAACGACCTCGGTAGTGTCGAAATTCCCCTCGTCGACGAACGTCTCGTGGAAACGCGGCACTTCGCCGACGACGTCACGGAAGTGGACGAAGAGTATCTCGTCTCGCTCGCCGAAGCGCCGCAACACCTCGTGAACGTCGGTCCCCATCTCCGAAAAGCAGCCCAGACAGAGTTTCAGTCCGTGGTTATCGCTGGGGACGAGGTCCATCGCCCGTTCGAAGTTCTCGGCGTTTCGGAACAGCCGAGGGATACCTCCCAGCGACTCCAGCACCGGCGGATCGGCGGGATGAAGCGCGAGGTCGACGCCCGCCTCTTCCGCGACCGGGAGGACGCGCTCGAGGAACCACTCGTAATTATCCCAGAATTCGTCTTCGTCGTAGGCCCGATCGAGACCCGGAGCGAGATCGTCGGGTGCCTCGATCTCGTCCAGGTCGAAGCCGGTCCCCGTCGCGCCGCCTCGAAGTTCGACCGGAGACGTGCGCATCGGGACGACTCCCCGCGGGTTCCACTGGTACCCGAGGATCGGAACGTCGGCCTCGCCGAGGTTCCGCACGAGGGTCGTAATCTGCTCGAGCGCTCGGTTGCGGTCCTTGCGACCGAACATGATATCGCCGTATAGCGAATGAGGGAGCGACTGGATACCGGTCAATCTGAGTCCCGCACCCTCGACACGCTCTCGAGCGGACACTAACTCCTGAGCTGACGGAATCGCGTCCGGTCCGATGGCGACCGTCGTCTTCGCATCGCGGTCGTTGAACTCGTCGGGCTCCTCGTGGGTGTCGGCGTGATCGAGAAAGACGTCCGTGGCTCCGAGTTGACGGATGTACCGCAAGCGATCGGTATCGAGCGAGCGAGTGCGGACACCCACGCGAATATCGGCTTTCTGTTGGTCGGCCATAGAGTGCGTTATAACACCGAGACCAAATATTCCACCGATACGGAAACACACCGTACTCGAAACCGTCGTATATTTCACGACCGCGAGTCGACGAGCGCGATTTCGTATCGTCTCACTCGAGTCGGGTCTCGCGAGGCCCGAGATACGTCTCTGCCCGAGCGTCGGTTCGGACGACGATCCGATCGACGATCAGGCCGGGATCGAGTCCCTCGACGGCGAGCGTGTGCAGCCCCGTCGTCGGGATCTCGTGGGTGGTCGTCCCAACGGCGCCACCGCGGAGCACGTTCTGCTGCCACTCGGGATCGTGCTCGCCACCCGCGGGATCTATCGATGCGATTTCGCGGTCCTCGCCGAGGTCTACGGCGTACCGGAGGTCGCGCGCCTCGGTGAGCGCCTGCGTCGGAACGCAGTACGCGTCGACCGTGACGGTCTCCGCGCTCGGTATCTCGAGGTCGAACTCCAGTCGCGGGGTACCGTCCTCATCAGGGTCGTAACTCTCGAATACCGACGGCTCGAGCGCGACCGTCGTCCCCGAGAGGCGGCCGGGGATGTCGTCGTCGGTCCAGCGGGCACGGTCGCCGTCACGACGACGGCTGGCGTGCTCGGCCTCCATCGCCGCGACGCCATCGATCACGGCGAAGTCCGCCGCCGTCTCTCGGCGGGGCGACGCGACGACGCGGACCCGCTTCCGGGTGCCGTAGCCCTCGACAGTTATCGTCCCCGCGGCACCGGTCTCGGGAACGAGCGTCCGATCGACGCCGACCCACAGACGCGTTTCGTCCGTAACCGTCCCCTCGCGAGCCGACAGGCGAATCCAATCGTCGCTCGGCGTCGCAGTCCACTCGGTCGGCTCGGCTCCGCGCGCGAACAGATCGAGGAAGCGCTCGCGGTCCATCCCGGGATGGACGGTCGGCAACGCGGGCGGGTGAACGTCGCTCTCGCGCACCGGTTCGCGGCACCCTTCCGGAACGACGCCGAGGGACGGTCCCTCGTGCGGAGTAGTGCTAGCAGTATCGGGTTCGTCGAATACCGGCAGCTCTCGAGGGCGATCGGACATCATCTTCGCCCACTTCCCGTCGAGCAGCGTCTCGTTGTAATAGCGCGTCTCCTCGGCGATGCGCCGGTGTGCCGCCTCGGCGCGATCGCCGTACGCTTCGGCGGTCGCGCGGCCCTGCCCGGCGTACCGTCGACTGCGATACGCGTGAATGTGTTTCGCCGTCATCGCGGCCGCACACCGGATCGGATAGCCGACGAGTTCGTAGAAGCTCGGCCGCCGAGACTCGGGAAGCGTATCGCAGATCTCGGTCGCGCGGTCCGCGATCCGCTCGAAGGCCGCGACGCGGCGCCGGGCCTCGTCGCCACCGTGCGTGACGCTAAACGCCGGGTCGTCGGGCTTCGTATTCGGATACACCGTCGACCTGCCCATGTGCTCCGGTTTTCGGGACTGCGAGAGTCGGTAGTACTCCCGCAGGAGATCGGCGATCTCGCCGGCGTACCGTTCGCCGAACTCGCGGTCGGCCCACGCTTCGAGCCACGCCGCGATCGGCGTCTCGCGAACGCTCTCGA
The DNA here is from genome assembly GCF_023028105.1 of Halosolutus gelatinilyticus. Classification (NCBI taxonomy): domain Archaea; kingdom Methanobacteriati; phylum Methanobacteriota; class Halobacteria; order Halobacteriales; family Natrialbaceae; genus Halosolutus; species Halosolutus gelatinilyticus. The sequence continues at coordinate 92,792 of NZ_CP095492.1, forward strand.
CGTCCCACGCGAGATCGAGGAAGTACTCCATCTCCTTCTCAGTCGGTTTGACGTCCCCGACATTGACGAACCAATACTCCCGCGCGCCGGCGTCGTAGGCCTTCGTCATCTCCCGCCTGACGAGCCCCGGCGGGACGCTCGAGAGCCAGAGGTAGTCGTGGGGTCGTCCCCAATAGGAGAGGTGGTAGTAGACGCCGTGCCCGCCGGCCCGCTCGCGCTTCGGTTCGGTCGGGAGCGCTCGGATGTGACCGTAGTTATCGTCGGGCCACATGACGCACACGTCCTCGGGCACGTCGAGTCCGCCGCGGTAGAGCTCGAGTACCTCCTTGTACGGACAAAACGCCTGTGGAACGCGATCGACCGAACGATCGTGGGCCTCATCGAGCAGCGTCCGTTGGTCCTCGATCACTCGCTGCAAGGTTGCGGTCCGCTCTTCGCGGGTGTCGCCGCCGGGCATCTCGGAATCGTGGATCCCTCGCATTCCGAGGGTGAAGACGTTCTCGTAGTCGGCGACGTCCTCGACGCGCTCGCGCCAGTACGACAGGATCGTCTCGCGGTTGGTCTCGTAGTTCCACTCCTCGTGCGGTGCCTCCCACTCGTCGACGTTGTTCCGGTGCATCGGCTCGCAGTGAGAGGTGCCCACGATGATGGCGTACGTGTCGGCCAGGTCGGCGTGTTCGGGGTACCGGTAGAACGCTTTCGTATCGGGGTGCATCGCGGGCCAGACGGTGTTGGCCTTCAGCCGGAGGAGCAACTCGAAGAGCCGTTCGTAGGTCGTCGGGCCGATACCCGGCCGATCCGAATCGTCCGGCGCGTGGGCGTCCGTCGCCCACGGACGGAGACCGAAGTCCTCGTCGTTGAGGAAGATCCCGCGGTAGGTCACCGACGGCGGGCCGTCCGCGTAGCAGCCGGCCTCGACGGCGACGACGTCGCGTCGCGTGGGCGCGACGTCCGCCCACCAGTACCACGGCGATACGCCGATCGTCTTCGAGAGGTCGTATGATCCGTAGGCAGTTCCTCGCGGATCGCTCCCGACGACGAGAACGCAGGCGTCGAGATCCGGCGCCGGATTTCGAACCGTCGCGATGACGTAACTTTCCCGTCGCCCTCGGAGTTCCGCCGCGTCGATATCGCTCGCGGGGAGGCAGGCGTCCACGCCGACGGAGTTGTCGATGGTTCCGACGACGACGGCGATCTCGCCGGCAGCATCTAGCGTGTTCACCAACTGCGGTTCGGTCCCGGTCACCCGTTCGACGTCCGTACAGAGATCCGTCGCTGCGATGTGCGTCACAGCGTGATCGTTCGGATCGACGTACACGTCCGCGATCGATTTGCCCCGAACGATCGTCACGTCTCCCTTATCCGGAGATTCCGTAATCACGAACCAGACCTCACAGCGGCGGAAGTAGAACTTTTCGTCCGCTTCGACGATCCGGATCGTCGATCGAATCAATGAACGTGATCGAAAATCATCATCACTAGATGGAATTTCAGGAATCATCGTTTGAGAAACATATAGTATTACACGGATCACTACCGAATAGCATATTATTATCACAGTATACAGTCCGGCCTATACGCGAGAATTTCAAGGACAATTGCTGCCAAGAATAGTTGCTGGTCAGCAGAGAGAAGAACGGAACGGAGAGCGAAGAATGATCGATGGAGCCACGATTGGAGAGAAGCCAAAGACCACGATCGAAGAGATACCAATTATGAACTGTACGCATACGGCGGACTAGCTCAGCTGTGAATTAAGTTTATGTTCAATTACGAATAGTACCAGTTTACCTTATTACTGTCTTAATATACAGTTCGGGCGTTCGGTGGCTGTTTTCAGCTACTGTCATCCGGGCAGAATCTCAATACACCCCGTGTGCGAAATGATATTTGGAGCCTGGATCGCGTCGAGCCCCCGTGTACGAAGTGATTTTTGAAATGTGCTCGAGTACAGACCCCATGTGCAATATGAATTTCAACGACTCTCAAAAACAGACCCCGTGTGCAATATGAATCTCAAACCTAGCACTACCCGCGGGCCCCGTGTGCGAGATGAATTCGAGACGTGTTCGAACACACCCCCCGTGTGCGAGATGAATTATGCGCTATATCGGCAGTACACCCCGTGTGCAAAGTGAAATATATCAGCTAATCGGTTGCATAGAGGGGCGTACCGACAGCTATTTCTCTTCGAAGAAGTCATCGATCTGAGCGTTGACGACGGATGCGATGAGGTCTTCGTTGTTTTCGATCTCCTCGAGTCGGATGTCGGCCTCGAGCGTTTCTGCGACGACTTCAGGATCGTCGACGAACGTGTATTCCTTGTGGACGCCGCTTCCGTATCCACGACCCCGTTTCTCGGACGTCACGAAGTTGTACGTTTCCGCCTCGGTCATGTAGCGAAGGTACGAGTCGCGCGATTTCTTGTCCGCATCGAGGAGGTCTGCGAGGTACTGATAGACTCGATACGCCACGGTGCTGGGGACGGCGTTCAGGTTTCGCTGGGCGTACACGGGCACGATCGCGGTTGCGTACAGTGAGAGCTTCTTTTGCGTCGAGAGCCCCTGCATCTGCGTGAGCGTTCGATCGCGTTCCGCTTCCTCTTGGGCATCGCGAACGTGTTCTTCGCGAACCGTCTCTTCGCCCCGCCGGTCGGCGAGTTCGCCTGCTTTTCGGAAGAGATCGATCGCTTTGCGCGCATCGCCGTGATCTTGCGCAGCGAACGCTGCGCTGAGCGGGATGATACCGTCTTCGAGGACGCCGTCCCGGTACGCGTCCCGGCGCCGATCGAGAATCGATTGCAACTGGTTCGCGTCGTAATCGGGGAAGACGACGTCTTGCGGATTGAACGAACTCTCCGCTCGTCCGTCGAGATTTTCCATGAATCGGGGATCGTTCGTCAGCGCCGCGACCGATATGTCGCCGTCGATACGGCCGAGTTGCGAAGCGCGCGAGAGCTGGTAGAGAAGCTTCGAGTACGCCGGCTCGTCGTTGGGATCGCGTTGGCGGCCGACGAGGAGATCCACTTCGTCGAGGATGATGATGACCGAGTCGAAGCACTCGCTCAAGATTTCGTAGAACCGTCGGAGTTTCTGGTCGGTGGAGATACCGGTTTCGGGAACGCCGGCTTCGATACTGGCTTCCGTGGCCGCGTTTTCGACGAGTCGATAGACGGCACGATCGTGTGATTTGATCGTCTGGCAGTTGATCTGGACGACGCCGAACTGAATGTCCTGGGCGGTCGCCAGATCGGAAACCTGCTCACACACCGCGTTGATGATGAGCGACTTCCCGGTTCCGGACGGTCCATAGAGGAGCATGTTGGGTGGACGGTTCCCCTGCAGAATCGGTCGGAGGTACGTGATGATGTCGTCTAGCTGTTGATCCCGACCGACGATTCGATCTTCGTCGATGACGGCGTCGGGATCCAGCAGCGTCTTGTTTCGGAAAACGGAGTTCTGAGCGCCTTCCTGCAGACGGCCTTTAATAGATTGTGAAAGAGACCGTTGTTCGTCGCCATCACCCATAGTATGGGTATATCGCGCATTCCATAAATAGATACAGGGAACCGTGTGCAAGATCAAATATGGGTTTTTCACGCGATATAAGCCGATTCTACGGGATACTGTGAATTACACACGCTACCGCGGGCAAAGTCAATTCACCGCAGGCAAAGCCAGCTTGGGATTCGGAATCATCACTTCTTACGCGCGATCGAGGGGACACCCCGTGTGCGAAATGAAATTTAACAGAGCGCCAGATAGAGAAATAACCAATGGTGTGGGATCCGAACCCCCTCCCCCCGTGTGCGAGATGAATTTGAGGCCGACCGAAGGGGGACGGGTGGGAGACAAATCCGTTGACCAAGCAACGAACGGCGACAGTTCGAAGAGATACGTAAGATAGAAATCCTCTATGATCGATCTAGCAAACAACTCTTTTGTTAGGGAAAGTTTTATTACTATAGGCTAGAAACAGTAACCGTACTAGACCCAAGGGTAGGCCGTAAGAGTTGTAAAAGAGTCGGGGAACAAATCGTTATCAACCGTCGGCCAGATATTCCACTGGAGACTTTCGAATTTCCGGGACTGCCGATTTCCTCCGCTACTCACTCTCTATTCGTTGATTTTGAATCTGAACGTCTCTCAGCAACTGGCTAACCGAGTCGCACTCGCTGCGAATTCATTTCGCACACGGGGGGAGGGGATCAGATCTCGCCGCACGGGATCAACTCCCACGACACTACGTAGTAGAATCGAGCACCTCTTACCAGTGCTCGTTCACGACCGCAGCGGCACCGTCGAGCGTGTCGTACGAATCCGGGCGTTCCTCCGCTTCGTAGATGATCCAGTCGACGTCCTGTTCGCGAACGGCGGCGAAGGCTTCTTCGAGATCCAGATCGCCCTCGCCGACGACGCTCGTCTCGCCGGCGGCCGCGTCGTAATCTTTCAGGTGGACGAGGTCGATGCGATCGTCGAAGTCGCGCAGCACCTGCAGCGGATCGTATCCGGCCACGCCGGCCCATCCGAGATCAACCTCGAAGCCGACGTTGTCGGCCGCGTCTAGGAGGTACGCGATCGCGGGGTCCCCATTCAGTTGGGTGAACTCCTGGTCGTGATTGTGGTAGTGAAGGTTGATGTCGTACGGTGCCAGCGCGTCGGCCGCCTCGCCGAGCCGATGTCCGATCGTCTCGACGGCCGAGCGCGATTCGAAGTGTTCGGGGTCGATCCAGGCGACGGCGACGTCGCTGCAGCCGAGCGATCGATAGGTTTCGCCGACCGACTCCGGATCGTCTTCGATATCGGTCAATCCGATGTGGGCGCCCGCTACTGAGAGCTCCGTCCGGTCCAGCGTTTCGGTCAGTTCCTCGACGGTCGCGTCACCCAGGCCCGCGAACTCGACTCCGTCGAACGTCGTGTCGCCGACGCGCTCGATCACGTCCGGCAGCGGTTCGTCGACGCCGTGCAAACTGTACAGTTGAAAACCGAATTTCGTCATACCACTCATCTGTTGTGAGCCGTGATAGATCTGACTAAAGGCGTTCGGGGACTGCAGGCTTCCGATTGTCGTCAGTCTTTGTCCGGTGAGTCGCTTAACTAAACACCGCCCTCCGCTCCGCCACAGGACTTTTCCGTCAAGTCCCGTCCGTTCCACGGGAATGTCTCACTCGGACACGGTTCTCTGCCCTGACTGCGGCTGGACGGGAACGGCATCTGAGTTGCTCGGAGAGGGAGCGAGCGCGGAATGTTCCAGTTGCGGGAAGGACATCCAGCGGTAACCGTTTCGCGTCGTTTCGGAGGGCGACACGGCGTCGCGCTTACACCCATCGTGCGGTTCGAGCGTCGTCGTGCGACGCCCGGGTCAGCGTTCCCGGCGGAGGATCAGGTCCGCACCGCCCCACCAGTTGACGACGGCCTCGTCGAGGTCCCACCCGTCGTGAGCGAGTTCGTTCAATAGCTGCTCGGTCTCATCATGCTTGATCCGGAACCAGAGGAGGCTGGAGGGCGCGGGGACGACTTTGTACTCGTACTCGCCGCTCCGGGGCGACTCGTCGCCGAAACGGTCAGTGAGATTGCTCATGAAGCCGGGAGATGAGGGGGCGACTCATAACCGTTGTGGTGGCCCGTGACGGTCGTGTTTAGTCAAGCGTGAAAAGTGAGACGGTGTGATTTCTTGCTGGTCTATGGCAGAAATCAGCCGCCTCGTCGGGTGTAGTGACTGGATCGACATGGAGGTTGTGGAGCGGGAACGGACACCCGAACCAGCGATGAAACTCGGTATTCAATTCCATCTAGCGGGTCTCTCGCTGTCGAATACCGTCTCGTTTCTCGCCGACCTGGGTGTCGAGCGCTCTCGGAACGCGGTTCATGATTGGGTGCGGAAAGCCGGTCTACAGCCTACCGAGGGCCGAAGCCAGAATCACGTCGTGCTGGACGAGACGGTGATTCGGATCAATTCCCAGCAATACTGGCTGTACGCTGCCTGTAACCCCGAAACAACCAATCTGTTTCACGTTCGACTCTTTCCGACTACGACGACCGCAGCAACCCAGATGTTCCTCGCTGAATTACGCGAGAAACACTCCGTCGATTCTGCCGTGTTTCTGGTCGATGGCGCTCAGCATCTCCAAACTGCGCTTTCCCGAGCTGGGCTTCGATTTCATCCTGAACGACATGGAAATCGGAACAGCATCGAGCGCATCTTCCGCGAATTGAAACGCCGAACGTCTTCGTTCTCGAACTGCTTTAGCCACGTTTTCCCTGAAACCGCTGAAAACTGGCTCCAAACGTTCGCTCGCTGGTTCAACGGGCCTAACTAAACACGACCGAATGAACAAATCTTGCGAGGAGCAGCGGGCGAGATGCTCCTCGAGAATCAACTGACACGTGCCTTTCTTTCAACGCGGTCTGCACCGACTCAGCTCCTATATGATAGAGCGTGTGTCTACCTAGAGCTATCTGCCGAGACGGAGATAGCGATCTACCGCAAAGAGATGATGAGCCGTCGCACCGAAATCGAACCACCGCACAGCAATAGAGCCGCTGCACTGGTCATCAGGCGTTCGGACTTGAATCGCACCACAGTGTCGGATAGATTAACTGTCGAGTGAAATCAATCGTGAGTATGCGCTATCTCACAGCTCGCCTCATCCCGAGTGAGGAAGGCGTCTTCCACCCCCTGGGCAGCGAACTCAGGGAAGAGCCGTCGGTACGCCGCGAAGCCATTCACCACGCAGAACACCTTGACGACGGCACCGTCGTCCTTCTAGCCGAGGCAAGCGGTAACCGCCACCGGTACGAGGAGATTATGGCAGCCTCATCGCACGTTGACGACTTCCTCGTCGCCGGCGAAGAGCGGTGGATGTCGGTGAACTGATGCGAACCGACACACGCCATACGCCGAGCTCTGGAGCACCAACACGATGCCGGCGTAATCGCGGATATGCCCATCCGGTTCACCGGCGACGGGTCGATGCGGATCACCTACCTAGGGAGCGATACCGGGTTCCGGCGGCTGTTCGAGGAGGCGAACCAGCTGGAAGACGTGCCGTTCCGATTCGAGGTCGTCGAGATCGGCGACTACGAACCAGAGAGGGCGTCGCTGGTCAGCTCGCTGACGACGCGCCAGCGGAAAGTCATAGAGGTGGCTGTCGAGACCGGATACTACAGGTCGCCCCGAGAAACGAGCCTCGAGGATGTCGTCGACGCCGTAGGTATCGCTCCGTCAACCGCCAGCGAACACCTTCGAAAGATCGAATCCCGCGTCTTCTCGGCGCTTTTCGGGTAGGGAGTGATTCAGATCGAATTGTGGAGTTAAAAATAGCCCTATGACTGCGGCAGCAACCATATTCAGCTACGTAGTTTATTCTCACTACTGATGACGAACACAGAAACGCACCCGACCACCGATGCATCGTTACTTGCTGATCACGATGTTGAATCTACCTATCGCGACGTAAATGACGTCCAATTACATGTCGTAGCCGCGGGTGAACCCGATGCCCCACTGGTCGTCCTACTGCATGGGCATCCCGATTTCTGGTACGGCTGGCGCGACCAGATCATTTCGCTCGTCGAAGCCGGCTTTCGTGTGATCGTCCCGGACCAGCGGGGCTCCAATCTGAGTGAGGCCCCCGACGAGATCGATGCCTATCGGCAATCAGAACTGTCTGCCGACGTATGCGAATTGATCCGGAGCGAGGGCCGGGAATCGGCCCACGTAGTTGGACACGACTTCGGTGGATTCGTCGCCTGGAATGTAGCACTCCGTGACCCGTCAATCATCGATCGTCTCGGGATCTTAAATGTTCCACATCCAACGGTCTATCGAAACGTCTTACGAGCTAGCCCCCAACAGATCGTCCGGAGCTGGTACGTGTGGTTTTATCAGTTACCGAAACTACCCGAGTGGATGTTTCGTCGGAACGATATGGCCAATATGGTTGCTTCTCTTGAAGTAACTTCAAATCCTGGAACGTTCGACGAAGAAACGATCCATCGCTATCGGTCGGCCTGGCAACACACCGGCGTTGGTCCACGGATACACTGGTATCGCGGGTTTCGTCGTTCGGAACGCCCGCCACGCGACACCGTTGTCCAGCCGACGCTGATTTGTTGGGGAGAAGATGACATAGCACTCGTCCCCTCGATGGCTAAAAAGAGCGTCGACTACTGTCAAAATGGGCAGCTACGAATGTTCCCTGAGACATCACATTGGGTACACCATGAGCGTGAGGAAGTCACTAAAGCGCTACTGCGCCATTTCTCGTAACCAACAGAACGGTTTCCAGGTCCCTGGCGCGTTAGCAGATTGTGCTTCTCGTCTTTACCACCGGATGACGGCCGACGAAAGAGCAATCAGTCGATATACAGGCGAAATAGGAGTAATAGTTAAACTCCCTGCAATAGGTACCTATCTCCTCTGAATCGTGTGAACCACGCCTACGTCCTATAAATCCCAGACAACACTTCGATCGGTAACTGAGCCGATTCGGCCGCCTCCAAACTTTCGTATGATGCTCGTTATGGTTGTTACTTGTTCTACTATGCTCGTGAACTTGGTCCGCTATCAGATGTTTCTCGGTATCACTGTGATCGGCTTCTCGGATATCGCTAGTAGCGGGGTTTCACCGGTACGTTTGCTCTTCCAAGGAGGTTGCCTCTCTAAAGATAGCTGCCATAATTGTTCTTGAGCTTGTCTACTCACCGCCGGATATGGACGAGATAGAAATAGTCAGAAAACTAGTTAGCTTCCGATCTTAATTCATTACTGTCATGTTTATCGACGTTTCGATTCATGGGTTCCGTACTGAAATCGGGACCAGCATCGCTGGCGGGTCGCCTGCAGCTGTGGCACTCCATCAACGAGAAAGATCCATCTCCAACGCAATGGTTCTCACGGAGGTCCCTGAGGAACATCTCAATCAGTGCTCCTATTCCCATCAAAGTTGCCCACACTGCCGTTTTCAGCAATCGTAACTACGACGCTCCTTTGATGACCGTAGCGTCAAGGTGTCGTTACGATCTTCGGGTTGCCCGGGTGTTGTGGTTCAGGAAGTCCGCAGAACACGTTACTTACGCCGCTGATAAAACAGTATCATTATTTTCGGTTGCAGTCTAAGCGGAGACCGGTATCTGTACATATGTTTCCCGACAGTAAACGTTTTACGCATTCATGACAAGCGGTCTTACGAATGACAGACAGTCAGCCCTCGATCGGGACCGTTGGAACGTCGTTCGAGATAATCGAAGGGCTGAACGAGCTCGGGGAGGCCGGCATCACCGAACTCGCACAGTACCTCGACAAGTCGAAGAGTTCTGTGTATAAACACTTGAATTCACTGTTGGAACTGGGTTATGTGACGAAGCAGGACGGGCGCTACAAGCTCGGACTAGCGTTTTTCCGCCTCGGTTACGGCATCCGCGAAGCCAATCGACTGTACAAGGCCGCGAGCGCCCCTCTCGATAATCTCGCCCAGACGACCGGCGAGACGGTATCCCTGATCGTCGAAGAGCACGGTGATGCCGTCTGTCTCTACCAGGCCAGCTCTCGCCCCGAGGGAATCAGGACGATCAGGGAGTCAGAGCGTGTGCCGCCGGACTCGATCACGGCCGGAAAGGCCATCCTCTCTGGTCGGTCCACGTCCGAAGCTATCCAACTCCTAGATCGCCAGCACCAGGATGGTCAACAGGCATACTCCGAGCTATGCTCGGAGCTTGGATCGATCCACGAGCGGCAGGTGCTCATCGAGCGCTCACCTGACGAGTCTGACTGTAATGCGGTCGCCACTCCAATCTACGACGGGGACGACTACGCCATTGGCGCGATCATGGTTTACGGTTCACCGACGAACATGGCAGGTAAACACCTGGAGGAGGACATTCCTGGCCTCCTTATCAGCACCGCGAAGACAATCGAGGTCGAACTCGCCACCCGATAGACACTCCGAGGCTGCTTACCTCTCGGAAACTGTGCGTAGGAGTACCTGCGCGTTGGTGACCCGGCGGAACCTGATGTTCTCGATCGAATTTGTCGGTCTGATTGTCATCTTGACGGCGAGGGTGAAAACCTGCTACAGGTTCGGTGCTAACTCCGAGCCGGGAACTCACGACGCCACCTCCGAGCAGAAATGAGAGATATTCAACTGGTTGCCAAACGCTTATTGAGTGACTCTTCTTAACCATGCGCGTGTCAGACGAGACGAGCGGCCGAGCGACGGTTAGTATTGACACCGCCGAACAGAGCGACTGGAGCGTCGACCCGCGCGTGTTCGGGAAGTTCACGGAGATGAACGGCCGCGAGGCGTACCCGGGAATCTACTCGGAGCACCTGGCGAACGGCTCGTTCGAGGAGTGGTACACCTGGCCCAAGCGGCCGCGCGAGGACGCTCCGGACTGGTGGTGCCGCACCGAGGTCGTCCACCGGGACGTCGACCGGGAACCGAACGTGGCCTATCCGTGGGAGTCCCGTCGGGACGGACGCGTCACCTTCGAACACCTTGTCGGCGGCGTCCACGGCAGGGACGCCACTGTCCCGCCGAGGACCGACACGCTCGGCAGAGAGCACCGCGAGCCGCCCGCCCGCTACCAGCGGATCACCGTCTGGGAGGGCGAAGGCGGCGTCGTCCAGCGCCTCGCGCTCCCCGACGATCGGACCCTGGAGTACGTGCTCGAACTCAGCGTCCGCGGCGACGGCCACGACGAGGTCGAAATCGAAATGGAAGGCGCCGACGGAACGGTACTCGCTCGGGAGCTGGTGCCGGTGAGCGACGAGTGGCGGCGCCACGAAGTCACGCTCGAACTCGACGCGGAGAGCGACGATAGATACGAGAACTCCGCGTTCGGCGTCCACTCGCTGGTGCTCTCCGTCGAAGGGCGAGGGCACACCGACCTCGACTGGGCGAAGCTCCGAGCCGGCGACGCCGTGAACGAGAAGTTCAACCCGACGGCGATCGAGAACATCCGCGAGTACGGCGTCCCCTCGATTCGGTGGCCGGGAGGGAACTTCACGAGTCAGTACCACTGGCGCGACGGCGTCGGCCCGCTCGAGGAGCGCCCGGTACGAACCGAGCTGCACTGGGGCGGCCTCGAACCGAACTACCTCGGGACCAACGAGTTCCTCGAATTTTGCGAGCTGGCGGACGTCCATCCCTACCTCAACGTTGGCTTCAGCGAGCACATCTCGCCCGTGGAGGCCGCCGACTGGGTCGAATACGTCAACGGAGACCCCGGGGAGACGAAGATGGGCTCACTCCGTGCGGAGCACGGTTACGAGGAGCCCTGGGGCGTCGACGTCTTTCAGGTGGGCAACGAGGTGTGGGGTACCTTCCAGATCGGTCACACGGAGCCCGACGAGTACGGCCGACGATTCCGCGAGTACTACGACGCGATCACGGGCGTCGACCCGGGCATCGACGTCGCGGCGACGGCGCTGGATCCCGGAATGCACACCTGGGGCGGCCCCGGCTGGAACGAGCGGTTCTTCGAGGCTGGCGGACGCGTCGCGGACGGTATCGACATCCACCGGTACGTCCACGGCGAAGCCGACGGGGACGCCGACGTCGACCCGATCGCGTTCAACCAGCAGCTCGTCCTCTTCCCGACGCAGTTCGAGGAGAACGTCGAGCGGTTGCGCGAGACGGCCGCCGAGTACGACGCCGATCCGGACGTGACGGTCGGCGAGTGGAACATGGGCGCGGGCGGCCTCCCCGACGGTCCCCGCGCGAAGTATGGTACGATGGCCCACGCCGCCTTCTGCGCGGGGATGTACAACGCCTTCCTCCGCCAGGGCGACGCCGTTCGGTTCGGCCACCAACGCGACAACTCGTTCAAGCACCGCCCGTTCCCGAGCGACCTGCGGCCGTTCGAAACGGCGAACAACGCCGCGATGCGCCTGTACACCGAACGGCTTCGCGAGGGCGACTGGCATCACATCCCAGCCGCCGTCGACGGCCCGGGTGGGGATATCGACCGCCACGGCGAGCGGATCAGGGCGCAGGAGGACACGCCGTACGTCGACGCGGCGGCCGTCTGCTCGGGCGATGACGTCGCCGTGTTCCTCGTGAACCGCGACCTCCGCGAGGTCCGCGCGGCCGTCGTCGACCTGGGGGAGCTGGCCCCCGGCGACCAGGTCGCAGTCACTGTCCAGCGCGCCGACGATCCGCTCGACGACACCTGCGAGTGGGACGGCACCGTGTGCTACGAACTCGAGGAGCGTCGGATCGAGGCGGACGCCCGCGGACGCGTCGTCGTCGATCTGCCGCCGGCGGGCGTCGCTCGCGCCGACGCGACGCTCGACTGACCCGGTCTCTCTGCCGACACCGGTGCGTTCGTGAGCATCCTCGAGAACGTGGTGTGCGCACCTTTCGAGGAATATCCACGCTTCCACAATGTTTTAATAGTATGAAGATGAGCTACAGGCTGTCGTACGGTACCACACACGCAGGTATCAGTACCCGGGACGCTCCGACCGTCCGCTCCGCGAGTGAGACGTGACGCGAGCGACTACGCCAGAACTATGACAGACGGAGATACGCCAGACGACCGGCGGAGAGAGCACAGACCATCGATCGACGAGACGGACGTCCCGCGACGGACATTCCTGACCGGCTTGGCGGCCGCAGGCGCGCTCGGCGCGGCCAGTTCGGACGGCCTGGCTGACGGCGTCGCGGCCGAATCGACGGCCACCGGCGAAACAGGCTGGGAACCCGCTGAAGTTCCCTTCGGGATGGAGACGCCCTGGACGAGCGATGTGGGCCCGGAGAACGCCCGGCCGGAGTATCCGCGGCCGCAGATGGTGCGCGAGGAGTGGCGGAACTTAAACGGCGTCTGGCAGTTCGCCGGCGCCGCCGAGAGCGAGTCGCCGCCGATCGGGGAGGCGCTCGGCGAGCGAATCCTCGTTCCGTATCCCGTCGAGTCGCCGTTATCGGGGATCGCCCGCCACGAGACGTGGATGTGGTACCGACGGCGGTTCGAGGTCCCCGACGAGTGGATCGTACCGACTGCCCATTCGGGCAACGTCGAGAACAACCCGAATGCTCAGCGGCTCTTGGTGCACTTCGAGCGAGTGGACTGGGAGGCGACCGTCTACGTCAACGGCGAGGAGGTCGCCCGACACAAGGGCGGGTACGATCATTTCGTGGCGGACGTCACCGACGCGCTCGTCGAGGACGGCCCGCAGGAACTGGTCGTCGGCGTCTACGACCCGACCGGAAACAACACCGAACCGATCGGCACGCAGCCGAAGGGGCGCCAGGGCGTCGGCACCGGCTACGGCGGCGAAGGAACACTCTGGATGACACCGACCTCGGGCATCTGGGATACGGTGTGGATGGAACCGGTCGCCGAAGCGCACATCGAGGAACTGCAACTGACACCGGACCTCGGCGAGGAGGTGCTCCGGCTCACCGCCGAAGCGCCCACCGACGACGCGACGGTGGTCGCGACGGCCTACGACGAGGACGACGAGAAGGTCGGGCGCGTCACCGGACCAGTCAACGAGGAACTGGAACTCCCGGTACCGGACCCGCGCCCGTGGTCGCCCGACGATCCGTTCCTCTACGACCTCGAGGTGGAACTCCGCCGCAAGGACGGGCCGGGTCGGGTCGCGGAGGCTGGCGGCGGGAAGCTCCTGGACCGCGTCGAGAGCTACTTCGGCATGCGTTCGTTCGGGATGCGCGAGATCGGCGGCGTCGCCCGGCCGACGCTCAACGGCGAGCTGTTCTATCCCATCGGCACGCTCGACAGCGGCCAGTGGCCGGACGGCCTCTACGCGGCGCCGACCGACGAGGCGCTGGTCTGGGAGCTGCGGGCCCAGAAGGAACTGGGCTACAACATGGTGCGCAAGCACGGCAAGGTCGAGACGCGGCGGTGGTTCTCCCACGCGGACCGGCTGGGACTGCTCGTCTGGCAGGACATGCCCAACATGGAGGAGCCCGCGTTCGAGGGCCTCGATGTCCCGTGGGAAGAGTTCGACCGCGACCAGTTCGAGACCGAGCTCCGCGCGGTCGTCGACGAACTCGATGGCCACCCCTCGATGTCCGTCTGGATCCCGTTCAACGAGGGCTGGGGGATCCCGGCCGGCGACGTCGAGTACGTGTCGGAGATCGCCGACAAGGTCGCCGAGTGGGACCCCGAGCGTCTCGTCAACCCGATGAGCGGCTACAACAAGCAGATCGGCGGCCCGAACCGCGAGTGCGGCTGTGGCGACGTCAACGACGTCCACGAATACCCCGGCCCGATCGCGCCGGAGCCGGAACCGGATCGCATCTCCGCGCTCGGCGAGTTCACGACGCCGTCGTACGGCGTCGAGGGCCACGTCTGGGGCGACATCAACACCGGCTCTACGGCCGACCGGTTCGTCGAGGAGTACGTCGAGGGCGTCCGCGAACTCCGGGAACTCGTCGTTTCGGAGGGGCTCAGCGCCTCCGTGTACACCGCGACGACCGACCTCGAGAACGTCGGGAACGGCCTGATCACCTACGACCGCGAGGTCGTAAAGCCCGACCGCGCCCCCGACGGCGTCCGGCAGGTCCGCGAGGCCCACGACCGGCTTACGGGTGCGGCCGCGGACCTGATGGCGAACGTCTCGATCGATATATCGGTTCCCGACACGTATCCCTCGGGCGGCCTGCTCGGCTCGTCCGGCGCGCTGGAGCTCACCGCCACGCTGGAGAACCCGGAGAGCGCCCCGTCCGTGGCGGAGCCAGTCGAGGACGTCGCGTTCGACCTCGGTCTGCCCGACGGCTGGACGGTCGCGGACGCTTCGGGGACCGAGGTCGACGCGGTCGAGAACGGCGAGTCGGCGACCGCGATCTGGGAGGTCGTCCCCGACGCGACGACCGCCGGCGACGCTACCGTCGAGATCGGGATCGACTACGGCGTCGCCGGCGAGCGTTTCCGGTTCGCCGACGAGCGCTCCATGAGCGCGAGCCTGCTGGCGTACTACCGCTTCGAGGGGAACTTTCGCGACAGCTCGACCTACAGCAACGCCGGCGTGCCGGTCGGCGGCGCCAGCACCGACGACGTCGCGATCGAGGGACAGTCGGCCATGGTGCTGGACGGTGAGGACGACTACGTGCTGCTCGCCGAGCAGGGCGATCACTTCCTGTCGGACGCGTTCGCGCGGCGGTCCGTCTCGACGTGGATTCGCCCCGAGTCGACCGATGGCGTCCAGTGCATCTACAACGAGGGCGGAATCTACAACGGGTTCGGACTCCGCATCGAGGACGGCTCGCTCGTTGCCGGCGTCTCGAACAACGGCGCGCTCGTCACCACCAGCGCGCCGTTCGACCGAACGGAGTGGACCCACGTCGTCGCGATCTTCGACGAGGGGATGCTCCGACTCTACGTCAACGGCGAGGAGGTCGCTGCGAACGAGGACGTCGGCTTCGACACGGTGCCTGGTCACGTCGGCGGCGCTGAGATCGGCAGCTCCACGACGACGACCCCGTGGGGCAGCGAGGTGAACTTCTTCGGCGGGCACGTCGACGCGACGGCGATCTTCGCCGACGCGCTCTCGGAGGACGCGATCGAGACGCTCGGCTCGCTCACCTTCTCCGTCGACGCGCCAGCGTCGTACGACGCCGGCGGAGAGGGCGTTCCGCCGGAATCGTTCGCGCTCGACGCGTCGCTCTCGGACCTCCGGACCGACGACGGGACGGGCTCGGCCCTCGAGAACGTCTCGTTGACCGTCGTCGACCTGCCGGACGGCTGGACGGCGGAGGCGGTCACGCCGACCGAGTTCGACGCTGTCCCCAACGGCGAGGCCGTAACCGCCACCTGGGAGATCACCCCGGAGACGTCGACCCGCGGCGAGGCCGACGTTACCGTCGACGCCGTCTACGACCTCGGCGGAGAGCGGCGCCGGGTCACCGGCGGCGCGGTCCTCTCACCTGTCCGGATCGCCCACTGGCCCCTCGACGGCACGACCGAGGACGCGACGGGCAGCGGTCACGACGCCAGCCTCGAGAACGGCGCGGCGTTCGACGATCAGGTGGCCGTCCGGGGGGGCTACTCGGTGGCGCTGGACGGCGACGACGATTTCGTCGACCTGGCCGAAGGCGGCGACGACTTCCTCTCGCAGTCGTTCACGGAGCGGACGGTGACGACGTGGGTCAGACCCGAGACGACCGCGGGGAGCCAGGTGCTGTACAACGAGGGCGCCGCGGCCAAGGGGCTCGTCGTGCGCATTAACGACGGCGCTCTCGAGGCCGCGACGATAAACAGCGGGACCGCAGTCGCGATCGAGGCGCCGTTCGACCGGACGGAGTGGACCCACGTCGCGGTCGTCTTCGACCGGGGGGCGTTCCGCCTCTACGTCGACGGGACCGAGGTCGCCGCGAACGAGGACGTCGGGTTCGCCTCGACCAGCGGCGGGTACTGGGGCGGCGAACTCGGCGGCGCGGAGGTGGCCTACTGGACGGGCAACTTCGCCGGCCACGTCGACGAGTCGGCGATCTACCGCGAGGCGCTCTCGGCCGACCGGATCGCGGCGCTGGCGAACGCGGTCTGAGGCCGTCTCCAGCGCTTTCTTTTTCGACGACGTCTGGCAGGAGGAGGCAGACGTCGGCGGCGACGCGATTTCTACCGTTCGTCGCTGTGCCCACACGACGACGGTCCTGATCACCGGCGTCAGCGGACTGATCGGCTCCGCCCTGACCGGCCACCTCGGCGGCCGATGCGAACTCCCGGGAATGGTTCCGATCGAGACGGACTCTTTTTCCATTCGCACACGAGGTCGTCGAGCGTCCGGAGCGTCTCCGTCCCAGCGGTGGACGTAGTACACGTTGAGGTAGTCTGTCCCGAGTTGTCGAGGGCCCCCTCGATCTGCGCTCGGACGTGCTTGCGTCCGAGCCCCGGTCGCTCGGGCGGTCGCCGACCGGGAAGAACACTTTCGAGAGGTCTTCGCGGTCGCGGTCTTCGAGCCGCTCGCCGATCCAACGTTCCCTGATGTCCGGCGGGTCGCCGTAGACGTCGGCCGTGTCGACGAAGTTGACGCCGTCTCCTGTGCAGTATCGAGCAGTTCGTGGGCCTCCTCGCGAGTCGTCTCGGTCGTGTCGTCGAAGTCTATTCCGAACCGCCACGTTCCGACGTAGAGCTTCGAGACGTGCAGGCCCGTCGAACCGAGCGTAGTGTACTCCGTGGATCGTCGGCGGCTGCGTGTCGATCCTCAGTTGAAGTACTCCGGATCGGGATACGGGAACGAGTGGTTCTGCCACCCGTCGGGGTAGTACCGTTCTACGCCGGCGAGGGCGTCGCGGTCGGAGGCGTCGAACGGCGTCCCATCCTCGTGGAACAACCCGTTGACGCGCCCGTTCTGGCGCGGCGTCTGCAGGTACGCCGGCTTCAGCATCAACTGCCAGAAGAAGTCGCCGTCGATCTGCCCGTTCGCGTGCGCGTCGTCGACGATCGGGGCGAGCGACTCGTAGTTGGGCAGGAATCTGTTCGGCGGTTCCTCGCGGGTGCGCTGCCACTCGGTGCACCACAGCGGTTTCCCCGTGTTGGCGCGGTGCTGCTCGGCCTGCGCGAGGTAATCCCTCGCCGCCTGCTCGTCGACCGGCAGGTTCATGTGAAATTGGTGGATGTCGAGGTCGTCGTTCTCGTCGTACACGTCGTTGTACTGGAAATCCTTGCAGCCCATCGTCACCGTCCCGTTCGGCGCGTTCGCGACGAATTCGGCGAGCATGTCCTTCACGAAGTCCTGTCGCGGTTGCACGTCGCCGGGTTCGTTCATGATCTCGGTAGCGAGCAGCCGCGAGTCCTCGCCGAACTCCTCGGCCCACCGGCGCGTGAAGTGCAGCGGCGACCGTGCCCATCCCGACCAGTCCCGCGGCTGGATGACGTTCTCGCGGGATGGCGAGTGAACGCCGAACGCCGTCTCGGGGTCGGTGTCCGTCCGGTTGGCCTCGGTCGGTTCGTCCTCGGGCGGCGCCTCGAAGAGCACCAGGATCGGTCGGATGCCGCGCGCGTCGCACTCCGTGAGGAAGTGTTCGACGTGCGCGAAGAACGACGGTCCGTCCTCCTGCCAGTACTCGTATGACGCCAACACGCGCAGCGAGTTCAGGCCCAGCGACCGCGCGTAGTCGAGGTCCCGCTCGATCTCGGCGTTCGCGTAGTTCGACCAGATCTGGTAGTTGTTCCAGGAGCCGTACTGGAAGTACTGTGCGCCGCGGATCCCGGTGAGGGCGTCCGGATAGGCCGCCGCGCTCGCGGCGGCCGTCAGCAGGCCCGACCCGGCCGTCGCCGCTCCGACCGCGCCCACCGTCTTCAGGTACATCCTGCGGTCGGGGTCGCCGAAACGCTCGACCTCGGTGGCGCGTTCGCTATCGCCGTGACTATCCGATACCTTGTCGGCAGCCGTCTCTCTTGACATGCACCCTATCTATCGGTGAACAATGTAATAAAAGTATGTAAGAAACCGAAGTTCGATACGCTCGCCCTCGAACGCGAGCTTCCGCGCGTCGCCATGGTCCGAATGAAGATCACCGCGGAGTTCTCCAGGTACGCTGCTGTTGCTTGACCATCTCTCGGGCCTCGAGCGCCTTCTCCCACTCGTCGAAGTAGTACCGATACTAGCTCGTCACCGACGACCGATTCGAGTGTTCCTCGACGGCGAATACAGCTCCTGCGAGTAATAATCCCCAATGCCGGCGGGTCCAGAGCCCGTATCCGGCGGCCAGTGCGGCGACTCCGAGCGACAGATACCAGGCACACTCATGATGCCGAGCACCAGTAGCGCGACGCCAACGAGAACTGCATAGGCTGCGATACCTTTCACATCGAACGGGATTACTGCCCGGTTCGAAGCGACCTGCGGTACCCTTCTTACAAATATCATTTCCTGTGATCGCGGTGATGAGTCGATCTATTTCGTCCGTGGGTCAGATCGCCGACAGGGATCGGCACTACGCGCGTAGTGTCGATCGATGAATTTCACAGTAGGAAACGTGTATCGATCGAAACCGGTGCGGATCGAAGAACCAGTCGCGGTCACGAACCATTCGTACTTTCTGCTCTCATCGGCAGCGGTACTGAGGCAGTTGCGAGGGCGAATTCGTTCACCGACAAGGAACGCAAACCGATTTTCCGGACTCGACTGGCGAAATACACTTCGAAATATTATGAACGATTATAGAATTTACATGCATACACCTGTAAATATATGTCGAATTCCAGAACGTTCGAGGAAAACCGTATCCCAGAAAGAAACGGTTCCGTGCTGCAGTCGTCCTCTTGCCCGGTGAAGAACTCGAAGGTCCGGACACAATGGTCCGTCGCGTTTAAACGACCAACGACGAAGTCTCCCGAAACTACCATTTCTACGCGCCAAAAGCGGCGGCGGCTGGTCCGACGGCCGGCAGCAGTTCGTTCGTCCGAGCGGTGCAAGTTCGCGCAACTGTCACCTCGAATCGACGGGACGGGTTGTCCGTTCGTTCACCGCCCCGGCGGGACCGCGCCTGTCCGCCCGCGCCGATCAGTCGGTCATACGCTCTCGAACAGCTCCGTTAGCCGGTCCTCGGAGAGCGCGGCGGAGTAGACTGCCGTCGCGTCGACGTGCCCGCCGAAGAAGTTCTCCTGCCCGTCGTTCCACGGAGTCGTCGTCACGGAGCCTCCGACGGCGCTTCCAGCGACGTGATCCGGAACGGTCTCGAAGCCGACGTCTTCGTTCGCAGCGACCTCCTCGCCGTTGACGTAGAGTCGGAGCATCCCCTCGTCGAAGACGGCGGCGACGTGGGTCCACTCCGTCCGCTCAAACGACCCCCCGACAGTCACGGTGGTGCCGCTGTTCGCCGCACACGCTTCCAGGGTGCCGTCGTTGAGACGGATCGCGAACCCATTGAAGTGGCCGCCCTCGTTGTAGATGCACTGAAGGCCGCTCGTCGAGTCCGGCCTGATCCACGTCGACACCGTCCGCTCCGTGAAGGCGTCGTGCAGGATTCCCTCGTTGAAGTCGGAGATCAGCGCGTAGTCGTCCTCGCCGTCGAGGGTCAGTGAGTACTCGCCTTCGACCGCGATCTGATCGTCGAAGCCGGCGCCGTTTTGCAGCGAAACCGGATTGTCCAAGTTCGAGCTATCCGCGGGACTGTCCTCGAACTGCCAGTAGGCGAGCAGGGACGGGGTCAGTTCGCGCTCGTCGACGTGGGAGAGGCGTTCGCTGCCGATCGTGTAGTCGACCGCCACTTCGAGCGTGACGTTGCCGGCGGCCTCATCGGGGGTGATCTCCCAGGCGACGGTCACCGACTCCCCCTCGTCGACCGCGTCGATCTCAGTCTCTCCGTCGGGCGCGATCGACCAGTTGTCCGGCAGTCCCGAGACGGACATAGCGACGTTTTCCACGGTAGCGCCCACCGCTTCCCCACTCTCCGGGTTGGCGAACGTGGCGGCGATTTCGAACGGGTTCGGCGAACCAAGGACGCCGCCCGAGTCGTACGAGCTGGGCACCTCGACGTCGATAACCGCGTTCCCCATCACGAGTTTCGACTCCTCGATGATTGTTTCGTGCGCCTCGCGGATTCGCTCGAGGCCGTTCTCCGCTAGCGTCGGTTTGAAGACCTCACGGTCGTAGGTGACATGTCCGTTCGTGACGTTCTCGAGGTCCGTCGTTGCCGTGTACACCGACGCGCTCAATTGCTGGCCGACCATGAGGGTCCGGAGCTTGTCGACGCCCTCGACGTACTCGTCGACGAATTGCTCGGGCGGGACGTCGGTGTTCGGCTCGCCCCAGACGTGGCCCTCGACGGCGACTGACGGCGTCGTGAACTCGCCGAGCGCGGAGATGCGATCCGGTTCCGGCTCCGGGGCTTTCGGACCGGGGTACTGGTGGACATCTTTGATGTGGCCGGCACCCGAGTCGCTGTTGGACCCGACGTCGTAGCCGCTGTTGGCGTCGACGAGTCGCTCGGGATCGAGTTCCGCGATCATCTCGGTGACCTCCCTGACGAAGTCGAGGTTGTCGTTGTAGATCCCCCAGCCCTCGTTGAACGGCGTCCAGACGGCCATCGACGGGTGCGTGTCGTGCTCGGAAACGATCGCCCGGACTTCCCTCTTGAAGTGGGCGCGAGTGTCGCCGTTCCGTATAAGTTCCAAGTCGTCCATGTTGGGCAGGGATTCGTGCATGTTGGGGATATCCTGCCAGACGAGCAGTCCCAGCCGATCGGCGTGGTAAAACCACCGCCGCGTCTCCACGGTGGCGTGCTTGCGCACCGTATTGTACCCGAGTTCCTTCTGGAGTTCGAGATTGTACCGCTGGGCCTCGTCGGTCGGCGCGGTCTGAAGGCCGTCGGGCCACGTGCCGCTCTCCAGCGATCCGATCTGGTAGACCATCTCGCCGTTGAGCGTCGGCCGCGCCGTCCCGCCGACTTCCTGCATTCCCAGCGAACGCATGCCGAAGTAGCTCTCGACGCGGTCCAGGAGCTTCCCGCCGCCCGCTTCGGTGGCCCGGCCGGCGCCGTCCTTGCGGCGGAGCTTCACGTCCAGATCGTAAAGGAACGGGTCGTCCGGGCTCCAGAGGCGCGGGTCCGGGACCGGGAGTTCCAGTTCCTCGTTCGCGGATCCGATAACGCGACCCACTTTTTCGCCGTCCTCGTCGTAGGCCGTCGCGACCACCGTCGCGTCGTCGGTGGGCGCTTCGGCGGTGAGCCGGAGCACCTCCTCGTCGAGATCCGGCGTCAACTCGAGATTCTCGACGTGCGCTTCGGCGACCGGTTCCATCCACACCGTATCCCAGATGCCCGAGGTCGGCGTCATCCAGAGCGTTCCTTCGCCGCCGTAGCCGGTGCCGACGCCCTGGCGCCCCTTCGGCTGCGTGCCGATCGGTTCGGTGTTGTTTCCGGTCGGGTCGTAGACGCCGACGACTAGTTCCTGCGGGCCGCCCTCGACGAGCGCGTCCGTCACGTCCGCCACGAAATGATCGTACCCGCCCTTGTGTCGGGCGACCTCCTCGCCGTTGACGTAGACGGTCGCCTCCCAGTCCACTCGCTCGAAGTGCACCAGGAGCCGCTGAGCGTTCGGGTTGTTCTCGCCGTCCTCGGGATCCGCCTCCGGCACGATCCACTCGTCGGGGACCTCGAACCGCCGTCGGTACCACATCCACGTCTCGTGGCGGGCGATCCCCGATAACGGCGACTCGACGGGATACGGCACGAGGATCCGCTCGCCGAGCGCCTCCCCGATCGGCGGCGACTCGCCCTCGGCGGCGCCGGCGAACTGCCAGACGCCGTTTAAGTTCCGCCACTCCTCGCGCACCATCTGCGGCCGCGGATACTCCGGCCGGGCGTTCTCCGGGCCCACATCGCTCGTCCAGGGCGTCTCCATCCCGAAGGGGACGGGTTTCGGTTCCCAGCCGGACTCCACGGGCTTGGCCGCCGCGCTTGGCTTGATCCCGACGCCGCCGAGGGCTCCGGTCGCGGCCAGCCCCTTCAGGAAGCCGCGCCGCTCTAGCCTGCCGACTGTCGCGTCGTCTGTTCGGTTGTTCTGGTTCGGTTCGTCTCTCGCGTCGTCTGTCGAGTTGTCGCTCATGGTGGATCTCTCGCAGTCGGCGCCCTCCACGGACGATGTGCCCCCGCCCTGCGTGGGCCTGATTGCACGACCGGCCGTTGGAGTCGCCGATAGACGGTTGTACGCTGTACTCTCACGCCGTCCGGAATGTAATTCATGGATAAATATAATAAATCTTCCTGCGAACGAAGCTGCGGTTCGGAAACGGAGATCCGGATCGCAGCAGTCGACCTACGCCGACTCGATCGGGCCAGTGATCCGGGTCAGCGAGTACGGCGGGGCGGTGAACGCGGCAGCGCCGCCCTCGATCCTGACCATCGAGGTGATCGGCGTGACGTTCTCGGGGCACTCGTCCGCGAGGTCGTTCAGTTTGTCGGGGTCCGCGGGGCCGTGTAACTATCGGACGTCCCTCGCCAGCCGGACGCCGGGAGATGCGCCGCCTTGCGGCACACTTAAGTCCGACTCCATCAGTCACGGAAACGGAGTGAGACACGTTTCGCCATGACTCGACCGAACGTCCTCTGGATCTGCACCGACCAGCAGCGCTTCGACTCGCTGGGCTGTTACGGCAACGAGTACGTCGATACGCCGAACATCGACCGCCTGGCCGATCGCGGCGTCCGGTTCGACCAGGCGGTCTGTCAGAACCCCGTCTGCGCGCCGAGTCGGGCGAGCTTCCTCACCGGCCGCTACCCGCGGACGACCGGCGTTCGGCAGAACGGCCAGCAGATCCCCGAGACCGAGACGCTCGTCACGAAATCGCTGGCCGACGACGGGTACACCTGCGGCCTCGCCGGCAAGCTCCACATCAGCCCGTGTAACCCCCGCGCGGAGTGCCGGCCCATGATGGAGACGCGGATCGACGACGGCTACTCCGAGTTCCGCTGGTCCCACGATCCCAACCGGACGTGGCCGACCAACGAGTACCGCCAGTGGCTCCGGGAGCGCGGCGAGGAATACGACCCGACGCCTCATCCGGACTCGGAGTACGTCGAGATGGGCGTCGCCCCCGAGAACACGCAGACCGCCTGGTGCGCCCAGAAGGCGATCAACTTCGTCGAGGAGGCCGCGGACTTCGAGCAGCCGTGGCTCTACTCGGTGAACTTCTTCGATCCGCACCACCCCTTCGTCGCGCCCGAGGAGTACCTCGAACGCTACGAGGAGATCTTGGAGGAAATCCCGCTCCCCGAGTACGAGGAAGGGGAACTCGACGACAAGCCCGACTTCCATCGGGACTACCACGAGGGCGCGTACCGCAACCCGAACCTGTTCCCGTTCGCCGAGATGGACGAGACGGACCACCGGTTGCTCCGGGCAGCCTACTGGGCGATGGTCGACCTGATCGACGACCAGGTCGGACGCCTGCTCGACGCCCTGGAGCGATCCGGTCAGCGCGAGAACACGCTCGTGATCTTCATGTCCGACCACGGCGAGCTGCTCGGCGACAACGGCGCCTACCTCAAGGGGCCGTTCTTCTACGAGCAGTCCGTCCGCGTGCCCCTGATCGTCTCGTGGCCCGGCGAGATCCGCGAGGGCGTCGTCAGCGACGCGCTGGTCGAACTCGTCGACCTCGCGCCGACGCTGCTGGACGCCGCTGGCGTCGATCGTGAGCCGGGGATGCAGGGCCGGTCGCTCTGGCCCCTGCTCGCAGGCGAATCGGACGTCGACGAGCACCGCGACGCCGTTTACGCCGAGTGCTACAACTCGCCGGGCGCGATCTGGGACGAGACGCGCCAGTACGTGACGATGGTTCGAACCGACCGGTACAAGCTCACCAAGGTACACGGCGAGGACACCGGGGAGCTCTACGATCTCGAAGCGGATCCCTCGGAGACGGACAACCTGTGGGACGATCCCGAGTACGCCGACCGCAAGGCCGAGTTGCTCTCGCGGCTCACCGACCATATGGCCTGGACGATCGACCCGCTGCCCGAGCGGGAAGCACCCTTCTGACGCCGACGGCTGGGGTCGGCTATTCGCGCTCTCCGCCGGCGTGCTGCGACCGGATCCACACCCGCATTTCGCCGGGCTCTCGGCGGGTCCGTGCATAGTACGGGATCGCCTTGAACCGCGCGGGCACCAGATCGACATCCGCGGGGCGCGGCCCACCTCACGCGATCGCCGAGGCGAGCGACGCGAGTCCGTAGCCGCACAACAGCGCGAGGGCGAGCGACAGGGCCCAGGCGACGACCGTCCGGCCCATCTTGGACGCGCTCGTCCCGCCCGACCGGCCGGCGTACCCGGCGCCGACGATAGTGCTGACGATGATCTCGTTGAACGATACCGGGATGCCGAAGAACACGGCCGTCTGCGCGATGATGAACGCCGGAAACAGCGCCGCGATCGACCGCTCGGCGGACAGCGAGGAGTAGTCCCGCGAGAGCGCCTTGATCATGCGCGGCGCGCCGGTCCAGGAGCCGACCAGCAGGCCCACCCCGCCGCCGACGAGCGCGGCCGAGACGGACACGTCGACGGCGTCGAGCAGCGGGACGATCGGCCCGAGCGCAAGGCCGACTTGGCTTCCGCCGGCGGAGAACGCGACGAGGCCGCCGAGCCCGAGCAGCATGCGGTACTTGCACGCGACCGGATCACGAGCGGCCGCGCGCCACACGAGGAGGGCGAATGCCCCCGCAAGCGACGCGGTTGCAGCCACGTTCGCGGGCGTCTCGGGGAGCGAGAGCGCCCGCCCGGCGGCCGTCGCGAGCGACGCGGTCCCTCCGGGTGGCCCGAAGACTACGAAGCCGACGTTGGCGACGATGGCGCCGATGACCACGGCCAGCCCCGGCAGCACTCGATCGTCGGCGGCCGCTTCGGACTGCAACAGGCGGGCAGTCGCGTACGCCGTCGCCCCGCCGACGAACGGCGTAAGCGTCCACAGCAGGCCAATTTGGATGTACTTCCCCCATGCGGGCGTGCCACCGGTCGCAAGGCCCACGCCGACCATCGCACCTGTCACAGTGAACGCGGTTGCGATCGGGTAGCCGGCGAATACGCCGACGGCGACGAGCGTCGCGGCGACGAGTAGCCCAAGCGTTGCCGAGAGCGGCGTGAACGCGACGCCGCGGACGAGTTCTGTCCCGACCGCCGCTGTCACGTTCGCGCCCTGTAACACCGCACCGGCGAGGCCGAGCAGGCCAACGACGAACGCGGCCCGCATCACGGAGATGGCATTCGCGCCGACCGCCGGTGCGAACGGCGTTGACCCGCTCGATCCCGCACCGATCGTCCAGGCCATAAACAGGCTGGCGACACCGGCGGCTCCGAACGTCGCTATCGTGGCGACTGCGTCGAACATTCGATCTCTCGGGAAAAGGACCGTCGTCCTACATGAATCGTGCGGTTCCGTCCCGATCAGCCGACACCGATCAGGGGCTCGCCGGCCGCCGGTCAGAGCTTCACCTTGAACGCGTCCGCGTAGCCCGCGAACAGCGCTCCGAACAACTGCTTGTCGTCGGGCTCGACGCCGTAGAGCACGAGCTGCCCGGCGTACGCCGCGACGCCGATCGGAACGCCGACAGCGAGGGCGGCGCCGCCGGACATCAGCAGACTCGCGGCGTACATGGCGCCGACAGATCCCAGCCCGGCCGCGATCGGCTTCGCGAACAGCCGGGTGTAGGGGTGAAGTCCCTCCAGGTACCACAGCTCGACGACCCGACAGAGATTGATCACGCCCAGCGCGCCGGCAGTCCCCAGCGCGGCGCCCACGAGGCCGAACTGGAGAATGAAGTAGTAGCTCAGCCCGAGGTTGAGGACGCCGAGTAGCCAGCTGTTGAGCGCAGTGAGGTACTGGTGGTCAGTCATCAACAGCAGCCAGCCGGCCGACCCGACGGCGGCGTTGAGCAGCTGGCCGAACACGAACAGGACCAACACGAGTTCGCCCCGGACGTAGTCGGTGCCGAACAGTCCCAGCAGTTCGGCGCGGAATACGAGTTCGATCGAGCCCACGAGCAAGGCGCCGCTGAAGATCCACCGGGTGATGGCGCTGTAGGCGGCCTGCAGCTCCTCCGTGCCCCCGTTCGCGTAGAGCCGCGACGCGATCGGGGGGAACAGCTGGTTGAACGCCAGCAGCGGTAGCGCGATGAAGCTCGTCAGGAACAGCGCGATGTTGTAGATCCCCGCCGCGGACGACGACAGCACGAACCCGATCAACAGGACGTCGACGCGGTTCCGGAGGAGGCCGCCGAGGCTGGCCAACGAGTTCGGCAGCGCGTAGTTGAAGAACGCGCGCGCCTCGGCGCCGGCCCCGCGCAGCGACGGTCGGAGGTCGATCCGGACCAGCGAGAGCGAGACCGCGACTAGGAAGACCCCGAACGTCGCGGTGCCGACGGCCGCGACCGTCCCGAGGACGGAGTAGCCGGCCCGAAACGCGACCGCGACCGAGAGCAATCGCGCCCCTGGTCGCAGGATCCGCAGCACCAGCACCTGGTACTCGATCAGCTCGAGCGTCCGGAACAGGTCACTAACGAGGTTGATGAAGACGTTGAGCGGGATCAGGATCGCGAAGATCCGCAGCACCGGCGGGAACGCCGGATGGCCGATCGTCCAGCCGTTGATCGTCGGAGCGGCGACGATCAGCCCCGCCGCGAACAGCAGGCTCGCGGCCAGCGCGGTGCAGTAGGCCAGCCCGAGGATTCGCCGCTGGCGATCCCGGTCGTTCTCGTAGGCCGGGACGTACCGCACCAGCGCCGGGTTCGATCCCAGGTGGGCGAACTGGGTTACCATCTGGAAGATGCGGAGCGCCAGGGCGTACACCCCGTACACGCCGACGCCGAGGCTATGGGTGAGCAGGAGGTTGGTCCCGAACATGATGACCTTCTGGAGCACCGTCCCGCTGATCGTCGCGACGGCCCCGTGGGTTACCGACTCGAGCGCCTCCGATAGCTGCTCGTCGTCCAGCGTCGACTCTGACTTCACTGCCACAGCAGGGACTTTCCACCGAACGTAATAAAACTGGCTACAGCGGCGCGGGGGACCAGTCAGTCGTCGGACTGCCCGGTCGCGTGCGCTCCGGCACCGGCCTCGCCGGCGGTCGATCCATCGTCGCCGGTGATAGCAGGACTCGACCAGTACTCGTGGTTGTCGTACTCGCGGAAGCAGGCCGCCTGGTGGATTTCGTCGCCGTCCGAGGACGTCGGCTCGGGCGTCTCGCGCGAACAGACCTCGCGGGCCTCGGGACAGCGCGTGTGGAACCGACAGCCCGACGGCGGATTCTTCGGGTTCGGGATGTCGATATCACGGATCGGCATCTCCTCGTCGCCCTTGTCGGTCTCCAGGTCGGGCGTCGCCCAGACGAGGCTCTTCGTGTAGGGGTGTTTCGGGTCGTTGACGATCTGGTCGACGGGCCCCATCTCGACGATCTCCCCGAGGTACATCACGCCGATCCGCCCGCCGGCCTTCTCGGTGATGTAGCGGGCGTTCGAGAAGTCGTGGGAGATGAAGAGAAACGCGGTGTCGAATATCTCCTGCAGCTCGAGCATGAGGTCCATCATCTCGACGCGCAGGGAGACGTCGAGCGCGCTGATGGCCTCGTCGCCGAGAATGAGGTCGGGCTCCATCAGGAGCGCGCGGATCAGCGCGACCCGCTGTTTCTCGCCGCCCGAGAGCTGGTGGGGGTACCGCTGTGCGTAGTCTTCCGGCGGGGACATGCCGACCCGCTCTAGCATCCCGAGGATGCGGGCCTGCCGGTCCGCCATGTCGAGGTCCGGATTCCACTGCTTGAGCGGCATCGTCAGGCTGTGCATGATCGTCCGGTTCGGGTTCAGCGCGCTTCCGGGGTCCTGGTGGATGATCTGCAGGGCTTTCCGGATCTCGCCGTGCGGGACGTCGACATCCCCTCTTCGGTCCTTGGCGTCCCAGACGTCCTGCCCGCGATACTTCACTGAACCGCCCGTTGGCCGCTGGAGACCGATCGCGGTCTTGCCCAGCGTCGTCTTGCCGCAGCCGGACTCGCCGACGAGCGCGACAACCTCGTTCTCGTAGATGTCCAGCGAGATGCCGTCGACCGCGCGGACGATGTCGGGGTCGCCGAACAGGTCGGCGATGATGCCGCCGTCGGCGTCCTCGAAGTGGACCTCGACATCGTCTAACGTGACGACCGGCGTGCTGTCCTCGTCGGCCGCGATCACGTCGTAGGTGCTCTCGTCGGCGTCCTCGATCCGCTCTCGGATTCCCTGGAGGGGGACCGCCTCGGCCGACTGCTCCCAGTGGTGGCACTTCGCCCGGTGGTCGGCGTCGATGCCGTAGTACCCCGGATCGACGCTGACGCACGTCTCGTCGGCCATCGGGCACCGTGGGTGGTACGAGCACCCCTCGGGCACGTTGACCGGGTCCGGCGCCGACCCCTCGATCGGCTTCATCTCGTCGACGGGCGCCTTGATGTTCGGCGTTGCGTTGAGCAGCGATCGAGTGTAGGGGTGGGCCGGGTTCGTCAGGATCTCCTGGGTCGGCCCGGACTCGACGAACTCGAAGGCGTACATCACCGCCAGCCGGTCGGCCAGCTCGGCGACCAGCGGGAGGTCGTGGGTAATGAAGACGATCGTGATGTCGTACTTGCGCTGAATCTTCTCCATCAGCCGGATGATCGACCGCTGCATCAGCAGGTCCAGTGCGGCGGTCGGCTCGTCCATGACGAGCACCTCGGGGTCTAACACCATGCTCAGCGCGATGAGCGCCCGCTGTTTCATCCCGCCGGAGAGCTCGTGTGGATACGAGTCCATCACGTTGTCGGGCTCCATGAACAGGTCGGCGATGAGATCGCGGGCGTGCTCGATACCCTCTTCGACGTCGTAGCCGTGGGCCTTGAGCGTCTCGACAAAGTGGTTGCGAATCTTCTTCGTCGGGTTGAACGAGTTCATCGCCCCCTGGAACACCATCGACACCTCCTCCCAGCGGAACTGCCGCAGCTCCTCGTCGCTCAGTCCCAGCACGTCGATCGGTTCACCGTTCTCGGGGTGGTAGACGACGTCACCGCTGAGTACGCCCGGGTCGACGACGGCGTCCAGCATCGCGGACGCGAACATCGACTTTCCGGAGCCGGATTCGCCGACGACGCCGAGGATCTCGCCGCGCTCGACGTCGAACTCCACGTTGTCCAGGACCCGAGAGGTGCCTCGATCCATGTCGAAGGTAACGCTGACGTCGCGCAACTCGAAGATCACGTCGTCGGACGTCCGAGTCGATTCTAGCCGTACGTTCTTACTCATGTGTTGCAGTGTCCATCGACTTCGTTCTGTGTGTCGGTTCCTCGTGCCGAGGCGGCGTTTGCTGCCAGCCGGCTGTCGGCGCCCCGGTCATCGTGCTTCCTCGTCGACGGTCTCGGCGTGGCGGGCCCTGAGTCGCGGGTTGAACACCTTGTCGGCTGCCTGTCCGAACATGATGAGGCCGAACGACAGCCAGACGACGCAGATCATCGGCAAGATCAGCCAGTGCGCCGATTGCCAGGTGTACAGCGATCCGGCAGCGGTGTAGGCCAGGTTCATCATGACACCCCAGTTCTGCGTGCTGACCGAGAGGATCCCTAGGAAGTACAGGCCGACGGAGGCGAAGATGACGCCCCGCGCCGCGTTGACAAGGTTGATCATGATGTAGGGCATCAGGTTCGGGACGATCTCGTGGCGGAGGATCGTCCGGGTCGGGATGCCCATCGTGCGCGAGGCCTCGATGTAGGACTCCTGGCGGACGCTGAGCACCTCCGATCGGAGCGCCCGTGCGAGCCCCGCCCACCGCGGTAGGGTGATGACGATCCCGACCACGAAGGGATTCGTCGGCTCGAAGATGACCGCGATGACGATCACCAGCGGCAGTCCCGGGACCGCGATGATCGCGTCGCAGATCATCATCAGGATCTCGTCGATTCGCCCGCCCTTGTAGCCGGCGAAGGTCCCGACGATCGTCGCCACCGAGATGTTGTACAGCGCGCCGCCCGCGATCATCAGCAACATGAACGGGGTCGCGTGGATCAGCCCCAGCATCAGGTCGTTGCCGTACCGATCGGTCCCGAGCGGGTACTCCATGTTCTGGAACGGCGATAGGAGCACGCCGCCGGTGCCGTCCGGCGGGTTGGTGAGCCAGACGCCGACGGTCCCGACGAGGATGAAGAACACGATCGTCGAGAAGCCGAACAGCCCGCGCGGGTCATTCAACAGGATCCGGAGCGGCGCGAGGACGTTCGTGTCTAGGACCGTGCGGTAGTACTCCTTGCGGGAGATCTCGACGTCGGAGACGGTTTCGAAGGGATTCGATCGCTCGTCAGAATGACTCATGTCGCTCACCCGATTCGAGCCGCGGGTCGAGTTTGCCGTACGTCAGATCGGCGATATAAATGCCGATCACGACGGCGACAGTGATCACCAGGAAACAGCCCATCATGAGCGTGTAGTCCCGGGTTTTGATCGACTGGAACAGCAGAAGGCCGGCCCCTCTATAATTGAACACTTTCTCCAAGATGACCGCGCCACCGAACATGAACCCGATGGAGATCATCAGGCTCGTGTATAGCGGCAACAGCGCGTTCCGGGCGACGTAGTGGAGCGCGATGCGCCGCGATCGGAGTCCGCGCAACTGCGCGACGCGGATGTAGTCTTCGCCCATCACGCGGACGCTGTTCCCGCGCATCCCGAGCGCGCGGCCGCCGAT
Source organism: Halosolutus gelatinilyticus (assembly GCF_023028105.1). Taxonomy (NCBI): domain Archaea; kingdom Methanobacteriati; phylum Methanobacteriota; class Halobacteria; order Halobacteriales; family Natrialbaceae; genus Halosolutus; species Halosolutus gelatinilyticus. The sequence goes on from NZ_CP095492.1 coordinate 123,922, forward strand.
TCCCGTCACGACCATCGACGCGATCGGGAGCGCCGCGTGGACCAGTACGCCGGCGAAGAATGCGTAGTTCAGCCCCGGTACCGTCCCCGGCGTCATCCGGCCGCCGATCGGGAACAGCTGCATCTGGTAGCCCAAGATGTATACGAGCAGGATGGCGACCACGTAGTAGGGGACCGACGTCAGAAACGTTGAGAGCGAACTGAACGCGACGTCGAATTTGGTCCCCTCGGCGTAGGCCATCAGCGCACCGAGCGTGATGCCGAGCGTGAACGTCAGCGTGATCGCCATCGCCATCAGGAATATCGTCCAGGGCAGGCGTTCGGCGATGACCGACGCTACCGCCTCCTGATGCCAGATCGATCGTCCGAGGTCGCCCTGGAAGACGGCGACCACGTAGTCGATGTACTGCTGCCAGAGCGGCTTGTCCGGCTGGATGTTCACGTACGATTCGACGAGTGCGTTGAGCTGCTCCATCTCCTGGGTGGTTAACGACCCGCCTTTCTGTTGGATGAGCCGTGCCCGGATGTAGTCCTGTGGTCCGCCAGGGAGCTGTCTGATCATCACGAACGTGAAGGAGACGACAGCGTAAATCGTCAGCAGCGCCTGCAGCGTCCGTTTCAGGTACCAGTTCATCGCTCGCGCCTCCGTCGGTACGTCGACTGGTTACAACTCCGAACGGTCATCGTCCACCTCCATCGTTGCCTACCATGTGATCACGAATATCTGTATTCATCACTCTCCTCCTTCATGAGAGATACTGTCACAATTGTTCGTGAATCGGTGATGACTTATATCTGTCGGATGGACCGGCAGATGGTTTACCTGTTCGCAACGTCACTTTCCTCGAAATCGGCGTCCGACAGCGGGAGTCGTCGCACCGTCGAGCCCTACGGTGACCGCCCCACGCGTGCACGAGCGATGTACTCGCCTCAGCGGCGATAGATGCGTTTTTCCCGCCGGGTGCGCTGTCTGGGGATATGTCCGAACGAATCCTCGAACGGATCTGTGAGATACGGTGGATCGGAGTGGAATTGCTCATCATCGATGCCATATTGCTCTTGCTCTTGCTCTGGTCGTTCCTGTACGTAGAGCCTGGGACGTCGACGTACTACGTCGCGCTGCTAAGCCTCGGCCTCATCGTCGCGACGCTGCTCGGCGGCGGCGCGCTGGTGTACAGGTGCAACCAGATACAGGAAAAGAAACTTGACCGGGCCGACTGATCCTCGAAAGAAGACGCTGCGGTCGAACCGCGCTCCGCTCGGATTATTCCTCCGTCGTCTGGATCAGCGCTTGATTGCTGCCCTCTTTGGACTCCTTGAACAGCTGTTGGGCCGGCCCGTGAACGTACATCACGTCGTCGTCGAGATCCGGGATGTCGAAGCCATCGCTCGAGAGGTACGACGGGAAGGTAGCATCAGTCAGCTTGAAGTACGGCAGATCCTGGTTGAACCACCACGCGTACTGTTTAACGGCTTCGGTGACCTGATCATCCGATTGGTTGGCAGCCAGCGCCTGGATCATCTCGCTGAGGTTGACCGTCTCCTGGCTCCCGTCGGGCTGGCCGATCGGCGGCAGTTCGACCTCGTCCGTGGGGTGGGCCGAGTGGGACGTCTTCGGCGCCTCTAACACGTCCTGTGCGAAGAAGTACGGATGCGGGCCGCCCAGCAGCGCGTTGAATCCGAGTTGGAAGTCGCCGTTCCCGCGCGCGGTAAAGAACTGTCCCGGCTCGACCGTCGTCGACGAGAACTCGATGCCGAAGTCAGGCAAGGACTGCTTGAGCGTCTCGCTGACGCCGATCGGGCCGGGCCACGGCGGACTCATCCACTCAATCGCGATCGGCTCGCCGTTGGTGTCGTACCACTGCCCGTCGGACCGCTCTAGTCCGGCCTCGCGCATCTTCTCGGCCGCCCTGTCGGGTTTGGACCCGGGCCCGTAGCTCGTCAGCGTGTTCTCTAGGAAGTCGGTCCCGAGCCAGTTCTCGGCCATCTGGTCGGTCATCCCGGAGATGTATTGGGACGCTTGATGGCGCGGGTTGACGTTCTGTTCGACCGTGTTGCGGTCGATCAGAAACGCCATCGCCTGGCGGAACTCGCGGGTCGCGAACACCTCGTTGCGGAAGTTGAACATCGGCGCCAGCCCCCCGAAGGCGGGAATGTCGATCTTGTGTAGCGTGTCCGGGAGTTGTTTCGCGACGTCGGCCTGGACGGCCTGGGTGACGCGCCCGTCGATACGGTCGGAGATCATCATCTGCCAGATGTCCTGGTCGCCGCCGACCGAGAGCTTCTTGTATGTCGTAATGTTGGTCTCGATCGGATAGTTTTCGTTCCGCTCGAGCATCCACTGGCCCTCCTGCTCGTCTTTGACCTTGTACGGACCGTTCGCCATCGGATCGTCGTCGTCTTCCGCGTACCGGAACTGGAGGAACTCGTTCGAAATCTCCTCGCGTTCTTGGTCCGAGCTGGCGTTCTCGAACTGTTCGACCCAGTCGGCGAACTCGCCGTCGCGCTTGACGTGGATCTCCCGGTTCAGGATCTGGATGAAGATGTCTGGGTTTATCTCTTCTTGGAGCGACAGCTCGATCGTGGCGTCGTCGACCGCCTCGGCGCCGTCGATGTAGTTCCAGATCGGATAGTCGATGTGTCGTTCGAGTTCGAGTTGGGTGACAACGTCCTCGGCGGTGACCGGATCGCCGTCCATCCAGGCGTAGTCGGAACTCAGCGATAGGGTCGCGGTCGTCCCGTCGATCTGGAGGTCGGTGCCGATGCGGTTGTGCCACTCGCCCGTCTTGTAGTTGTACTGGAACAGGTAGTCCCAGATCAGGTTCGAGAGGCCGCCTACGTACTGGCCTGTGTTGTAGGGGTTATAATGCACTTCGTCCGGAGAGGAGTTGATCGGCGCCACGAATGTTCCGGCTGCGTTTCCGCCGCCGCTTCCGAAACAACCGGCGAGCGCGACGACGCCGGCTGCCCCGCTCGCCTGCAGGAGGTCTCGGCGGGAGATGCAGCTGTTCCCGTCGGATACGTGATTGGCATGGTCTGCCATGATACGTGGGTAAGTCTACCACTATTTTAAGGTTTCGTAATATATCACAGACGTTCATACGGGACCGCGTTTTTACGTGTTTCCGAGCGCGATCGCGGTGTCGCGGGCCGTTCGAGAGAAACGCTGATAGTCCCCCCGTGAGAAGTGGGGAGATGTCGCATGCAAGAGCGTAATTTGCTCGCCCACTCCGAGTCGACCGACTCTGATGTGGCGACAGTACGGATCGACACCGACGCGCGCGAACAGAACGAGGTAAATCCATACATCTGGGGGAAGTTCTGCGAACACCTCGGCCTCAACATCTACCACGGGATGGAGGCCCAGATCCTCTTCAACCCGGTCTTCGGCGAGTGGAACTTCCGCGCCGGTGAACGCCGCCCCAGCGGCGGGTTCGTCAGCGAAAACAATCACGACAAGATCGAACGGTACGTCCGAGAACACGTCCGCTCGCTCGCGTACCCCGAGTCGACAGATCCGGACGCGCTCCTCGAAGCGTACCACGATGGCCTCGCGTTCGGCTGGCTGCCCACCGACGCCGACGCGTTGCGGTTCAGCCCGGACACCGGCCCCTCGGGAAACCGCGCCCAGCGAATCGAGATCGGACGCGCCGGTGAGGGCGTCTACCAGCGCACGCACCTCCCCGCCCACCGCGTACGCGAGTTCGAATTCCGCTGCAAGGTGCGGGCCGCCGATCCGACGACCGCCTCGCTCTCGATCGCCCCTACTGGCGGCGACCCGCTCTCCGCGGCGTCGATCGATGTCGACGAGGACTGGCAGATAGTCGAGGGCCGCATCGACCTCTCTGACGAGGAAATCGACGAGGACGGAATCTTCGAAGTCGCGCTGACAACGGCCGATCCCGCCAACCTCGTCGTCGAGCGCGTCCTGCTATACCCCGGCGATCACGTCAACTATGCCGATCCCGACATCGTCGAGATGCTCCGTGAGTCGGATTTACCGCTGCTGCGCTGGCCCGGCGGTAACTTCGTCTCTGGCTACGACTGGACCGACGGCGTCGGCCCCGTCGACGAGCGTCCGACCCGCATCAACCCGGCGTGGCACGGTCTGGAGTACAATCTATTCGGCACCGACGAGTTCATCCAGTTTTGCGCGGCCGTCGGCTGTGAGCCGTCGATCTGCGTGAACGCGGGCGACGGGACGCCCGAGGAGGCCGCGAAGTGGGTCGAGTACTGCAACGGCGACCCCGAGAAAACCGAGATGGGCGCCCTGCGCGCCGAGCACGGCCATCCCGAACCGTATGACATCACCTATTGGGAGATCGGCAATGAACTCTACGGGCCGTGGCAGGTTCGCTGGACGACGCCCGCGGGCAACGCCGACCGCTACGAGCGCTTCCGCGAGGCCATGCTCGAGGCCGACCCCTCGATCGAGGTGACCGCGACGGGCCAGGAGACCAACGCCGACACCGACTGGAACGACGTCCTCCTGGAGGAGTGCGGCGAGGACGTCCGGGCGATCTCCGAGCATCTGCTCGCCGGCGGCACCGTCGACTCCACGACGGATCCCGACGAGCTGTACCACGCGTTCATGGGCTACTCCGGCCAGCTGGGTGAGCAGCTCCGTGATCTCCGCGATCGGATGGAAGCGGCTGGTATCGAGGACCCCAAGCTGGACGTCACCGAACTCCAGCTGTTCGCGCACTTCCAGGAGGACGAGGACGCCGGCGAGGCCGAGGAACTGGGCCGCTCGGAAGCCGGCGAGAGTGAGGGCAAGAGCGACGACGGTACGCTTTCCCCGGAGACGATGCCGACGCCGGCGACGATCAGCGAGGCGGTGTACGATGCGACGATCCGCCACGAGTTCCTCCGGATGGGCGAGTTCGTCGAACTGCTGACCCACTCCGCGACCGTTAACCACGGCGGCGGTCTCTGGAAGGATGGCGAGCGCGTCTGGGCGAACCCGTGTCACTACGGCCGGTCGATGACCGCCGGCCTGGCCGGCGGCGAGCCCGCCCGCGTCGAACTCGAGTGCGACACCATCTCGACGGAGAACGCGTTCCGCGAGATCGCCCCGTTCGATGGCGTCCCCGCCGTCGACGCGTTCGCGTCGGTCCACGAGGACGGCGAGCTCGTCGTCGTGCTGGCCAACCGCCGCAGCGCCGACGAGCCGATCTCGGTGACGCTGGAGGTCGACGCGTTCGACGCGGCCGGCGAGGCGGCCGTCGAGACGCTCAGTGGAGAGACGATGTACGACGAGAACACCCGCGACGATCCCAAGCGCATCGTCCCCGAGCCCTCGTCCACGTCCGTCGAGAACGGAACGGTCGAACTCGAGCTCCCGTCGTACGCGCTGACGAAGCTGACGATCCCTTCGAACTGACGGCTGGACCACGTAGAACTGGCGGGACTCGATCCACGCCGGTGCGCTTCCTTCCGCTTCTTTTATTATCGATCGTGATTTCGACTGCCACATGCGAATCCTGCTCATCGATATTGACTCGCTCCGCCCGGATCACCTGAGCGCGTACGGCTACGACCGCGCTACATCGCCGACGATCGACGGGATCGCCGATGAGGGGGTGCGGTTCGACCGCTGCTTCGTCTCGGACTCGCCGTGCCTCCCGAGTCGGACCGCGCTCGCGACGTGCCGGTTCGGCGTCAAGACCGGCGTCGTCACGCACTTCGGCGAGGGGCAATGGTACGACAATCCCGGTAGCGGCCACGATGTCGACCCCGATCGAGCGATGAGTTTCTACCAGCTCGCCCACGAGGGGGTCCGAACGACGTCGGTGAGCAGCTTCGCCGAGCGACATATGGCCTACCACTTCAGCGGCGCGTTCCAGGAATCGATCCAGCCGACCGCCGAGACCGGCCTGCTGGCAGTCGAGGACGGCGCGGACGTCACCGACGCTGCAATCACCTGGCTCGACGCCCACGCCCGGGAGGACGACTGGCTGCTCCACGTCAACTACTGGGACGTCCATCACCCGTATGTCGGCGTCGACGAGTACAAAGACGAGGTTCGCGAGTCGGGTGACCCGGCGCCGTGGCCGGACGACGAGGCGATCGAGAACCAACGCGGGATGACGGGCACGCGCACGGCGGACCTCTGGCCCAATCCGGAAGAGTACGGCGCGGACTGGTACGAGGAGAAGTACGGCGAGTCCCCGATGCCCGAGCGTATCAAGGGGCGCGAGGACGCCGTACAGATCGTGGACGGGTACGACGCCGCGATCCGCAAGGTCGACCACGAGGTTAAGCGACTGCTCGCGGAGCTCGAAGACGCGAGGATCCGGGAGGAGACGGCGGTGATCGTCACCGGCGATCACGGCGAGGCGTTGGGCGAGCACGGCATCTACGCGGAGCACTCGCTTCCCCACCCGGCCTGCCAGCGCGTCCCGCTGATCGTCTCCTGGCCCGGCGTCACGGATGACGCCGCCGGATCGACCGTCGACGAGCACGTCTACCAGTTCGACCTGATGCCGACGATCTGCGAACTGCTGGACGTGCCCCAGCCCGCCAAATGGGACGCCGAGGCGTTCACGCCCGCGCTCCGCGGCGAGGCGTTCGAGGGCCGCGACTTCGTCGTCTCCGGCCACGGCATCTACACGTTCGGCCGCGCCGTGTACCGCGACGACTGGCTGTACGTGCGGCTGCTCCACCCCGGCGTGTTCCACCATCCCGGGTTATTCAACGACCCTGATCTCCCGAACGACGGGCTGGAACTGCTCCACGATCTGAGCGAGGATCCCCACCAGACCGAGAACGTGATCGGCGAACGCCCCGACGTCGCCGCGGAACTCCGGAGCGCGCTCGACCGCTGGCTCGTCGAGAACACGTCCGACGGGTGGACCGAACAACGGCCCGTCGAGGCGCGGGGGAGAGATCCCCTTGCGAAGATGGCCTCGTACGGGCCGTACCTCTACGTCGATCCAGACGACCTCGTCGACCTCTACCAGGACCTGAACCGGTCGGACGAGCAGATCAAGCAGATCGAGCGGAGCCTCGCCCAGTTCCCGACGGCGCCTACGGACAAGCGATAGGGCGGCCCACGTTCGGAAAGCTATTTCAGACGCTCTGTGGAATCCGTATTCGATAACCGATGACGAAGAGCGTTCCGACCAACGTCTCAGTGTCGACGAGGGTCGCCCGGCGAGTCGCGGAACTCGAGGAGACCGAGGCCGCGTCGCCACCGCCACTCTACGGCGCTGTCGAGCCGGATGCCCTCGATGCGGTGATCGACCCGTCCATGACGGCGTCAGTCACGTTCACTTACGCCCGTCGAACGGTATCGGTTGACGCAGACGGGGCTGTCAGCGTCGCTTCATGCGATCAGTGACGGACACTCAGCGATCGCTCGATGCCGGCAAGAATTTCCGATCGTGGCGACCGTAGCAATAGGATTTAACTACTAGAAGGGTATCGTCTCATGCGGACTCACGTCATGAAGATCACTGACTACGAGCTGTTTGAGGTTCCTCCTCGGTGGCTGATGTTGAAGGTCTCGACGAGCGACGGAACGGTCGGCTGGGGCGAACCCATCGTCGAGGGGCGCGCGAAAACCGTCCAGAGCGCCGTCGAGGAACTGATGGACAACTATCTGCTGGGCAAGGATCCTCTCCGGATCGAACACCACTGGCAGCGGATGTACCGCGGCGGGTTCTATCGCGGCGGACCGATCTTGATGAGCGCGATCGCCGGGATCGACCAGGCGTTGTGGGACATCAAGGGCAAGCGCTTCGACGTGCCGGTCTACGACCTACTCGGCGGCCGAACGTGCGACCGAATCCGCGTTTACCAGTGGATCGGCGGTGATCGACCGTCCGACGTTGGCGATGCCGCCCGAGAGAAGGTCGCCCAGGGGTTCACCGCGCTGAAGATGAACGTCACGTCGGAACTCCGCAGCATCGACACGCCCGCGGCCGTACAGGAGGCCTGCGATCGCATCGCAGAGGTGCGGGACACCGTCGGCCCTGACGTCGACATCGGCGTCGACTTCCACGGTCGAGCGTCGAAGTCGATGGCCAAGCGCCTCGCGAAGGCGCTCGAACCGTATGACCCGATGTTCATCGAGGAGCCGGTTCTCTCGGAGCACAACGACGCGCTGCCGGGGATCTCTCAGTCGACGACGATCCCCATCGCGACCGGCGAGCGGATGTACTCGCGGTGGGACTTCAAGGAGATCTTCGAGCAGGGTACGGTGGACCTGATTCAACCGGACCTGTCTCACGCAGGCGGCATCTCCGAGGTCAAGAAGATCGCCGCGATGGCCGAATCCTACGACGTGGCGCTGGCTCCCCACTGCCCGCTCGGTCCCATCGCGCTGTCGGCGTGCATTCAGGTCGACGCCTGCACGCCGAACACGCTGATCCAGGAACAAAGCCTGGACATCCACTACAACCGGACCAATGACGTGCTCGACTACCTCGAAGACCCCGGGGTGTTCACCTACGACGACGGCTACGTCGAACTGCCTGAGGCCCCCGGCTTGGGCATCGAGATCGACGAGGAGTTCGTGCGCGAGCAGGCCAAGCGAGACGTGAACTGGCACAACCCGATCTGGAAACACGACGACGGCAGCATCGCGGAGTGGTGATGGCCCAAATACCCTGTTCAGGACGGCTCGATGGCGATGTCGCAATCGTGACTGGCTCAACCCGAGGCATCGGCGAGGGAATTGCGAGGCGGTTTGCTGCGGAGGGCGCTTCCGTCGTCGTGACCGGTCGGTCAACTGACGACGGCGAGGCCGTCGCCGAGTCGATCCGCGAGAACGGCGGCGACGCCGTCTTCGTTCGCGCCGACATGCGCGAGCCGGACGACATCGCCGCGCTCGTCGAGGCGACCGTCGAAGCGTTCGGCGGTCTCGACGTGCTGGTCAACAACGCCGGCGTCCAGACGGAGACGAGCGTGACCGAGGCGACAATCGAGGACTGGGAGTTCGTCGTCGAGACGGACTTCCGATCGTACTGGCTCTGTGCGAAGCACGCCGCCGAGCACATGGACGAGGGGTCGATCATCAACGTCTCCTCGAACCACGCGTTCCTGACGATGCCCGGACTGTTCCCCTACAACGCGATCAAGGCGGGGATCAACGGGATGACTCGCGCAATGGCGGTCGATCTCGGACCGGAGATCCGCGCGAACACGATCAACCCCGGCTGGATCCTGATCGAACGCACCGCCGAGGAGCTGCCCGAGGACGAGCGCGAGCACGTCGAGTCGATCCACCCGCTCGGTCGCCTCGGGACGCCCGAGGACGTCGCCGGCGTCGCCGCGTTCCTCGCGAGCGACGACGCGGCGTTCGTCACCGGCGCCCAGTTGCTCGTCGACGGCGGGCGCACGTCCGTCATGCAGGACGACACGCTCCCCGACTACCGTCCGTAACGACCCGGTTCGTTTCTTTCCTCCCCGCTACCCCTCGTACCGGAACGTCCAGTTGTCGATGGGCACCTGGCCGCCGTCGACGCGCAGTTCGTGGCCGTTGACGTAGTCGCTGGCCGGCGAACAGAGGAAGGCGATCGTCTGGGCGACCTCCTCGGGTTCGGCGAATCGGCCGAGGGGGTTCAGATCGACGATCTTCTCGCGGGTCCGGTCGTCGAATCCGTCGGTGAGGCGGGTGTCAACCCATCCGGGTGCGACGGCGTTGACGCGGATCCCCTCGCGGCCGAGCTCCAGGGCCAGCGACTTGGTGAGCCCGAGGATGGAGAATTTCGCGACGTCGTACTGGGGTGACATTCCGACGCCGTTTTTCGTGTGAATCGAGGTCACGTTGACGATCTTCCCGTACCCCCGCTCGCGCATTCTGGTGACTGCGCGCCGGGTGCAGTTGATCGTTCCGAACAGGTGCGTCTCCAGCGTCTCGCGCCAGAGGTCGTTGGACGGTTCGTTGACGAACCGATCGCCCTTCCCGAATCCGGCGTTGTTCACGAGCACGTCGACCGTCCCGAACGTCTCTTCGGCGACGTCGAACATCGCCTCGACCTCCGCGCGGTCAGAGACGTCCGCCGCCACCGCGATGGCGTCGCCGTCCTCCTCGCGGATGTCCGCTACGACCGCTTCGGCCGGCGCCTGGTCGAGGTCGTTCGCGACGACGTTCGCACCGTTCGAGGCGAGTAGTTTCGCCGTCGCCTTCCCGTTTCCTCTCCCCGCGCCGGTGACTAGTGCCGTCCGACTGTCGAGATCGACGTCCATGCTTCGGAGGAGTGCCCCGAGATAAAAAGCGGTTGTGGCCGGGGCGCGTTTCGCGAGTAGTCCTCCGCGTTTCACCTTGGGAAACGAATATTTTCTACGCGTCCCTGCACACCTGTTCGTCGGTGAGTAACGCTGCTCTGACACGACGGTTGTTATCTAATGGTGAACACGCGGCGTGCGAGTCGAACTTTATTACAAAAATACGGTTGTAAACACACCCCCTCCGTTACAAAAATACGGTTGTAAACATATGCAGCCTTGAAATGGTTATCAGGCGCCAACAAACCTCGGTCACTCCACGGGAACTCCGAATGTTTCCTCTCAGTGAACGACATTGTCTTTCGCACACTGTTCTCCAACAGTGAACGATCTCCTTCCGGTCGAAACTGTAGCTACGCTCGCCTGTTTTCCTCCGCGGTCGACCGGAGCATATAATTCTATATGTCTCCGCTCGAAAGCCCCGCCGTGAGCAACGATAGTATTCAGCAGGGCGAGTCGGCGTGGGTGCAGTCGACGAAGACAGCATTCGACATCGTCGACGTGTTGCGCGAGCGGGACGGTGCCGGCGTGACCGAACTCGCCAGGGCACTCGACCTGTCGAAAAGCGCGGTGCACAAGCACTTGCAGACGCTCTTGATGCTCGGCTACGTCGCCAAGGACGGCACCGAGTACCGTCTGGGGATCCGGTTCCTCTCGCTCGGAGCCTACACGATGCAACAACAGCTCGTCGCGTTCGGCGACGTGCGAACCGGTATCGATACGCTCGCCCAGAACGCGCGGATGACGGCGTTTCTCGCCGTTCCCGACGGCGACGACGGCGTCGTTCTATACGCGTCATCGGCGTCCGGCACGCCCCGATTCCGACAGGGTGACCGGTTCTTCCTCCCGACGACGGCGGCAGGCCGAACCATCCTCGCGCACCTCCCCGACGACCGGCGCGACGCCGCCCTCTCCGGATTCGACGACGATCGGCGCGCGGACCTCGAGAGCGAATTCCGGCACGTGAGAGACCGACGGATCGTATTCGATCGAGGGGCGGGCAACGAGTGGCGGTCCGTCGCCGCGCCCGTGCTCGACGAGGACGAGCGCCCGATCGGTGCCGTCGCCGCCTCCGGGCCTGACGACATCGTCGACAAGCGGCTTAGCGAGGACGTCGCGGGACTCGTTCTCTCGACGGCGAAGTCCGTGCGAGGCGACGCCGCGTCGAGTGCCGACTGAACGCGAGGGCGACGCGATGGACGGTCGCGAGCAGCTACCCGCAGCCGTCCGTCGCCGTCCTGAGGAGCCTGGCGGGCGCCGACCGTCGACCTCCCGCCGCCGTGTTACCGTCGCGGGTTGGCGTCGCCGCTATCCCGCGGAATACCCCGAACCCGCATCGCCGACACGCCGCTTCGATAGCGTCTTCGAAGCGCTACCCAGAGTCGAAGTACGCGCAAGAGGATTTCGCCCGCCTGACGTAATTACTTTTATGTTGGTCGGAGGCCGAGGGAGATGTATGTCGGAACCGAGCGTCGCGAGGAGTTTAGATCACCCGAACGTACAGCTTCAGTGTCGCTGCAGTTGGAGCGGTCTCGATGCGGATATCACCGACTGGGACGTCCAGCCGAAACGCGATAGGGTCGTCAGGAAATGTCCTGACTGCGGAGAGCCGGTCCCCGAGTGGGGGACGCTGCGACCGATCGACGGTGCGTCGCGGATCGCCCGTGGGTCGCTGGCCGACGCGCTCGCCGAGGCTGGCTACCTCGAACGGAACGGGGTCTGACAGCGTCGCTAGGCACGCCCGCCCCATCTATCTGTCCGAACGCGGATGATCTCCCTTTCCCACCCGCCGTCACCGCTCGGCGTCGAGATTATCATCGGACAAACCGCGTCTCTCAGCCGAGGAGCGATCCTGGAAGGCGATCTCGATCGGCAATCCTCGCTGCCGCTCGGTTTCCTTTCGGGTGGCGCTGGTACAGTAATCGCCCGGAAAACGCGAGCAAAAACGGGTAATCTGCGCCGGACGAGAGCCGCGTCGACTGTCTCAAGTGGCGGCGACGACACAGCGGAAGCCGATGTTGCCGGTGGAGCTGTCGGGGGTGTTCTTGGAGCGGGCGGCGACGCGGTAGCGGTTGCACCACGAGCGGTGACAGAGGTATGATCCTCCGCGCATTACCCGTTCCCTGCCAGTTTCCGGCCCGGTAGGGTTGTCGTACGAGTAGGCGTCGGTGGTGTGGTAGTCGGCGTCAAACCAGTCGGCACACCACTCCCAGACGTTGCCGGAGACGTTGTATAGCCCGTGGCCGTTGGGCTCGTACTCGTTGACGGGTGCGGTCTGGACGTAGCCGTCGTCGCCGGTGTTGTGCTCTGGAAAGTCCCCCTGCCAGATATTGCACCGGTGTTCGCCGTCGGGTCGCAACTCGTCTCCCCATGGGAACTTCCGCTGGTGGAGGCGACCGCGGGCGGCGTACTCCCACTCGGCCTCAGTCGGGAGACGCTTGCCTGCCCAGTCGGCGTACGCAGCGGCGTCGCGCCAGGAAACGTGGGTCACGGGGTGTTTCAAGAGTGAGCGGTCATCGAGGAGGCTCTCGCCGGGCCCGTTGGGATGGAGCCAGTCGGCGCCTTCGACGGCGGCCCACCAGGGGGCCGCGCTCGCGTTCTGTACGATCCGGTCGCGGTCCGCATCCTTCACGAAATTCTCGAAGACGAACGACCAGCCGAACCGCTCCGCGTCGGTCGTGTAGCCGGTCTCGCGGACGAACTCGAGGAACTGTGCGTTGGTGACCGCAAACTTGTCGACGTAGAACGGCTCGACAGTAACCTCGCGCGTTGGACCCTCCCCGTCCTGGGGAAAACCGGCGTCGGAGTCCGTCCCCATGGTGAACGACCCGCCATCGAGGCGGACCATTGCCTTCGTCCTGTCGTCGTCCTCAGCAACCGGTTCGGTTGCTGACGGCACGTCTGTCGATCGGTTATCGGCGGTCCCGTCTCTCGACGGATGCTGTCGGTCCCGTGACGCGGCACAGCACGCAGGATCGTCGTCCGTCACGTCACGACGTATCCCGAGCACCGAGTAAATTCTTACGATGAAGTTCGTCGAACCGACCACTGCGATGACAGCGACGTTCGGTGGGGAACATCGGTCGATCTATCTGAGGGCCGATAACGCTGGCCGTGGGTTCCGGGGGAAGGGCCTACCGGAAGTTCTCCGCCCAGTCGGCCGTGTTGACGTCGCTCCGAATGCGCCACTCCAGCAGGGTGTCGAGCAAAGCACGTTTGGCGCCCCGGGCGTCCGGGTCGCCCCACAGATTCTCGGTCTCCTCGGGGTCGGCGTTCAGATCGAACAACTGTCCCTCGTCGTGGTCAACGAAGTGGACGAGTTTCCAGTCGTCGGTCCGGACCATCGTCATGAACTCCGTCTCCTCCAGGATGCCGCTTCTGGCGTGTTCGGCAAACACGACATCGCGTCCCGTCCACTCGGAATCGCTTTCAAGCGCGCCGAGCAGGGATCTGGCCTCCATCGATTCGTCAATCGGCGCGTCGGCGATATCGAGCACGGTCGGTCCGAGATCGAACAGCGAGACGAGATCGTCGATCGTGTCGGGCTCGAAGCGCCCTGGCGACCACACCATCGTTGGAACGCGGGTGACCTCGTCGTACATCGTCCACTTTTGGATGTGGCCGTGGTCGGTCAGCATCTCTCCGTGGTCCGACGTAAACACGACGACCGTGTCCTCGTACCCGTTAGCTTCGAGCGCGTTCATGATTTTTCCAACCTGTTCGTCGATCATCGCCACGTTGGCGTAGTAGTAGGCCCGCTGTCGGCGGAGTTGCTCCGCTGTCGCATCAACGTCGTGCACGACCGAGTCGTGGTCGATTTCCCGGTGGTGCTCGCGGAGGGCCTTCATCGGGGCCGGCTGACCGTCGAGGTCGTCACCGTCGAGTTTGGGCGACGGGAGGTCGCGGTCGAGGTACTCCTCCGCGTACTCCGGCGTCGGATCGTACGGCGGGTGCGGGCCGGGGAATCCCACCTCCATGAACAGCGGCTGGTCGAGCTTTGGCATGTGGTCGAGCCACCGCGTTACGAAGTCCCCGACGAACACATCCGGGTGAGTATCCTCCGGGAGCTCCCATTCAAAGGCGCCCAGCCGCTCCTCGTAGTCGTCCCACTGGCGGTAGAACTCCCGCTGCTGTTTCAGGAGGCCCCGCGCCCCCAGCGCTCGATCCCACTCGTCGAGGAAGTACTTCTCGCCAGGTAGCGGCGGTTCGCCCGCGGGAACGTCCCCGAGGTACCGGTCTTTGTTCTCAACGGGGTAGCGCTCGTCGAATCCCATCGACGTCTCGTAGGGAGCCGTATGCATTTTCCCGATATTTACCGTGTAGTACCCGCTGTCCGAGAGGTCCTCCACCCACGAGTGGGTCCATCGATCGCCGTTCCGGTAGATCCCGGTCGTGTGGGGGTAGTAGCCGGTGAACAGGCTCGCCCGAGAGGGTGCACACGACGGCGCCGTAATGTGGCAGTCAGTAAACGACACCCCATTCTCGACGAGTCGGTCCAGGTTCGGCGTGTCCATATGCTCTGCACCGAGCGCTCGGACCGTGTCGTATCGCTGCTGGTCAGTATTGATGAAGACGATATTCGGTCGGTCGTCCGTCATACTGGTCCTCTGTGATGGAACGGTCAAAACGTTTGTCCATCTCTGTCACTGTCAGCCGATTCCGGCAGTATGCGAAGACGGTCACAAGCGTCGAACCGAGTCGAATCGCTATAACTCGCGCGATCCGGCCGTTTCCATCTGTCGGCTGTAACTCGGCTTTCCGCTCGCATCGATTGGTTTTGACGGGATGCCACTGGATCCCGTTCGCGTCCGGGCCCCGTGTGCGAAGTGAAAATGGCAGTAAGTCATCTGTGGAATCAATAGGTGATGTCTGTTCAGATCAACCCGCTAAGTTGCCTTCGAAGGCTTGAGTTCGGGATCGGCATCTCCGGCGCCGCCCAGCGCGTTGCCGACATAACGGGGTCGAAGACGATCGTGCGATCGGCACCGAGCTGACGGCCCCGCGATGGACGTCGCCGACTGCGCGCTCGTCGGTGACCTCTCCGGCGTCGGCCGGCGTTGACCGAACGGTTCCAGTAGCGGGCAGAAAGGATAGCGCGGTCTTGTTTGCCCTCGGCGGCCGTCTGCTCGTCGAGTGGCTGCTGCGCTCGCCGCGTATGAACCAAGTAAGCTACTCTCCGCCGTTCATCTGATCGCAGACTCGCTAGTGGTGGAAGCAATCCGCGCAAATCGCCTGCTTCTCCCGAGGTAAACGCCCGTCAGGGCGTTGCCGACCGTCCCACACGACCACGGTCTCCTCAGGAAACACGGACAAGTCTTCCCTTTTACAAGTGGTCTTCCACTATCCAGCTCTGCTGAAGCCGACCCCCTGAAACTACTAAGTAGTTTATTCTCTCACGTGCTATTAAAAAGCTCCAAATACTAATATTCTATTACTGAATCCTCTAAGGACATATTTGGTGCAGATCTCTCTCTATCGCTCACGTCGAAATCAAAACCGTGACGATCGTAACGCGATTCTGTGACGAATTTAGATCGGACAAAGGCGAGTATAGGTGGCTCTTATCGTCGAATTATCCGTGTCAGTAGCACGATGTGATTGAGTGCCGATCGGTGGTACACTGGTATTCAGCCTTGGACGGCTCCGATCTATACTAGATATATCTACACGTGGACTACTCTCTGAAAACACCATATTTGACGGCTATGGAAAAACAGGGAAAATAAACACCTATTTGTTTCTTCACTCACTGGGAACGTCGAGATCGTATCGATAGGCATAGTTCACACGTCGCACTCCACCGGCCGAACGCGCGAATCGAGAGCGGGCCAGGCGATTCGGCTCTCACTTCCGGGCGACTACGTCATTCGGGTCTCCAACCGATTTACGATCAACTGACCAAATTCCAGATGTGGCGATCACGTCTAGTCGCAGCGCCTCGTAGATTCCCCCGATCGCGCGCATCAGTTCTCCCTGCCGATGACGGGCCTCCTTACACTTGGCGAGGATCTGGCTGGTTCTCCCGTGTGAGAACTGAGATCCGTGGGAGGAATAGTTTCAGTAGGTACCTACTCCACCTGTCGACTGCGAGCACGATCGACTCGGGATCGTCGGGAGTTTTCGAGTATCGACTGCATCCCCGTATCGGTGAAGACCGATCTATTGGGCTGGTTGACGGTATATTCGCTCGGATAGGGGAAGTCGGTTCAAGGGGCGAGTTCAGTGTGACAGGTCCAATAGGTGTAATAGATGTAATAGGTGCGGTTCGCACAGTATGTTTGGAAGGTGGGCCACGTGAGGTATGTCCAGTAGGTACTACTTGAGGTTGCTGCGTCGCAACCAGGAAACGTAGCAAACCGATGGCCGCAGAGATCGGTTGAACTTGCTCGATCGACAACCGAACAGGGAAGCCAGGTTGAGGCGGTGTTTTAACTACCTTCCCTACAATAGGCACCTTCCCTACTTCACCTATTATAGCTATTGCACTTATCGTATATACTTCACCTTTACCAGGGAGCTTTCCTTCGAAACGAAGGGGTGTATTAACGGCTGAAATCGGAGCTAGTGATACAATAGGTGTCTGGAGTAGGTGGCTCACCTATCTTACCACAACTACCTATTGTACCTGCTACAGTATTTGACCTGCGGCGCACGGGGATCGGAAGGAAGCGCTAGACGCACCTTCTTCGTTAGGCTCTCCCGCCTATCGCCACAATAGGTACCTCTTCTATCTGGTCTAGGTCACCTATTGCAGCTACTGCACCTATTGAATCTACAGTAGGTAGAATTATTACGCAGGAATTGAATACATTCACTATCCACTGAAACAGGCGATTTCGGTACAATAGATACCTATCGCTCTGTTGAAACCGGGTACAAGACAATAATGGGCGAGACAACGACCGATCCACGCGCCGTCAGCGTGGTCATCCTGAAAGGTGGTGTCGGCAAATCAACGACCTCGATGAACCTCGCGCGGCAGCTCGCCGAGCGAGGGAGGACGCTGTTCGCGGACTTGGACCCGAACGGTCACGCGACGAACGGCCTCGGATACCGAGACGCCTATCAGAGCGACGTGAACCTCGGCGACGTGATACTCGACGGCGCCGCGACGCCGGCCGATATCATCCGATCGACCGAGCATAGCTTCGATCTGTTACCCTCGTCGAACACGCTCGAAGACGTCGAAAAAGACCTCGCGGGGGCGATGCAGGGATCGGCGCGAGTCAAATCGAAGATCGTAGATCCGTTACTGGGCGAGCGATACGACTACGTCGTGTTCGACTGCCCGGCGTATCCCGGGATGCTGAACAACAACGCCCTCGTCGCGACGGGAAACGTCGTGATTCCGATCGAACCCGGCTCGAGCGCGATCGGCGGCTACAAGCGGACGATGGAGCGACTCATCGAACCCGCGCGCGAGTACATCGACGTCGACGTGCTCGCGGTCGTCCCGAACAAACTCGGCGATCGAATCGACCAGCAGACCGAGGATCGCGAACTCCTCGAGAACCTGAACACCGCGAGTTACGAGGTGAACCCCGGGCAACCGCTACAGGAAGCGGTGCCGGAGTTTGCCCGCATCACCGCCGACGAGTTCGAGCAGATCGACGCCGGCGAGATTCCCGCGCCGAAACCCGGCATTCGCCACCGATCGGCCCTCTCTCGATCCCTCCAGCACAACCAGCCGTTGCAGGACTACGATCCCGAGAATGACCAGATCGCGTGCTACGAGGAACTCGCGGGGATCGTCGCGAACGGAGGGATCGATCGATGACGAATCCGTTCGACGACCTCGAAACCGCCGAAACCGAATCGGACGCCGCCGAGATGGAGTCGGACGACACCGCCGAAGAGATGTCGACGGACGGCGACGCAGATACCTCACCGGCGGACGATGCTGATACGTCACCGACTGCGACGGCCATTCGAGAGTCGAGGGAGCGGCCGATCGAAGAGGAGCAGACGAGTGACGAAGTAAACGCCGCCGAGTCGGGACCGGCGTTCGAGTACGGCGAGGTCCGCCAGAAACCGCTCTACGCCCGCGACGAGACGTGGACGGAATTCGAAAAGAACCTTCGGACGACGATCGCGCCCACGCTCGCCGAGGCGGACGTCGTCGACGAGGAAACGCGAGAGATTCACGACGCGGTCCTTCGACTCGCGAACGCAGAGCCGGAGCGGGTAGCGGAACTGGTGCTCGAAGCGCGACGCGAACCCTGAACGTTTTCTCGCCGAGCACCGGGACTATCGATCGATAATTCAGAAGCGACGCAATTCGTCGCTCCTCAGCGATCTCGAATTTGTTCCTGCTGTGCCCGAGTCCCTATTATAAATATTGCACCTATTGCACCTATTTTATCTATTGAGAATGTTCTAGCTATTACAGCTGTTATTCTCGACTGAAGATGACGGAAAATTCGGTCGTCTCGCTCATGGACTTCAACTCTCGTAGTTCAAGTTCGTATTCCTGTCGACGAACAGTAATATATTCGTAGTGAGGGTTTCTACGCCAGAAGAGATACCAGGCAGCAGCATTCCTCGTGGCGGTCCACGGCGATCACGAACATCGATTCGTTCAATAGTAGCGACTGTACGATTCGGGTCACAGTCAATCATCAGCGTCCCGCACGACGCGTGAATGCATTCGTATCGGCCGAAACGAATAGTGTTGTCAACATCAGTATAGAATTCTGTTCGTGTTCGACAACAAACTCGTTACCGGGCGAATCGTCGACTGCCCGAATCGCTTCGTCCTTCGCGTCGAATTCCCCGGCCACGGCCGAACTGATTTCCGCCTCGACGGTCGAACCGATGCGCCGGTCTACGTCGAGGTGAATTTTGACAGAGTTTGAATGGCCGATATGTACAGAGTATCACTCGACTGTACGGGGTTCAGCGCGGACGTCCGTCGGAAGCACCGCCGGAGACGCGTGCGCGATCGGTGAGCAGAGACCTTTGAGCAATGACGGGTTTCAAGAAACGCAAAAACGGAGACGGTCTCACTTCGATAGATGTGAATGTCGGTAGTGTCATAAAAGTACTGGATCCGGACGTCGATTTGGATTCAGTGGGTATGATTACTCGACGACTGTGCAGGGTCTCGTGACCGAAAGAATGTTAGTATCTCCACGAGGATACCCAGATGGCAATGCGAACTGTTAGATTTACGGATCCGACGGGATACGCAAGACACGGCGAGTGGACCGGCGACGTCATCCACGCGGACGGGAAGACGTACGATCTCGACGAAGTGGATATCCTCCCGCCGACAGAACCGACGAAGATCGTCTGTCAGGCCGGTGGATACATGGACCACCGGAAGGAGTCCGGCTTCGAGGATCGACCCGATCGGCCCGAGCTATTCCTGAAGACGCCCAACTGCATCGTCGCTCACGGCAACGCTATCGAATTACCGCCAGGGAGAGACAGCGTCGAGTTCGAAGCCGAGTTCGGTATCGTCATCGGCGAGCAGTGCCGAGCAGTTCCCGAAGAAGACGCTATCGATGTCGTCGCAGGCTATACTTGCGTCAACGACATCTCAAACCGTGACGATCAGGAAAAGGAGCGCAACTGGGTCCGCGGCAAGGCCTTCGACAGCTCGCTCCCGATGGGACCAGTCGTCGCCACGCCCGACGAAGTACCGGATGACGCGACACTCACCCTCCGTCACAACGGCGAAGTCAAACAGGAAACGACTCGGGAGCACATGATTTTCTCCGTCGAGGAACTCGTCGCGGACGTGTCGGAACTGATCACGCTCGAGCCAGGCGACGTCATTGCGACCGGAACGCCGTTCGGTCCCGACGAGTTGGCTGAGGGCGACACCGTCGAAGTCGAGTTCGAAGGGGTCGGTGTACTCAAGAACCACGTAACATCGCGATGACGGTGTGACGAGACGCGGCGATTTGTACGTACCGTCTCTGGTCAATGCGACCGGCACCAAGACCCGCATTGGCGGCCCCTCGGCCGCGAGGAAGCGTGCGAAGTGATCGACTGCGCAGCAGAGGCGTTCGCCTCTCGAACTCGTGGGCTGCCGCCCCCGAGCGAACCAGCGAAGACTCCGGGCCGAGGTCGACTATCAACGATGACTTTCCGTAGTTCGACATCGACTGTGTTCAGGAAATTGATGGACGGCTACAGCGACGTAGTGGGCGCCTCAAGCTCCGAATAGTAGTCGTGTTCCGCGGCAAGTCTCTGTCGAATTGACGTCATGTCCCCTGGAGTGATCGGTGCGAAGAACCCCGCAACTGAACGAGCTTTTCGTAGTCGTGCGAGGTAAGACTGCCGGGGTTCGGGACGTCATGGCAGCGGCTCCCGTCGATCACGCACGTATCGCCGAAGCACTGGCGGAACACGTACTCCGCGGACGTCATGTGATAACACGAACTCACGACGAAGATCGTATCCACATCCTGGCGCATCTCGTCGACCAGGCGGCGCGTGAAGTACCCATTGCCGATTGTGTCCTCCGCACGGGCTTCGAGGCGGATCCGCGTCGGATCAACGCCGCGGTCTGTGGCATACTCCCGCATCGCTTCGCACTCCGGGATCGAGACGATCGGGTTGGAATTTCCGCCGCTGAAGATCAGGTGCGACGCCGATCGGAGTTGCTGACCCAGTACGATGACGACCATTTCGTGATAGCATCGTTATCTCGTCTATATTTCTGTCTCGGCACCCGGTCAAGTCACCGTTGCACGAAGTCTTATCCCTCTCTGTTGTTTGGGTCCGGAAAGTTGATGCCGCCCGACGAGAGCGGAGCGATGCCGTCCGATGGAGCGTACATTTAATACGGGCGCTCGACGACGCTCCTACGAGAATGCCAAACCACGAAGCGAGTCAGCGGCCAGTCGACCGACCGGAGTGGCGGGTCGGCACGGCAACGGCGCCGCTCACGCCCGATCCCGACGATCCGCACCACCTCATCGGATTCGGCGCCCGCGAGGGACCGATGGACAGCGTCGAGAACGACATCCGGGCGCGCGCGATCGCGCTCGAGGATCGCGCGGGACGGCGGCTGGTCGTCTTGTCGTTCGAACTCCTGTTCCTGTTAGAGTCCCAGCGCGAACTCCTCGAACGAGAGTGCGCGGAACGGTGGGACCTTGAGCCGGAGTCGCTGTTCGTCGTCCCGAGCCACACGCACTACGGTCCGGACTACGACGCCCACGCCGAGGGCCTCGAACCGGACTACGACCGCGACGAGGATCTGGTCGCCTCGTACCGCGAGTTCGTCGACAAGACGCTCGTCGACGTCGTCAGCGCCGCGCTTGAGGACGTCGAGGGCGCGTCGCTGTCGTACTACCGCGCCAAGTGCGGCATCGCGATGAACCGCCGCCGCCCGACCGAAGACGGAATCGGGTTCGACCCCCATCCCGACGGCCCGGTGGATCACGACTTCCCCGTCCTGACCGCCGAGACGGCCGACGGCGCCACGAAGGCGATCCTGTTCGGGTATGCCTGTCACCCGACGGTTGGAATGGCCCACTGCAACGAAGTCAACGGCGACTGGCCCGGCTACGCGATGGAGGAACTCGAGGAGCGATACCCCGAGGCGACGGCCGCGTTCGTCATCGGCTGCGCCGGCGACCAGAAAGCGTATCCCCAGGGAAGCCGCGACCTCGTCCACCAGCACGCACGGACGGCTGTGACCGCCGTCGAGCGCGCGCTGGTCACGGAGCCGACGCCGATCCGTGGACCGCTGAAACTGGCCGCCGACGAGGTGCGACTCGACGTCGTCGCCCCCGAGGAAGGGGCTCACAACGAGATCGGGTCGGAGGTGGTCGACCATCGGCCGTACCCGATCCAGGCGATCGGCTTCGGGACCGACCTCGCGATCCTCTCGCTCTCGGGCGAGGTCGTCGCGGAGTACTCGCGCCAGCTGAAGGCGGAGTTCGACGCGCCGCTATGGGTCGCAGCGTACGCGAACAACACCGGCTACCTGCCCACGGAGCGTGTCCTCGCGGAGGGGGGCTACGAGGCCTGGCAGTCGTTCGAGGACGGTCGGTACGCGCCCTCGACGGAGGACAGAATCCTGTCGCTGTCGACCGCGCTGGCCGAGCGGGTCGGCGCCCGACGGAGGGACGCGTGAGTGACGACGCGTCCGGCGTCCGCGGCGCGACCGGTCCCCGGATCGCGACCGACTTCTCGTACCGCGGCATCGACGCCGCGTTCCTCGAGAACAAGGCGCTGCGCGTGCTAGTGCTCCCCGGGAAGGGCGGGGATATCGTCGAGTTCCGCGACAAGCGGACCGACGTGGACGTCCTCTGGCGGACGCCGCACAACTGGACGCCGCCGGAGGACCGGTACGTCCCGACTGCGGCCGAAACCACGTGGAACGACCACTATCCCGGCGGCTGGCAGGTGAATCTGCCCGTCGCTGGCGGCGGCTGGGAGATCGATGGCAACGCCTATGGGATCCACGGCGAGAGCGCCTTGCTCCCCTGGGACGCCGAGGTCGTGTGCGACGACGACGAGGCAGTGACGCTCCGCTTGACCGTCGAACTCGTCCGCTACCCCTTCGAGATCGAGCGCGAACTGACGCTTCCCGCCAGGGAGTCCAGACTCGAGATCGAGGAGTCGGTAACCAACCTCGGTGACCGATCGCTGGAGTACGTCTGGCAGCAGCACGTCACGCTCGGCCCGCCGCTGCTGTCGCCCTCGGCGCGGCTCGACCTTCCCCCCGCCACCGGCATCAACGCTGACTACGGTGACGCCTTCCCGAACGCCCGGCTGAAGGGCGACGCGAAGTTCGAGTGGCCCCACTCCCCCGGTAAGGACGGCGGCGAGGTCGACCTCCGAGAGATTCCTCCGGAGGACGCGACGATCCACGACCAGTCGTTCGCCGTCGACATGGACGACGGCTGGTACGCGCTCACCAACCCGGACCTCGATCTGGGCTTCGCGCTCACGTTCCCGCTCGAACCGTTCGAGTGCCTCTGGTACTGGCAACCGTTCGGCGGCTACCACGAGGCGCCGTGGTTCAATCGCAACTACAACGTCGGCCTCGAACCGACTACGGCCTATCCCGGCGGGAACGTCCCTCGGGCCCAGCGCGAGAACGGCACGATGAAAGAACTCGAGCCCGGCGAGACCGTCACGGCCAAGTTCTCGGCGATGACTTACGGCGGCCTAGAGAGCGTCTCGGACGTCGACCCCGACGGCGCGGTCGAGGGAACCGACGTCGGCGGCGAGTAGCCCGTTTCGGGCGTCGCTGTGCTTCTCCGACGGCGTCGTAACCCGGAGATCGGTCCGGCCCGTTCGATTCCCGACCCGACTTACTCGTCGAGCAGGTCCAAGATGTTGCCGCTCCGTACCCTGTCTTTCTCCGCCTCGCTGACCGGCAGGTTCTTCGTGTAGGTGTAGAAGGCATCGAAGTACTTCAGCGGGAGCCTCGGCCCCATAACGAGGTGATCGGTGCCGATCTGCTCGGCGATGTCCCGTCCCTGGGTCTGCGTCCAATAGTTGAACAGGTCGTCGATCACGAGCAGCGTCTCTCCCGATCGGACCGCGTTGTGTAGCCGGACGTCCTGTCGGTCCACGGTCGTGGTCTCCCTGACGATGCGTGCGCCGGCCGACCAGGCGCCGGCGACGACGACATCTGCGTCCGGGACGGCCATCAGGAGGTCGATCACGTCGTCGATCGCGTCGTTTCGCCAGTGCTTGGCCTGGCCCATTCCCTCGAAGTGGCGGAGTTCGACCCGCGGGTGACGACCGCGCTGGTCCTCTAGGGCAGGTACGAGCATCGCTGGCACGTCGAGTTCCGCGCAGACCTCGAGCAGTTCCTCGGTCTCGGGGGCGTCGATGTCGTAGTCGTGGTAGGCGGGCAGCATCCGCACGCCCCGCATGCCGAGGTCCTCGATACAGTGACGGAGGTCGTCTTCCCACCCCGGAAACGTGGGATCGATCGTGGCGAAGGGAATCAGGCGGCCCTCGTAGCCCTCGATCCCCTCTAGGAGTTCGCGATTCCCGTGCTGGGGATCGCGGTAGAACGCCGCCGCGAGCGACGAGACGACGGCCCTGTCGACGCCGTTCTCGTCCATCCGCTCGATCAGGTCCTCGGCTGACGCGTCGAAGGGATAGAACGGCCAGTCGCCGACGTAGGCGTTCGCGTCGACGATCTCCTCCTCGTAGGGCTCGTCGAGGTCGGCAAAGCGCTCGGTCGCTCGTTCGATCCGCGCCTCCCGCTCGTCTTCGGAGAGTCTGTTCTCGATGCCGTCGTGGAGCAGGTGCTCGAAGTTGTACGCGACCTGTGCCCTGTCCGCCGGCGGCAGGTCAGCGGCGTCCAGTTTGCCGGCGCACACCGAGAGCCACGTGTCGGTCCCGAACAGCAACCGGTCGACCCCGAGGTGCTCGGCGGCCATCTCGATCTGCCCGGCCTCGCAGTTGCTCCCGCTGAGATCGAGATACACGTTATCGTGGGACGCGATGTTCCTGATGCGGTGCTCCCAGTTACCGCCGGCGCTGAGGTGCGCCGAGATCAGCTTGAGATCGGGGTACTGGGTAGCCAGCTCGGCGACGTCCTCGGAGCGCGCCTCGCTCGGCCGCTCGGAGGGGTAGGGCTCCTCGTTTTGCATCACGTGGGAGATGATCGGAACGTCCATGTCGACGGCCGCCTCCGCAAGCGGACGGAACTCCGGGTCCGTGATGTTGATTTCCGTGCCGACGAAGTGGTGTTTGAGACCGACCAGTCCGTCCTCCTCGACCGCTCGCCGGAACTCTTCGACGCCTTTCTCGCCCAGCGATGGGTGGACCCGCGCCCACCCGTAGAACAGATCCGGATGCTCGTCGACGTACTTCGCGACCATGCGGTTGTGTTCCCGGCACTCCTCGACGGTATCGCCGATCTCGCCAATGAGGGTTGTCCGGTCGATCCCCAGAGCGTCGGCTTCCCGCCGGAACTGCTCGGCTCGTTCGGCTCGCTTTTCGGGAGTCGATTCGTCCTGCGTCCAGATGTGGAAGTGGCAGTCGATCATTCGTTGTACTAGCGGCATCCTCCCGGAGATTATAGTTTGCGTTCCGGCGACCTATCGGAGGTCTCGGCTGCGGGACGAAAAAGCGGTCCCGAAGGGCCGCGTGGTAGACCGACTGCCTGCGGTCGTGCTACCTCCGGGCGGTCGCAGCGCGAACTCCTCTACCCCGCGACGCCGCTTACTGTTCCGCCGAGTGCTGGCGCTGGGCCGGCGGGCAGCCGCCCTTCTCGCGGAGGTTCCGAACCGTGACGTCGCTTTCCTCGTCGGTCACGATCTGCTCGCCCGTGACGTCGATCGCCGCGTTGGTGATCGAGCCCGTGACGCCGGCGAGGTCGAGCCCGTCTCGATCGGCGCCGCTCTGGTGCACGCAGAGGTTGTCGACGTCGAGCTCGCGATCCTGTATCGTGAGCGCCGCCCCGTCGCCCGCATCGCCGGTGACGCTGACGTTCCGCGCCGTCACGGCGTCGCCGCCGGAGAGCACGCGGACCGCGTCCGTCCCGTCGGCGTTCAGCTCGAACCGGCAGTTCTGGAGGTCGATCGAGTTCGGCTGCTCGTATGCCGTGCCGTTGCGATCGTACACCCCGTGGCCCGCCTCGTGGTCGCTGACGACGTCGATGTTTTCGAGGTAGCCGTCGAACTCGTACCAGAGCCACGCCGTTCGGCCGGTGAGCCCGCCCCACGGGAGCGGCGGTGGCCCTTCGCCGTCGAAGACGACCGTGCAGTTCTTCGCGTAACTGCCCGCCGTCCCAAGTCGAATCGAGGAGACGTTGTTGTTGCGAAAAAAGCAGTTCTCCACGCCGACCGACCCGCCGCCGCCGGACGGCCGCCCGGGCCCTGACGCGTAGATGGCGTTGTCCGAAAAGTTCTCGAACGAACACCGCTCAATCTGGAGGTGGCCCCTGTGTAACAGAAAATTCACCCAGCAGCCGCCCTTTCGGTAGTAGGGGACGGTACCGTCGGGCGAGTGCACGTTTCGGATCAGGCCGGACCCGTCCGGATCGCTGATGCCCGGAATCAGGTTGAAGGGACCGGTGCGCTCGCCGCCGTCGCCGTAGTCGTCGGTTGGTCCGCCGGGACCGTCGCCAGCGCCCACGAACGTAAGATCCCGGAGCACCAACTCGTCGGCGGCGACCGCAGAAATACCGGTCGATGTGTGGTGGGCGGTCTGATCGACCCGGAAGTTTTCGATTCGGATCGCATCGCCCCAGAGAGTGATGATGTACGGATTCGTGTCCGCCGTCGGCCGAAGCGTCACGTCGCCGCGTCCGACGAGAGCGACGTTCGAAAGTTCCCGGCCCTCGTCACCTTCACCGAATCGCCAGCGGGTGAATCCATCGCCGGCGATCCAGTAGGTGCCGTCCGGGAAGACGACTTTCGTGTCGTCGGCGACCGCCTCGTTGAGGGCGTCATTGATCGGTTCCGTGCCGGTGTTATCTGCGCCACAGTCATCAACGATGTTGACGACGGTCGTGTAGTCCCCGGCCGCTGCGGTCGTCCCGACGGCGCTCAAGCCCGCCGCTGCCACAGCGGTTCCAGCTGCTGCACTCAGAAACGATCGCCGATCCGCGACCCCGCCGGAATCGTCATTGTTCCGGCTCTTCTTCGTAGCCCTATCTGACTGTCCATGTGAAATTCTAACCATACCCACATTCACGATTAATATCATAGCATAAGTAAATACGGTTCTCGGTAACCACCTCGAGCAATCGGATCCGCGTACTAGAATTCAACGCTTCGATCCGGCCTATCGATCGTAGAGCCGGCGACGAGTCTGCCGCCAACTGAGCGTTCAGTATCGATCTCCGTTCCGGTCGCCTTACGGCGGGGTGTGCTCGGCACCGAGCAGTTCAGAGAGCGTCTTGAATCGCTCGGGCCCGTCACCCCACGCCCGCCCGAGGTTGTTCACCGTCTCCTCGTAGGTTTCCGAGACGTGGGCGGCGACGATTTCGCCGGCGAAGATGCGGTGGTCGCCCGTCCGGAACGATCCGCCGGGACGACACTCAAAACACGCGGCGGCGTCTTCGAGGATCGGCGTTTCGATCTCCGCGGAAGCGGCGGGTTCGAGGCCCGACTCCGATATCTTGTCGAGGTCCGCGCCGGAGTTGGAACCGCAGTACACGATGTCTTCCGTCTGTGCGGCGCTCGGAAACGCGATCACGTAGTCGTCGGCGTCCCGGAGACAGTCGTGGGTGTACCGCTCGAGGCCGACGCTCACGGCCATCATCAGCGGATCGTTGGACGAGAACATGCTCCAGCCCGCCGGCATCACGTTCGGCGCGCCGTCGGCGTCCGGGGCGACGATGAACACGACCGATTCGGGGAACTTGCGGCTCACTGCCTCTCTCGGCGAAACCTGTTTCACGGTATCACGTCGATCTCTCGACCTCGCCGGAGCGTCGTCCGCCCCGGGCAAAGACCTATCGCCTACGGAAAACTGGTCCGGCGACCGAAGCGCGGCGACCGTCGACAGCCAGATCCATATGCGATGGCTCGCTATCGGTCTTCTATGGCGACGGTTCTGACAATCGGCGGCGCGCGGTTCATCGGGCGATTCACGGTCCGTGAGTTCCTCCACCGCGGGGACGAGGTGACGCTGTTCTCCAGAGGGAAGACCGACGACCCGTTCGGCGACCGCGTCGATCGCGTCCGCGGCGACCGGAAGGACGAAGACGACCTGCGCGAGGCCGCGGCTGCGGTCGGCCCGGATGTCGTCGTCGACTTCGCCGCGTACCAGCCGGCGGACGTCCGGACCGCGACGACGGTGTTTGACGACGTCGACGCGTACGTCTACGTGTCGAGCACGAGCGCGTACGAGTGGTCGTCGATCCCGCTCCGCGAGGACGATACCCCCCTGATGTCCTGTGCTCCCGAGCAGGCGCGGGACGACTCCCACGAGACCTACGGCCGCCGCAAGGCCGAGGGCGACCGCGCCCTCTTCGAGGCGGCCGACCGGGGCGTCGACGCGATGAGCGTGCGCCCGACGGCGATCTACGGTCCCCACGATTACACCGAGCGCCAGGACTACTGGATCGATCGGGTGAACCGCTTCGACCGGATCGCCGTGCCGGGCGACGAGTACTGGATGCCGATCCACCTGGGCTACGTCGAAGACGTCGCGCGAGCGATCCGGATCGTCGCCGAGCGAGGCGAACCCGGGGAGGCGTACAACGTCGCATCCCGCGACCAGTGTCGGCTCGTCGATCTGATCGAACACGTCGCGAACGCTCTGAACACGTCCGTTACCGTCGCACACGCGAGTCGGCGTGATCTCGCGGCGGTAGGGCTCTCGCCCGAAGACTTCAGCCTCTGTCGGTCGTACCCCTCGTTCGTTTCGACGGCGAAACTCGCCGACCTCGGGTGGACGTCGACGCCGTACGAAGAAGGGTGGGCCGGGGCGGTCGAGGCCTCCCTCGAAACCGACTCCGACGGGACCCAGCACGGCCCCGACCGCGACACCGAAGAGCGCCTCCTCGAAACCATTTCGGGCAGCGTACACCGCATCGACGGTCGCTGACGCCCGGTCACGGTCTCCGGCAGCGGTCGTCGACTCGACCGGCCGAAGTCGGAATTCGTTTTGAGAGAGTAAACGCGAGTCGGATCGCCATTCGTTCGTCTGTGACGTGCGGTGATAGTTGCTACATTACGCCCGCTACACCCGTCTAACGGGCGTTCGGAAGCTGCCGTGCTTCTCGGGCTTTTACAGATGTATAATTGTAAAATACAGCCGGAGGCCGGACAACAGCTGTTTCGAACGAGAAAACGATCGGAGACGGGGCGAACCGGCGTCGCGCCGACCGCCGTCCGCCCCGCGACGCCCGCACGGCGGCGAACGGCCGCGGATCGCCGTCTCATCCGAGTTCGAAGCTGGCGGCCGCCGCCACGTTCTCGCCCGTCAGCGTCCGATCGGTTCGCGGTAGGTCATCCGCGCGAGACGACGCTGTCGCTCCAGCCCGACGTCTCGCAGTACCGCCTTCGCTTCGGAACCGCCAAGGGCGTCGAGGATGACGTCTTGGCCGCCGGTCGCGTCCTCGACGGCCGCGAGAAGAGCAGTTAGCACGTCGCCGTCGGCCGCGACGACCTGATTCGTTCGTGATGGTCTGCCTCGTCGAGCGCCACGAGCAGGTCCGCGATCCTGTCAGCGGCGCCGTCGACGATCGTCTCACCCCTCTCGGCGGAACTGGTGCGCGTCTCCCCGCCGGCGCTCTCGGGCACGTCAGGACCGTGCGGTTCGGTCGACCCGAGGCCGAAGGCGACGACTTCGGGTCGAGCGTTTCTACCTCGTCGATCGTCATCTCTTCGAGGATACCGGTCGTGGGGCCGTCTGCGTCGGATATTGGAACCGTCTGGATCGATGTGGACGGTGCTGGGACGTAAGCGTTTCCTCGACGAAAACTCGGATCGCGGTCCGAACGCGGTCGCGAGACCAGACCTCGCCTCTCACCGCCGACAAGCGATCTATCCGTCGGCACGCTCTCGCAGGTCGTCGAACACCTCGCTACCGTGTTCGAGCGATCCCAGGGCGTCCGTCGTCCGGCCGTTCTCGCAGACGAACCACTCGGCGCTGTTCTCCGCCGCGGTGTCTGCGCAGGCGCCGACGTCGACGGCGCCCTCGCCGACGTCGGCGTGGAGCAGATCGTCGTCGCCCGGCACCGTGTCGGTGAGGTGGACGATCGGCGCCCGGTCGCCGACGAACTCCAGCAAGTCGAGCGCGTCGTAGCCGGAATGGGTCGCGAGCCCGACGTCGGGCTGGAAGCCGAACCTGCCGTCGGCGGCGTCCACGAACGTCTCGAACGCGACCTCGCCGTTGACCTCGTCGAACTCGAACGTATGATTGTGGTATAGCACCTCGCAGCCATGCTCTTCGAGGTCGGCTGCCAGCCCGGCGATCCGGTCGGCGGCCGACCCGACGCCGGCGCGCGTCGAGAACGCGCCGGCGTCGTAGGTCGGGATGACCAGCGTCGAGCAGCCGACCGCGCCGCACGCATCCACGACCTCGTCGAGCGACGACTCGAGTCGCTCGACGCCGACGTGGACGGACGGAACCTCGAGGCCGGCCTCGCCGAGGGCCTCGTGCGTTCGCCGCCGCGTGTCCTCGTCCTCCAGCGCGTCGAGGTGCGCGTCGTACAGTTCGACGCCGTCGAACGACGTCTCTCCAACTCGTTCGACGAGTTCCCACAGCGGTTCGTCGACGTCTCGCAGCGTAAACAGCTGTACGGCTGTCTGTACCATAGCCGATACGGGTCGACGGGCGACAAAGAGCTTTTGCAATCGGCCAGCGGGACGCCCGCCGTCGCGAACGGGTAGTTCCTCTCGAGCCCGACGATCAATACGGGCCGAACGCATCAAGCGGTTACCCCGTATAGGGACCCATTCGCGAAACCCGCGCATGGGTCCTCTCGTTTCGGGAGTCCGACGTTCGACCTCGAGCCGATGCCCGCCTACGAAGCGCGGACGCGCGAACGGGTGCTCGAAGAGGCGGCAGAAGCGCCGCTGTTGGCGTCATGGGAGTGAGCGGCCCCGTTCGAGAGCGGCGTCGCGTCTAGTTGCCCGAACTCGCGTCGTCCGGGTCGCCGAGGCTCTCGGGTCCGGTGTCCGTCGTGACCAGCGATCCGTCCTCGACGAAACCTTCGGGCCGATCTTCGAGCCGGTCGATCAGGGCGTTCCGGGCGCGTTCGAGGTCGTCTGCGTGGTCGGGGTCGTCCGAGAGGTCGTTCTCCTCGCCGGGGTCGCGCTCCAGGTCGAACAGTAGCTCCTCGCCGGTGACCGGGTTCCAGACGTACTTGATGCGTTCGGCGATGACGTACTGGGTCCCGTTCTCGGGGTCGTAGCTCCCGGCCGCGTGCTCGCCGTGGTACCAGTCGCGCCAGTCGTCCCTGTCGGGGTCGCGGACGAGGTCCAGCAGATTCCGTCCCTCGACCGTGTCGGGGACGGGCGCGTCCGCGACCGAGAGCAGCGTCGGCATCACGTCCTCCAGGCCGACCGGCTGGTCGACGATCTGCTGTCGTGGCAGTTCCATCGCCCCGGGGAACTGCAGGATCAGCGGCACGCGGGCGGATCCCTCGTAGCCGTAGGTCTTCCGCCAGAGGTAGTGGTCGCCGAGCATCTCGCCGTGATCGGAGAGGAACACGACGAACGTGTTCTCGAGTTCGCCCATCACCCTGAGCCTGTCGATAACCCGCTTGATCTGGTGGTCGATGTGCGTGACGAGCCCGTAGTAGGCAGCCCGCGTGCGGTGGGCGATCGTCGGCGAGAGGTCCGCGACCCACGCGTCCGCGGCGGGATACTCCGGGATCTTGTCGCCGTACGTCTCGTCGGTCCAGTCGCCCACGTACGGCGTCGGGATGTCGCGGTCGACATACATATCCCAGTAGGCTTGCGGCGGGTCGAACGGCGTGTGGGGTCTGACGTACGAGAGGTTAAGGAAGAACGGGCGCGTCTCGTCGCGCTCGTCGAGGAACTCCAGCGCCTTCCGCGTCGTCCAGTTCGTGGGGTGCTGGTACTCCTCCAGGTGCCACGGTCGCGGGTCCCAGGAGTTCCTGCCCAGGCCGTGGGACGTTTCGTCGAACTCGCCGCCGCTCTCTCGCTCGAGCCACTGCTCGTAGTCGTCGGCGGGGCCGCCGTACAGCGCCTCGTGCTGGTCCATGCTCTCGAACCCGACATGATTCCCCGGCGGGATCGAGTGGATCTTCCCGGTTAGTTTGGTCTGGTAGCCCGCGTCCCGAAGCGCTTCGGGCAGCGTGTGCTCGAAGTCCCAGGGCGTCGTCACCCAGCCGGGAGCGCCGTTCGTCGACGGCGTCTGACCAGTGAGCAGGCTCCGCCGCGCAGGGATACACGACGGTGAGGGCGTGTACGCCCGCGAGAACAGCGCGCCGTCCGAGACGAAGTTGTCGATGTTCGGCGTGTGTATCAGGGGGTGCCCGTCCGGATCGGTCGGCGATTCGGGGTCCGCACCGACGCAGTCGCCCCGGTGCTGATCGGTCATGACAAACAGGATGTTCGGTCGGTCCGACATGCGTCCGAGATTCGTCTGCAGTGTTAAAATAGTATCTCAGACGGCGCCGGGATCGGCCGCCCGACGCGCGCGAAGTTCGACCCCGCGGTCAAGTCGCTGGCGAGACGCTCAGGGCCGGAGGACGGCCTTGACGACGCCGTCGCGGCGCTCCTGGACGGTGTCGATCGCCTCCTCGAACTCCGCGAGCGGGAACTCGTGGGTGACGATACCGTCGACAGTGAGGTCGCCGCGCTCGAACAGCTCGATCACTTCGTCGGTGGCGTTCGCCGCCGTGACACCGCCCACGACTGACAGCTCCTTGTGGACGATCTCGTTCGGGTCGAGCTCCTTCGGGCCGCCGAAGACGCCGGTCAGCGCGATCTGGCCCCGCTTCGCGGCGGCCTTGAGGCTCGTGTCCACCACGTCGCCGGAGCCGGCCGCCTCGACGAGGACGTCCGCGCCGCGGCCGTCCGTGTGCTCCATGATCGCCTCGACCGGGTCCTCGTCGTACACGTTGACCGTCCGGGTCGCGCCGAGGTCCTCCCCGACGTCGAGCCGCGCCTCGCGGGTTCCCGTGAGGATCACGTCATCGATGCCCTTCTCCCGCAGGAGCTGGACGCCGAACAGGCCGAGCGCCCCCGGGCCGAGCACTACGGCGGTGTCGGAGAAGTCTATGTCGAGGCGCTTCATCGCGTGCAGCGTGCAGCCCGCGGAGTCGACCTGACACGCCTCGACGTCGGACACGTCGTCCGAGATCGGCGTGAGCGTGTGTTCGGGGAAGGCGGCGTACTCGCGGTACCCGCCCGCCTGAGAGAACCCGATCTCGCTGATGTCGTCGCACTGGTAGTACCGGCCCTCGCGACAGGCCGCGCAGGTGCCACAGTAGATGAACTGATGGAGGGCGACCCGGTCACCGATCGATACCGACCCGACGCCCTCGCCGAGTTCCACGACCTCCGCGCAGACTTCGTGGCCGGGTGTGATCGGGAAGTTCGCCCAGGGTGGGCCCTCACCCTCGATCAGTCCGATGTCACTACCGCAGATCCCCACGGCGCGAATCTTCACAAGCGCCTCGCCGGCGTCGGGTGTCGGACGGTCGCGCGATTCCTCCCAAATCTCTCCGTCGCCGTTCGTAACGATCTGTCGCATCTAAATCGCCTCTCACTTCGGAGTCGGTTCTCCGTCGCATTAATCTACCGGTAGGCGACGGCTGCTCAACGGGCGTGTCGATCGCCTACGGGACGCTCATTCTACATTCAAACTCGTTCGTACTATCTCCTGAATCACAGACAACTACTAGCATAAAGCCACTCCACAAAATCGTTCCCGACGAGTGAGTGGCGCCGGCGCACTCGTCGCACCGGGGTAGTTAGTTTCCTCCGGACATCCACCACATCGCTCGCGTTCAGATCCGGCTACGATCGAAAGCCGTCACAGATGACCGTACGCAACGCCGATGACGAGAGAAAACGCTTCTGATCGCTCTGCGGGGAATGAGTCGACCGTACAGCCGTTCCCGGCGTGCACAGTCGGTTTCTCGAACGGTGCTGCACGCACGTCGTCACTATCCGTGGCTACCGACGGATTCGCCTACGATTCGTTATCGGACGCATCGTCGCCGTCAGCGGGCGGGATCGGCTTCTGCAGGTCGTCGAGCACGTTGCGAGTGAACTGTTGGAGACGGCGGTCCGGTTCCATAACCTCCGGTTTGGCCGGCCCGGCGGCGCCCTCCGCGATCGGTCGGATCGGCCAGCCCTGGTCCCACGACGGGTCCGGGTCGAGCGCCCACGTAAAGCCGAGCGATCCGCAGCTGAACACCCGCGCTCCCGACGGCGCCTGGTACGCGACCGAGTCCGCGTCGGTGTCTGAGATGATCCAGTCGTAGTCGCTGGTGCCGCCCTCGTAGTGGAAGAACTTCGTCAACTCGCCGGGGACATCGCAGTCCTCGCGCGTGTAGTCCCACTCGTGGGCGAGGACGCCGACGACCTCGTCGCCGGGGGCGAACCCAGTATCATCGAACCACGGGTGATCGAGCGCGTCCTCGACTACGGTCAGGTTGGGGCCCTTGTTGAGACCGGCACCCGTCCCCATCACGCCGAGCAGTTCGCACTCGGGACGGGGATCCGGGAGGTTACGGAAGCTATCCGTCTCGCTCTGCTCGCCGTACTGTGGGTCGTCCTCGACGGTCTCCTTGTAGCAGACCAGGGTACGCTCGTCGTCCTCGAAGCGAACCTGCCAGAGGGCCGTGTTCGCCGCGAGGAACGCGATGTTCGTCCCCGAGTCTCGCGCGTCATCGAAGGCGTCGCGCTGGGTTCCGCTCCAGTACTCGTCGTGTCCGAGGCTGAGGGCCAGCTCGCGGTCCTGCAGCATCTCGGGGTTCCGGTGGACGTCGACGTCGGTCGCGTACGAGACGTCGTACCCCTCTCGTTCGAGGAACCGCACGGCGTGGAGCGCGTACCGCATGTGGGGGCCGGGGGCCCCTCCGATCGGCCGATTGTAGGAGACCTTGTTTGCGGCTGTCCCGCCTGTTTCCTCCTTCTCGGGACTCTTCGCGCTCGTGTGCGAGTAGAGGCTCTTGCCGCCCCAGCCATTGTACGCCTGCTCGGTGGCCAGCGGGAGCTGAGCCAGCACCTTCGAACTGCGCCCGCGATCGTCGCGTTCGCGGACCGCGAAGAGGTACCCCGTCGACTCACCCTCGTACTCGCCGCTCGTCGCCACGAATTGAGCGAGGTACGCGCCTGACGTCCACTGCTTGGGCACGTCTAGGGTATCGGTGACCGGCCAGTCGCACTCGATGAGCCCCGTTTCCGAGTCCCAGTCCGGGATCGGGCGGTTCTCCCCCTGCTTCTCGGGAAGCGAGGTGACGTGGCGTCCGCCCGCCCCGTCGTACCAGCCGAGCCGGTAGACGTCTATCCGGTAGGTCGCCGCTGGATCGGTGCTCACGTGGAAGTCCAGGCTCTCGCCCGGGACGACGCTCGGCTGCGAGGGATACCCCTCCACGTGGTGGTTCACGTCGTCGAAGTGCGTGCCCGTGGGCCGGTATCCGCCCGGTGCCGTCGGGAGCCAGTCGTCGTCACCCGATCGCTGGTTCTCCTCGTTCACGGGATTCGCCGCACCCACGCTGGACAGCGCCGCCATCGTGGGGACGGCGGCTACGCCCGCGCTCGTCTTCAGGTAGCGCCGGCGCGAAACGCCTTTGTCTCGGCTCCCGTCGGTCGTACTCTCCCCTGTATCCTGTGATCTTGCATCTCTTGCCATTGCATAACACTCACCAACCCCTCCTATAATAAACATTGTCCTACATACGGGATATTCGTCTGTATTGCACTGAAGCCGCCCGATTACATTCCTACTGCTGATGGCGATTCACTCGAGGGCGGCTGTTTCCGAGTACCGATGCGCGAACAATAATGGGTCACGAAGAGCGCTTCGGAGCACGGACCCGCGAGAGCAACCGCGAATTGCCCGGCCGTATAACGGCGTTTGGACGAGTGCGAAGGCGGCGTGACCGCGGTTTCCTTGGCCGGTGAACGATTCGAAAACTCCCGACGTCCCTGACGAGAACGGCGTCGGCGAAGCTCTTATCACAGTACGAACGAAATCCTCCGACAATGTCCGACGGTCAGCAATCGAAGTCGAGCGGTCGGTCCGTTCAACGGTCTCTCGAACTCGCCGAGCGAGCGCGCAAACTCGTTCCGGGCGCGTCCCACACCGGGAGCAAGAGCCCGAAACAGTTCGTCCAGGGCGTCTCGCCGACGCACATCCAGCGCGCCGAGGGAAGTCGACTCTGGGACGTCGACGACAACGAGTACGTCGACTGCAACGCGGCGCTTGGCCCGGTCCTGCTGGGCCACAGCTATCCGGACGTCACCGAGGTCGTCGCCGACCAGATCCAGGACGGGACGATGTACACGATGGAGCATCCGCTTCACGTCGAGGTCGCGGAGCTGATCTCCGACATGGTCCCTTGCGCGGAGAAGGTGACGTTCGCGAAGAGCGGTAACGATGTCACCACGCTCGCGGCCAAGGTCGCACGCGCGTACACCGACCGCGACGTCATCGCCACGCAAGGCTACCACGGGTGGCCGGACGTCTGGTTCAGCGACAATGAGAACCTCGACGCTGGCATCCCGGATGTGATCGGCGAGTACACCGAGTCCTTCGAGTACAACGACATCGAGAGCATCGAGCGCATCTTCGAGGAGCACCCGGACGACGTCGCCGCCATCGTGACGACGCCCGTCAACCTCGACCCTCCGGAGGACGAGTTCCTCCAGCGACTTCGCGAGATAGCGGACCGCGAGGGCGCCGTACTGGTGTTCGACGAAGTGCTGACCGGCTTCCGGTTCGCCCCCGGCGGCGCCCAGGAATACTTCGGCGTGACGCCCGACCTCGCGTGCTTCGCGAAGGCGATGGCGAACGGGTACTCGATCTCGGCGCTCGCGGGCAAGCGCGACGTCATGGACGTGATTGCCCGCGACGACTTCTTCTACTCGATGACCTACGCAGGAGACGCGGCGACGCTGGCTGCGGCGAAGGCGACACTCACCGTCCAGCGCGAGGAAAACGTCCACGAACACATCTTCGAGATCGGCGAGCAGTTGCGCGACGGGTACAACGACCTCGCGGCCGAGCTCGGCCTCGACGACGTGACCGAGGCGAACGGGTATCCGCCGCGGTTCTCGATCGGCTTTTCGGGCGATCGCGTCGCGGGACCGTCCGAAGACGAGGTCCACGTCGGCAGGGTTCTCGAGACGCTCTTCATGCAGGAGGCCCACAAGCGCGGCGTCCTGTTCACCGGCCCTCACATCCCGACCTACAGCCACACTGAGGACGACGTCGACGAGATCCTGCACACGTACCGCGAGTGCCTCGGCGTCCTCGACGACGCGATCGAGTCGGGCGACGTCGAGTCGTACCTCGAAGGAGAACTCGTCGGCGCCTCGCTCCGAGAGCGCACCGGCGACGACTGAGGCGGCGGCCGTCTCTCCCGTTCGAGAACAGATCGTTCCGCGCTCGCCCTCAGGTTGCCGATGCTGCTTCTCCCACCGTGTCGACCAGCAGCGACTGGAGCACGTAGTAGCCGCTGACCAGCGCGAGCGCGGCCGCCGACTATACGACTTCGGTCGTCCCGAGCCCGGTCATCGCGATGCCGAGGGCGACGA
Organism: Halosolutus gelatinilyticus; assembly: GCF_023028105.1. Classification (NCBI taxonomy): domain Archaea; kingdom Methanobacteriati; phylum Methanobacteriota; class Halobacteria; order Halobacteriales; family Natrialbaceae; genus Halosolutus; species Halosolutus gelatinilyticus. The sequence continues at coordinate 161,282 of NZ_CP095492.1, forward strand.
ACGCGAGGGCCGACACCGGGTAGCCGGCGGCGACGTTCACTCGAGCTTCGACATCTAGGCGGTCCCGTACTGTGCCGACGGGTAGGTCTCGTCGTCCTAACCAGGCGCCGCGCGGTAGAAGACGTAGACGACGCCGTGGGCGAACGGGTGCGGGTAGGTGCCCTTCGGAACGCCGTCCATCGCGCCGAGGTCGTCCCACGAGGAGACGTCGTACGGCTCCGCGGTGCGTGCCACTCGGTGGTGGCGACCGTGCGATCCGTAGAACGCGGCACGCGCCCGGCGTTGTTGTCGCAGATCGACGGCAGCCCGTGGTTGTCCTCGACGGGGAGCGAGTTGGTCCCGATGAGCGTCGGTTCCGAGAACGCCCAGGCGTCGTCGAACCGCGTCGCGTAGGGGTCCGCTTCGGGCCCGCGGTAGGCGACGAACGTCGCGTGCGCCCGCTCGCTGTAGATCGCCTACGGTCCGTGTCGCTCGGAGATGGCGCCGCGGCCTGCCGAATCCGTGCTGAGACAGTACTCCCCGTCGGTGTCAACCATGGCCGAGATATGCGATCGGTGCAACGAGTAGCTACCGGTGCCGTCGGCGTCAAGAGCGCGGATCAGTCGGACAGCAGTTCGCTTGCTTTCGCCTGAACCTTGCGGATGGCGTCAGCGACGGACCGGATGCCCGCTTCGTCGGCGAGGAGCATCCGGTGGCTGTAGGCAACGTTCGTCCGGCAGATCTCCTCGACGCCCGGTAGATGCAGGTTCGGGTAATCCGGGATCTCGGCGTCTGCGGGCAGGAACCGTGCGACTTCGTTGCGGTAGAACGCCGGCTGGCGGTACAGCGGCATCTCGTAGCCCTCACCGACGGGGACGCCTTCGGCGTTGAGCGCCTGGATGAACTGCTCGCGGGACAACCCGTCGAACGCCTCAGCGTCGTACCTGAAGTTTTCCACGCAGTAGCCCCGGGCCGTCACTCGGTTGTCGCGCGGCTTGGTGTGTATGCCGTCGATCGACTCGAGTTCGTCGAGGAGCACGCGCTCGTTGCGCTCGCGGGCCTCGTTCTCCGCGTCGAGCTTTTCCAGTTGGCCGAGCGCGAGCGCGGCTTGCAGCTCCGAGAGGCGCCGGTTCGACGCAAGGTGGTAGTGGTAGTACCCCGTCGCGCCCTGCCTGCGACCGATGTTGTGCATGAGGCGCGCTCGGTCGGCGAGCACGTCGTCGTCCGTGACGACGATGCCGCCCTCGCCGCTGGGCAGTGACTTCGATTCCTGGAACGAGAACGTCCCGAAGTCGCCGAACGTCCCCACTTTCTCGCCGCGCCATTCGGACCCTTGCGCGTGGGCGGCGTCTTCTATCAGGAAGAGATCGTTGTCCTCTACGATATCGGTCAGCCGGTCCATGTCCATCGGGTAGCCGCCGAAATGGACGCCGACGATGCCGACCGTCCGGTCTGTGATCACCTCTTCCAGATGATCGAGGTCGATGTTATACGTCTCGACGTCGATGTCGACGAACCGCGGAACCCCGCCGACAGCGGGAACCGCGCTCGCGCTCGCTATGAACGAGTACGAGGGGACGATGACTTCGTCACCCGGCTGGACGCCACAAGCCCGCAGTGCGAGTTCGATCGCGACCGTCCCGTTGGCGACGGCGATCGCGTGGGCAGCGTCGTGGTACACTGCGAACTCCTCTTCCAGCCGGTCGCAGAACTCGCCGCCGCTGTTGCGACACCAGTCGCCGCTCTCGAGCGACTCCTCGACGTAGCGCTTGCTCGCGTCGTTCAACTGCGGCCACTCCGGTACTTCGAGCGGTTCGGCGGCTCTGGGGCCACCGTTGATTGCAAGCTCCTCCATTCGATCAGCTGTAGCGTCAGCAACCACAAATAGCTGCCGGTGGTTGGGCGTTGATCGGCCCCTACCCGGTGGTATCGCGGCAGTGATCGACGAGCGACACTCGACCGGCGTACAGCAGTGGGACACCGCGGGGGACGACCACACCGAAGATGTCCTACATTTATGTCGATCGGCGCCAATACCGGAACTCACTAGATGATCGATATCGGTATCCTGGGACTAGACACTAGTCACCCCGGCGAGTTCGCTGGGATTCTCGACGACAGCGACCGGGCGAGCGTAACCGCCGTCTGGGACGGCGGCGACGTCCACGATGAGTCGCACCTCGAACAGTTCTCCGAGGAGTACGGCGCGACCGTCTGCGACCGATCCGAGGACATGATCGACGAGGTCGACGGCGTGATCGTCTCTACGGTCGACTGGGGGACGCACACCGACCTCGCCGTTCCGTTCCTCCACGAGGGGATTCCGACGCTGATCGACAAGCCGGTTGCGGGAAGTCTAGCGGAGATCGAAGCCATTGAGAACGTCGCGCGCTCGAACGATGCGCCGCTGTTCGGCGGTTCGGCGGTGGCGTTCCACCCCCGAATCGCCGAACTGGACGCCACCGACTCGCCTCGGACGGTGTTCGGCGTCGGCTACGACCACCCGTTCTACTACGGGGCCCACGTCGTCGACGCCGTCGAGACGATGATCGACGGCCGGTGGACGAAGATCGACGCCAACGGCGCTCCGGGCGCGAGCGTTAACGTGACGTTCGACGACGGTTCCTACGCGTCGTTCCAGTTCGACGGGGCCGACGACGCCCACACGTTCGGGTTCCTGGTCACGGACGACCGGCGGACGGACACAGTGGCCGTAAAGAGCGATCAGGACGAGCTGTACTGCATGTACCGGTCGTTCATCGACGCGTTCCTGGAGTGCGTCGAGGAGGGGCGCTCTGACGCCGACCGGCTCATCGACGCCGCGACGCTACTGCTGGGCGCGCAGGCCGCCCTCGAAACGGATGAAACCATCACGCCCTGGTGTCAGACCCTCTCAGATTTCGAGGTCCACGGTTCGGAGTTTCTCGCGGCGTACAGTCCATACTACTGAGCGTTCAGGCGCTCGCGGCATCCGGCCGTCGTCGGACGAGCCTGCTGATTCTCCCGATCTCACCAGCGAGAGACATCACTGCATCCGTACGCTGTCCGAAGGTGGCGGCTCGATACCCTTCAGTTCGTTTTGTCGTGCAAAACGCAGGGCGGCGTTGCTTTACTCTCGTACTGGTGTAACGCAGAACGTTGCTCTACTCCTTTCGAGGGGCACAGGACTCGACTGCTGAGTCTACCGGATCGTTCGGTCGAATTCATAACGTTCGTTGATAAATGACTCTTGTTCACACGCGAAAAACGATAGCAAGCGGCGGCCGACTGGGAACATTTGCGTAACTGGTGTCTGTAGTGCCTTGTGAAACGTTCACTCGCGTTGGCCCCTTCCGATAACTGGTGTGCCTTCGTCTAACCGTCGATTGCCCGTGCCATTCGGTCCCACGACCGTTCGATGCTGGAAAACGGCGGGCGTGGCCTCCGTATCTCCGGCTCGTACCGCGCTGCTCGGCCCGCTATCTCGATCCTCGACACCCAACCTGTCGATCGACGTCGATTCGGTGCGGGCGATCGAAGGCAAGAGCCCCGACCCGGTCAATACCCCGTAGGGCGTTCGTACAACCCTCGCTGCCCGCTCGTCATCGAGAAGTGCCGCGAGGAGGCCCCGAGAGCCGCAGCGACGGGCGGAGCGAGACGTGCGCAAGGAACAGCGCGACGGTGACCGCAAACACCCCCTCCAGCGACGACCAGTGCCGCCATGACGCCGTAGAATGAGGCGGCGATGGCCACGAGCGTATTCGCGCAGGCGTAGACGCCGTACAGATTCGATCCCACCCCCTTGTAAGAATCGCGTTGAACCCGAATTCTAGCGCGTCCCGAAGCACCCGCCCGCCGATGAACAGCGAGGCGCCGCGAGAGATCGACTGCAGCGGACTCAACTCGGAGTTCTCCCTGTCGTCGCTCATCTAGTGTCAGCTGACTGTCTCTCTGCCTGTAAATACCTGCGTCAGACGCACCGGGCGCCTACCGCGGATCTCGAATCGCCCGCCTGTCAGCGATCCTCGAGCAGCGGTGCGACGTACTCTTCGGTGTACCGCTGGCACCGGTAGACGTTCCCGAGGGATCCCTCCTCGCCGAACGGACTGACGAAGTCCCAGACGACTTCGCCATCGGACGTCACCTCGAACAGGTGCGCCTCGGTCCCCTCACAGATCAGCGTGTTGCCGTTCGGCAGTCGGCGTGCCCCCGAGATGAACGGCGCGTAGAAGTCGGACTTCGGCGTCCCGGTGTACTCCCAGACGATCTCTTCGGTCAACGGATCGAGTTCGATCACCCGAGACCAGCCGCGTTCGGTGCCGTTGTCGAAGATGAGCACGTTCCCGTTCTCGAGCACGTACGGCAGGTGCTGCCCGTCGAGTTCGTCCGGTCCCCACGCCCAGACGATCTCCCCGCTCGGGTAGTCGATCACGCCGATGACGTCGATGCTCCGGTACGAGAAGACGATGTTGCCGGGCTCGAATCGTACCGGCCCGTCCCCCTCGCGTTCGCGCTCGTAGGTCTCGTTCGGCTGGATGCGCTGCAGGGTGTTGTTGTGTGCCCAGTCGAAGGAGTACTCCGAATCGATGCGCTGACGGACGTACTCCCATTCGTCGTTCGAGAGGTGCTCTTCAAGTTCGTCCAAGTGCTCTTCACCGCGCCACTCCCAGCGAACGTTCTTGTCGCGGTCGATCTCGACGATGTAGGGGTTACGCTTGAGTTCGGGCCCGATCTCGGGGACCATCGTGTCCTCGATCGCGTGAAGGAACAGCCGGCCGTCGTCGGTCACCTGGAAGTCGTGATCGATCCGGCAGTGGTACGACCAGACGACGTCGCTCTCGGCGTCGAGCTCCCTGACGCCCGCCGCCTCGATCTTCGAGCGATCTCGCGTCGGGTAGATGAGGTTCCCGTCTGGGAGGAGTCGGCAGTGAGACTGGACCGCGGTCTCAACCTCCCACCGGTGGACCGGCTCCCCCTCCATGTCGACCAGGTAGATCTTCCCTTTCCCGTCGGGCGCCTTACTCGGATCCTCGTACGTCTCAGCGAACAGTGTGTAGCCGCCGTAACTGTGATCCTCGTCATAGACAGCAACGCCTGTTGTCATAGTTACTGACCGCGTTACCGTTTCGCACCCAGATAATTAACCTTATCCCCCGATGCGATCGGGGTCCGCGGCGCCGAGACTTACACGCCCAGGTGGCGTCGAGCGTTCTCGACGTAGAACTTCCGGAGAACTTCGCGGGGGAGGTCGATCGCGTCAACGGTCCAGTCGCCCTGGATCGGCGTCGGGTGGTCGATCCCCTCCTCGTCGGTCTCGAAGTAGCGCCAGTGGGCGTCGTAGAACTCCTCGGTGTCGTCGAGGTCGGGGTCGAAATCCTGCGGGGAGCCCAGCATCAGCGGATCGCGCACGCCGAGGTCCGTTCCAAACATGATGCGGTCCTGGAACTCGACGAAGACGTCGTGGACCAGATCGGGCCTGTGGCGTCCGATCTCGGGCACCCGCGCCGAGATGTCGACGATGTAGTTCGGGTTGTCGCGCATGACGTCGGCGACGTAGCCGACTTCCTCGGCCGCACAGCCCCAGTGGACGCCCAGGATCGTCGTCTCGGAGTGGCGCTCGATCACGTTCTCTAACTGTCGGATGAGCTGCCACCAGTCGTAGGAGTGTTCCTTGCGGTCGCCCCACCACCAGTCGGGGTTCTCGGAGAGCTCCTCCCACCGCTCGTTCTCGGGCTCCAGCGGTTCGAAGAACGCCTTCGGGTCAGCGATGTGGAACGCGACCACGAGGTCGAGATCCGCGGCCTTCTCGAGTAGCGGTGCGATCCGTTCGTCGTCGACGGGAACCTGGTTTCCGGAGGGATCCTCGTACTGCAACCCCAGCGCCTTGTAGATCTTGATCCCGACGGCACCTCGCCCCGCGGTGCGTTCCAGACGATCGAGTTCGCGGTCGAGCCAGCCGTCCTCGCCGAACCCGTCGAAGTCGATCCCGCCGAACATGTCGAAGCGATCGGGATACTTCTCGTAGGCCTCCATCTTCCGGTCGAAGCGCTCGCCGGTGCTGGGCGTTATGTCGACCACCTTCTCCAAGCCGATCCGGTCCATGATCTCGACGGCCTCGTCGACGCGTTTGGCATCGACGTGGGTGTGCATGTCGATCACGTCGAGGTTCCGTCGCCACTCGGCGTGGTCCGTCTCGACGGTCACGTTCGAGACACCTCCGGCCACGGCCGCCCATCGTTCGGTCCACTCGTCGCTTGTCGAGAGTGTGTGACACTATCGCTGTCCATCGGTAGAAACTACTCGGGGTCACGCACTTATAGTTTTGTGAGGGGCGGATCGCTGATAGCAGTCGAGCCGACGGCGTCAGACACTGCCTGAAGATCGATCCTCGACAGCGGGTGCCAGCCGCTGGTTTATTCTCCCGGTACGAGAACGCGGAAGAGATGCGAACGGTACGATTTCGCGATTCGGACGGAGAGGCACGGATCGGCGAGTGGACCGGCGACCAGATCGTCACCGACGACGAGGCGTTCGAGCGAGGAGGCGATGGTGCCTTTGCCGCTTCTGTTTTCTTACGGAAAACGCCTTTGACGATGGTGCGGCCGCGCGCTCCGTCTATTCGAGGAATGCGGAGAAGATTTCGAGCCGGTAACCCCGATTACTGCCGTCTAAACCCGCTGATACCGGGTGTTCTCGAGGCATTTGCTCTGTGGGAACGCTCTACCCGGGAGCCTTCGATAGTTACACCGGGTCAGCCGGCCAATTGATTTACACCAGTACAGTTGTAACGTATGGGAGTTGCGACGCGGTATGTGGGCATCTGTCGCAAGAAGATCGCCGCCGGCCCGAACACGATCGTAGCGAAATCCGCGTAAACCGTTTTCCCTGAGAAAACGCAATGTTGCGCTCGCGTTCACTCTGGCTCGGCGCACCTGACGAGGAGTGTCGGCGCTGTGTCGTCGGCGCTCCCGCAGAGGGGCTAATCGGCTACGGAATCGATCTGGCGCAATCCTTATGATAGCTAGCGAAAAACAGTCGACAACACATGATCGAGGTTGGTCTCATCGGCAGCGGGTTCATGTCGCGAGTGCACGCATCGCGATTCGACAACATAGACGGCGCGGAGGTTACCGCGGTGGCCTCGCCGAGCTACCCGGAAGAGTTCGCGCGAGAGTTTGCGCCCGACGCCACCGTCTTCGACGACGCGACGGAGCTGTTCGACGAGACTGACGTGGACGCCGTCGACGTCTGTACGCCGACGCCGACGCACCGCAAACTGGTCGAAGCGGCAGCGGACCGAGGACTGGACGTGCTCTGCGAGAAGCCGCTCGAGCGAACGCTGGAGGAGGGCGCGGCGATCGCCGATGCGGTGTCCGACGCCGGAGTCACGCTCATGACCGGTCACGTGCTCCGCTTTTTCCCCCAGTACAGGTCCGCGAAAGAGCGGGTCGACGCGGGCGAGATCGGCACGCCTGGGACGGTCACCTGCCTGCGGCAGTCGCCGTTGCCGGACACGGACACCTGGTTCCACGACGGGAAGATGAGCGGCGGCGTCCTCCACGACCTCGCGATCCACGACTTCGACTTCCTGCGGTGGGCGATCGGCGACGTCGAGTCCGTCTTCGCGCGTCGCGTTGAGGCGGGCGACGACCGGTACGCGACCGCGACGCTCAAGTTCGAGAACGGGGCCGTCGGCAAGGTCGACGCCCGGTGGCCGACCGACGACTCGATCCCGTTCGTGACCGAGTTCGAGCTGGCGGGCGACGAGGGGCTGATCGAGTACCGCAGCGAGGATGAGAACCCGATCGAGATCCACACCAGCGTCGACGAACCGCCGTCACGGGATCCCGTTGACATGGTCTTGGACAAGGATCCGTACCGGCTCGAACTGGAGCACTTCCTGTCTTGCATCCGCGACGGCTCCGAGCCGATGATAACGGTCGACGATGCGATCGAGGCGATGCGGATTTCGCTGGCCGCGCGGGAGTCCGTGAAGCGCGGCGTCCCGGTGTCCCCGGGCGAACTAACCGCCTGAACGGCCGCCGCGTCGCAACGTTTTTCCCGCCGGTCGAAGTCTCTCCCGTAACCGATGAACTTCGGGCTATGTACGATCTCGAACGGTGAGGCGCAGGCCGCGACCGTCCTCGACGCCGCTGCGGCGACCGGCTACGATGGCGTCGAAATCTGGGGAACGGAACCGCACGTCGGCGACAAGACGCGAGTAGAGTGCGAGGGCATCGCCAACGCGGCGCGCGAGGCGTCGCTCGAGGTCGCAGCGTACGGATCGTACGTCCGGCCGGGCGCGGACGACTTCGAGGCGGCGCTCGGAACGGAACTGGCCGCCGCCGAGGCGCTCGGCGCGGACCTCGTCCGCGTGTGGGCCGGCGAGCAAGAGTACGGCGAGCACGAGGACGACCACTGGGACGACACGGTCGCGGATCTCACGACGCTGGTCGACGAGGCGAGCGGCCGGGGCCTCGGCGTCACCGTCGAGAAACACGGCGGAACGCTCACGAACTGCGCGGAGGGGGCCAGGCGACTCGTCGAGGCCGTCGATCGGGAGAACCTCGGATTGAACTACCAGCCGATGTTCTCGCTCGCCGCTGACGAGATCGCCGAGGAGGCCGAAGAACTCGCGCCGCTCTCGAATAACGTGCACGTGCAGGCGGTGCCCGTGCGGAACGGCGAGGAACGCTGTCTCCTCGAAGAGGCGTTCTTCGATGTCGATGAACTGCTCTCGACGTTCGCGGCGAACGGCTTCGAGGGGTACGTGAACGTCGAATTCGTGACGGAAGAGTACGCCTATGAGCGCGCGATCGAGCGCGACCTCGCGTACTTGCGGTCCTGCGTCGAGTAGCGCCGCTTCGGTTCCGAGAACGTGCCGACGGCGCGGGCGTTTCTGACCGACCGTATCATTTATCATCGTTCTCTCCGAGTGCCGAGGTATGCGACCGCTCAATGTCGGTATCATCGGGTGCGGAACGATCGCCAGGCGTCACGCGGATCGGCTGACCGAACTCGGAGAAGACATCGCCGGCGTCGCCGATATCAACCCGGATGCCCGGAGCGACTTCGCGGCCGCGTACGACGTCCCGGAGACGTACGAGCGCTACGAGACGATGATCGCGGACCTGTCGCTCGACCTCGTCGTCGTCGCGGTACCGAACTTCCTGCACGCCGGCTGCGCGATCGCGGCACTCGAGGACGACACGGACGTGTTCGTCGAGAAGCCGCTCGCGGACGACCTCGATGCGGCACGCCGGATCGCCGACGCGGCGGCCGACAGCGACGGACGGGTCGTCGTCGGATTCGTCAGGGGGTTCTCGGAGTGGTTCCGGGATCTCGACGCCCGGGCGACCGACGGCGAGTTCGGCGAGATTTACGACGTCGACGTCGAGTACGTCCGGCGACGGGGGATTCCTCAGCTAGGAAGCTGGTTCACCCGGAAGGACCAGTCCGGCGGCGGCGTCCTGATCGACGCGGGGGTCCACTTCATCCACCTGGCGCTGTCGTTGCTGGGCTTCCCCGACGTCGAGTCGGTAAGCGCATCGACCGGCGCGCACTTCGGAAACAAGGACGACTACACGTACATCTCCATGTGGGGCGGCGATCCGATCGACGGCGCGACGTTCGACACCGAAGACTACGCGCGCGGGCTGATCAGAACGACGGACGGAGCCACGATCCACGTCCACAGCGCGTGGGCGAGCAACACCGACCCGAGACAGCAGATCCGGGTGCAGGGCAACGAGGCGGGAGTGACGGCCGCACACGAGAGTGGGGCCTTCGTCCCGACGATGTACTCGACGGATCGAGAGGCCCTAACGGAAACCGAACTCACGGTCCGGGAGTCCGAAATGTTCGAGGCGCAGTGGCGGTACGTCACCGACATCGTCCGCGGTGAGCGCGAACACGTCCGAAACACGCTCGAAGAGGGGCTCGTGGTCCAGCGCGTCGTCGAGGCGATGTACGAGAGCGCCGAGACCGGCCGCGAGGTAGTATTCGCGGAGGACTAGCGGCCGAACCGGGCGACTGCGGGCGCCACCGCCACGCCGAGCGCTCTTGTATCGACGCTCGATCACACGCCCGCGGAGAAACGGGTGCCCACGCCGGAGGCGGCTCTCAGTCCTTCAGCGCGACGACCTCGATCTCGACGCCGATGTCGACCGGGAGGTCCTCGACCTGGACCGCGCTGCGGGCTGGATAGGGCTCACTCATGTACTCCTGATACACGCCGTTGATGGCGTCGTAGTTGTCCATGTCCTGGACGAACACCGTGCTCTTGACGACGTTGTCGAGTGACGTGCCGGCCGCCTCCAGGATTGCGCCGATATTCTCCAGCGTCTGACGGGTCTCGTCTTCAATGTCCCCACCGATGATCTCGCCGCTCTCGGGGTCGACCGGACCCTGTCCGGAGACGTAGACCTTCCGACCGTCATCGATCGCCTGGGAGTACGGGCCGATGCTCGCTGGCGCCTCGTCCGTCGAAACCTCTTCCATAGTACGTCCGACAACTCTCGACCACGGATAAAAACCGTTTCGGTACCGCGTATAGCTGTCGTGCAGTCGTGAGCGGATCGGCGGAACCACGACACTTATTTCGCAGACTGACGATACGGCTAACGGTATGAGAGTACTTGCAATCGTCGCCCATCCCGACGACGCAGATATCTTCTGCGGCGGAACGCTCGCGAAGCACGCGGACCGGGGCGACGACGTCCGGATTATTCACATGACGAGCGGCGAGTACGGCGGCGTCGACACGACCGAGGAAGAAATCGCGGCGATCCGCCGCGAGGAAGCCCGGCGGTCCGCCGCGGAACTGGGGTGCGAGTGCGAGTTCCTCGACTTCGAGGACGGCCGGATCGAGCAGTCCCTCGAAGATCGGCTGACGATCGTCGACGTCATCAGGGAACACCGACCCGACGCCATCCTCACGCACTGCGAAGACGACATGCATCCCGACCACCGCGCGACGTCGCGGCTCGTCTCGAACGCATACTACATGGCCTCGCTCCCGCTGGTCGAGACGGACCACGAGGCCCACGACCCGGAGAACGTCTACTTCTTCGGGAAGCCGACGTCGTCGTTCAACCCCAGCGTCTTCGTCGACATCTCCGGCTATCAGGATCGGAAGGAGCGGGCGATCAACCACCACGAGTCCCAACTCGAGTTTCTGGAGGACCATGGCGGCATCGACGCCGAGTTCGACAACCTGATCAAGGGCGTCCGCTCGGAGACGCGCGTGTTCGGCAAACGCACCGGCGTCGAGTTCGCCGAGGGCTTCGTCCCACACCACAATTCGGCGACCGACTACCTCGGCGAGTAAGCCTGTACTGTACTATCGCCCGTCGGCACCGACCGGCGGCGGAGCGTCCGGCGAGACGGCCGACGAACGCGGCGGCGTCCTCGCGGGTCTCTCGCCGATGGGATTAAGTCCTCGTGGTTGGATATCGGAATGTGAAACGGTACGAGACGGACGTTCGGGACGTCGTCCTCTACGTCGAGAGCGACGACGGCTGGATCGAAATCGGCACGATGGACGACATCTTCGAACTGGTCGGTGGCGAGACCTACACCCTCTAATACGACGACTAGCAGCGACAAGTCGCGTGGCTCGATACCGACGAGGAGGGCAACCTCACGTTCGACGTAGGGGAGGTTCTGTCCGAGATGAGCTTCGATCAGGAGTTCGTGACCACCGTCGCGTCGACAGATCTCGACGAAACAGACGACGACGGGTTCTCGCTGCGAACAGCCGTGTTCGCCGATCTGATGACGCAAATCTGGGATGCGAAGGGAGACCTACAGACAAACGAGTAGTTCGATTGCTGGGACTCTCGCAAGCAATCGTTGGCGACTTGCTGTACGGAGCAGATGGCTCCGCGCCGGTCGTCTTTCGGTGCCCGGCGGCAGTACGGAGGCACTTGCCAGGTGACGAACGCCCTTACCGATCCCCCGAAACGGGTGATCTGCTGACGTACGTCCCTATCCAAACCCCGCTCGACTGGCCAGCCTCTTCGTCGGGGTTGCACTCGCCAGTGCAGGCCTGATCGATCGAAAACGCATCGTCGGGACAACTTCACGTGGCCACGAATCGCCACTGTCCGGATGGCGAAGAACGCGGTCGACGTAGCAAGGGCGGGAGTGCGATCTGATCAGTACCGCGAGTTCTTTGCGTACAACGCGCATCGATGGATCGGTCTCTGTGCGGCCAGAAAGTCCGTTTGAAACCGTCATCTCGCCGGTCAAGTGGGCGTTCGGTTAGGCAGTGTCTGTCCGAATATCGCTCTGTGAATTCCACAAACCCGTCCCGATATGGCCGGTCGACAGCATCAGCTGAGCCGAGAATTACACGTTATCTGTTAATTCACCCAAATATTTATATTAAGCGATGAGGTATGATTGTTCGCAGCAGTCATGAAAGATGATAATAAATTCACACGACGAGACTGGTTGAAAATGGCCAGTGCAGTCGGAATTGGCGCGGCAACATTTGGATCGACGGCAGTCGCATCCGACGGCCGGTACGACTATGGGTTCGACACTGTCATCAACATGGTGAAGGTCGGTGCAGACCCGACCGGTGAAGAGCCCGTGACGCCGTTGATCCACGAGCACGCCGACGACAATACGTTGCTATATTTCCCCGAAGGCCGATACAAGTTGACCCAGTATCGGAACTATCCGACCGACGTAGATGAGTTTGATTCAGCCCTCTACACCCGATACGAGAACTTTGGGTTTAGGGGAGACGGTTCCGGGAAGTCCGTATTCGTCGCACCCGAAGGTCTCGGAAGCGAAGGGGGCTACTTCGATCGACTCTGGTTCGAGGTACGGTACGGTCGCAACATCCTGATCGAAGGGTTCACCCTCGACGTCACCGCCGAACGGACCGGTGGCCGTTTCCAGCTCGTGCCGTCTGGCGGCTTCGTGATGCGCGACGTCCGCGTGAAAGGTGTCTTCGATAACCCCCATGGTCCGTTGCTGTTCTGGGTTCTCGAGCCGGACGAGTACGGGCTCGTCCAGAACGTGCGAGCGCCAGACGGAGCCGAATCACCGACGGAGACGTTCACTACAAACGGTATGTTCGTCAGTCCGCTCACCCGTGGAACGATCACCTTCAGGGACTGCCACGTCGAAGGATTCACAGACAATGGATTGTATGCCTCGAATCCTATCGATCCGGCGGCCATCCAGGTCGAAGGCGGCTACTACGCGAACAACAATATCTCCCAGGTCCGACTCGGCACATCCAAAAGTTACGTGAGGAACGCCCGCGTTGAGGTCACCGAGGACGTCGATACCTGGTACACAACAAATATGCGTGGGATTCGGCAGGCCGACGGTAGCGGTGTCACGGTTGACAACTGTGATGTCGTCATGTCCGCCGATGTGGGCTCAAGCGGTGGCATCGTGAGCAACCAAACGTCAGGGGAACTCCATGTCAAGAACACTCGGATCCGGACGGATGCACCGTTTGAATCGCCGGCCATTTTCGTCAAATCAAATGAGGGGAACAACTACTCTGGTGGGATCCATGCACAGAACGTGAGTATTACCGGTGACGCGGATGGGTGGTCTGCAGTAGATGTTGTCGATCGATCGAACTCCAGTTTCAAAAACGTCTGTATCAAGCAGACCGGAAATGGCCGGGACGGAATCACGCTGACGCGCTCGAGCGCGACGATCAGCGAGTCTACGATCGATGTGGCCGGTGAAACCATCGTTGAAGAGGAGGGCGAAGCCGAAACCCGCAACCTTCGAGAAGGGGGGAGGGGGGGCTGCCAGTCGCCACGACTGTAGTCTGAATCACTTTCAGATAACTACCAACACCATCTGGAGGTTGACTTCTTCTACAAATTTCAAGTATGCACCAGAATTACTGCTGAAATCCCATAATTCAGAGATTATGCAGGGAAGAATTTTCAATATCTTGTACTTTCACTCGACATCGCGAAGAATACTCTCTTTGTGTGTCAACGCCAGTCGCGACCACGCGATTTCGGTCGCTCCACAACGAGGACACACCGCTGCATCCGAGGAGTGAATCTTCCCGTAGTCCCGATGCTCATGCAAGGTCCCGTGGCTAGCACTGACTGCCTTTTGAAACGTCTTGCGTACTCTCCTATCCCCTGCGCCCCAATCCAATCGGATCCCTCCAGAATTTCACCCCCGTAAAATCGGTTAGTGCGAACTGCTGCAGGCGTTTCGAGCGTGGTCGCCCTGCTAGAGGGGGTCTTGTCCGCTGATTGCAGTCGCGTTGACCGGTCACCATTTCGGGACCGTGAACGATGGGTCGACCGGGAGGCCCACTACGCCGGCGTCCGGAGTTCCATCCCGGGTCGGTGGCGCAGGCAAAAGACGACCGCGCGCAACGCGGCAACGGCTAGTGAACGCTCGCAGGAGAGTATGGTGGAGAGTAATCGACTCGTCAAATGTAGTTCTGGTTGTTGCCTCGCGCGGTGTCTGCTCACGCTCCATAAAATCTAACTGGATCTCGATGCTAGATCCTGCGAGGCGGTTGAATTCAGGTATAAGCACCACGAATTCCACCGCCTCGCTTCTTCAAACTCTAATCTGAACAGCGCCCTCTCAGGACCACTTCGGAGCCACCGATCTGAACCAGGGCACAAACTGGGCCAGAACCCGAGCCCGAGGTCAGTCGGTGGTCCCTTACTGTGGTCGTCCACGACCAGACAGTAACCAGAAAGGTGTGCAAGACTGATGGACTGCTTCTGGGTGGTGCGCTGCGCAGAGATCAGGTTCGCTGGAGGGACTTGGCTCCAGTCACGCACTTCGTCTCATCAGCGGTGTCGCGTTCCGTTGCGTCAAGCCTTCTGTTGCACAATCTTTGACAACGGCGTGCTGTTTGAGGGTGCACGGACCCGGCCCTGAAGCTGCAGCGGCGATAGCGACGTAACCGTTTACTTGAGGTAAACGTTTAAGTGAGGCGATGGCCATACACAGGATATGCCCCCAAAGCGGCCGTCAACGGATCGCAAAACGGTCAATGCGGTGCAGAAGACGCTCGACATCGTCGAAGCGCTCCAGGAACTCGAGGGCGCCGGCGTCACCGAGCTCGCGAACCACGTCGGCATAACGAAAGGGACAGTTCACAACCACTTGGCGACGCTCGAGGAGAACAACTACGTCGTGAAAGACAACGAGGACACCTACCAGCTAGGGTTTCGGTTCCTAGACACCGCCCATCACGCCCGGAACCGGATCGCCATCTACGATACGATCAAACAGGAAGTCGACAAACTCGCCGAAGAGACGGGGGAGATGGCGCTGTTTTCGGTCGAGGAACACGGGAAAGACGTCTGCATCTACCGGTCGCTTGGCGACCAGGCGGTCGAAACGGCGCTGTACATCGGCCACCGCTCGTACCTCCACCACACGGCCGTTGGCAAGGCGATCCTGACCCAGATGAGCGAGGACCAGATCGACGAGATCATCGATCGATACGGGCTGCCAGCGGTGGCGGAGGGCACGATCACGGACCGCGACGAACTGTTCGATGAACTGGAGACGATCCGCAAGGACGGCGTCGCCTACAACCGGGAAGAGACCATCCGGGGGCTCGTCGGCGTCGGCGTCCCGATCCTGCACCACGAGGAGAACATCTACGGCGCCATCAGCGTCATCGGACCGGTCAACCGACTCGACGACGAGACCTTGAACGAGGAAATTGTCGAGATGATTAAACAGCGCTCGAACGTCATCGAAGTGAACTCCACGTCCGTGTACAATTCGGGCCTGTAAGACCGACTCGCTCCGAACTGCGATCACGCGCCGTCGATACCGGGCCGATCGGGGCTCGGCGTCTAGACCAAACGATTATTACCCAGTAACGGATCACATTCGAGCATGCATTCGTATCGAGTGATGGGCGATACCGGCTTCAGAGCGAAACTATGACCGGGGCGAGCGACGATCTGCGGGTCGGGATGCTCTCGGCGGCACATGTTCACGCGGACGCGTATGCGTCTGCCGTTCGGGACGAGTTGGGTGTCCCGCTCGCCGGGGTTAGCGACGACGACCCCGACCGCGGACGCGAGTTCGCGGAGCGCCACGACACGCAGTATCGAGAACGCGACGACCTCCTCGAAGCGATCGACGCCGCGATCGTCTGCTCAGAGAATACAACCCACGAGGAGTGGGTCGCCGCCGCGGCGGACGCGGGCGTCGACGTGCTGTGCGAGAAGCCGCTCGCGACCGAGACGGCGACGGCCGCGTCGATCGTCGAGACGTGCGAACGCGCGGGCGTCGAACTCGGCGTCGCGATGCCGCTCCGGTTCTCCGAACCGGCGCTGCGAGCCAGGCGCGCCTATGAACGTGGGCGCATCGGCTCGATCGAGTACCTGGCGGGGACGAACCGGGGTCGGATGCCCGGCGGGTGGTTCACGGACCCCGACGCGGCTGGCGGCGGCGCGGCGATCGACCACACCGTCCACATCGTCGATCTCGTCCACTGGTTGACCGACGAGCGCGTCGCCGAGGTGTACGCCGAACTCGACACGCGCTTTCACTCGTTCGACGTCGAGGACGTCAACGTCCTCTCGATGGAACTGTCCGATGGGGCGGTGTTCACGCTCGACGGATCGTGGAGTCGGCCCGACAAGTGGGACTTCTGGGGCGACGCGACGCTCGATGTCGTCGGCTCTGAGGGGACGATTTCGGTCGACTGCTTCGACCAGAAGTACAAGCTGACGCGGGACGGCGGTGACGACCCAGGCATCGCGTCGGTGTTCTGGGGGTCAGATCCCAACGCCGGCCTGATCCGCGACTTCGCCGACGCGGTCCAAACTGGACGGTCCCCGGAGGTCACGGGGTCCGAAGCGGCGGCCGCCGTCGCGGTCCTCGACGCAGTCTACGAGTCCGCCGAGCGCAGGATGCCGGTCGAAGTCGAGTACCCAGATCACGTGGCCTAGCGCGCCGGTCGAAGGGAGTTGTTCGTGCCCGTCGCGAACGTCTGGCGGCCAGTTCCGGGTAGTCGACAGATCATCCCAGCTCGGACGGGCGAGGTTCGATACGGTGTGTGGCTACCGGCGACGGGCGCGCTGGCAAAGGCCGCTGTCACCACTCCAGGAGGACGCCCATCGCGTCCGACCGATCCTCGAGGAGCGCGCCGTAGATCGACGCCGCATCCGCGTACTCGGCACGGTGACTGACGAGCGTGTCGACCCGTAGCTCGCCGTCCTGAACGAGGTCGAAGAACAGTTCGGAGTGGCGATGGTTCGTCCACGGGCTCGCCGGCGTTTCGACGGGTGGGTGCGACGAGTTGTGAGCGCCGATGATCCGGTAACTCGGCGCGTTACAGTGGTCGTGGAAGTCGAATGACGTCTCGCCACGCGGGCTGCTCAGCACGACGAAGCGACCCTGGTCGCGCAGCACGTCTAGTTCGTCGGTGATCGCGTTCGGATTCCCGGTCACTTCGAAGACAACGTCCGCGAGTCGGTCGCCGGACGCCTCACGGAGTTCCGTCTCCGGATCGGCCTCGCCGACGTCGACGGGGAGAACGGAGCCGTCTTCGGGAAGGTACTCTAGTCGCCCGGACGCGAGATCCAGCGCTGCGACGGGCCGGGCGCCCGCGAGGCGACAGTATCGGACCGCGAACTGTCCCAGGAGCCCGAGGCCGTACACAGCGGCGGTCTCGCCCCAGGTGAGGTCGCTCCGCCGGACGCCGTTCATGACGATCTCCGCGATCGTGAAAAACGCCGCCTCGTCGTCGGTGACGCCGTCGGGGATCGGACGGCAGGCGTCGGCGTCGGCGACGGTGTACTCCGCGTGAGAGCCGTAGGTAGCGACCCGCTGGCCCACGTCAACGGCCTCGACGTCGTCGCCAACCTCGACGATCTCGCCGACGTTGTTGTACCCGGGATCGAACGGGTAGGTAGCGTGGTTCGCCCACTGCGAGTCGTCGGGGTACTCGCCCGACAGGACGGTGAGTTCGGTCCCGGTGCTCACGAGCGTGCGGTTGGTTTCGATCAGGACGTCTCCGGGCCCCGGGTCGGGCCGCTGACGGTCCCGGATCTCCACTGACTTCGGTTCGTCGAATACGATGGTCTCGTTGCTTGCCATTAGCGGGTTACCTGTGACTCACTATCTCTACACGTGCGTAATAAATTTGCCGTGATCGTCACCTCCCCCTCCCGTGACCGCCACCTACTTGACCGCGTTGAGACATCCGGGAACGTCCTCACCGCGACCCACGGCCGGATCTCTCCGTCGGGGCGCGACGAACTGGTCGTTCCCACCGATCACTTCGGGGGGCGGTCTCTGGGATACTCCCGTAGGGACCGTTCGACTGCGGCGACCTGGTTCTCGGACCAGTCGCCCTCGCGGTAGGCCACCAGCGTCGCTTCGGGATCAACGTAGAGGTACGGCCCCCACGACGTCATCGTCGCCAGCGGTTCGGTCCCCCGCGAGGACGGCGGTCGTCTCTCCGCCCACCCGTCGGAGACGCGGTCGGTGATCCAGGCGTCGAGTTCGCTGCGCAGTTCGGCCGCCTTCTCCGGGCGGTCCTCGACGAGGTTCGTCGTCATATGGGGATCGGCGTCGAGGTCGTGCAGGAGTTCGCGGCCGCCGTCGGGCAGGTCGGGATCGTTGTACATCCCCGGGTAGTGGAAGACGCCGGGGTGGAGGAACCGGGCGTACATCCACTTACCGCGGTAGACCGCACGTCCGAACGTGTAGATCCCGTGACCGGAGACGATCGTCTCGCGGCCGTCGAACGCATCGCCCCGGAGCGCGGGAGCGAACGACCGGGCGTCCCAGCCAGAGGGGACGGGGACGTCGAAGAGGTCGCAGACGGTCGGCATGAGGTCGAACTGGTACACCTGCTCGTCGACGTGGCACCCCGCCGCCTCGTCGGTCTCGCCCGGCCACGAGATGATCATGGGTACCTGCTGACAAGGAGGATGCGGCAGCGCGTGCTCCGCGTACACGCCGTGCTCGCCGAGCGCCTCGCCGTGGTCGGCGGTGACGACGACCGCCGTCTCCTCGCGGATCCCGGCGTCCTCCAACGCCTCGAGGAGCGTCGTGACCTCCGCGTCGACCTTCCTAATACTCGCGTCGTAGCCGTCGACGAGGTGCTCGACCGCCGCCCTGTCGTCGAACTCTACCGGCATGCCCCACTCGCCGTGATCCAGCAGATCGTCGGTGCCCGTCGAACGGTCATAAGCGTCGGCCGTCGGCCACTGCGTCGCGGAGCGAGGGCCCGTCGTCCGACGGTGCTCCTCGAGCGCGCTTTCGTCCGGCCAGTCCGGGGCCGGGCCGGAGGAACGGACCGGATCGACGAACTCGTCGATTCCGTCGTAGGGGTGGTGGACGTCCCAGTAGTTGACGTGGAGGAGC
Organism: Halosolutus gelatinilyticus; assembly: GCF_023028105.1. Lineage (NCBI taxonomy): Archaea > Methanobacteriati > Methanobacteriota > Halobacteria > Halobacteriales > Natrialbaceae > Halosolutus > Halosolutus gelatinilyticus. The sequence continues at coordinate 180,602 of NZ_CP095492.1, forward strand.
CAGTCGTCCCGGTCGGCGTGCCGTCGAATCCAGTCGGTCGCGATCGGCGTGACGTCGTTGCAGTCCTCGGTCGCGGTCGTCCCGGCGGTCGCGGTCGGTTGAATGGTCTCCTGGAACGACCCGCTGAAATGGTAGGCGAGGTGGCGCTGGGAGAAGCTACTCACGGACGCGGTATGGACGCCCTCCTCGGCGAGCAGTCGGAAGCTCAGTGGCCGGTCGTAGTCCGGATCGTGCCCAATCCCAGGGTGGGCGTACCACTGTCCATCGCCGTAGTGAGTGACGACGCCGCTGTTCGCGCCGAATCGGCACGTGGCCAGTGCCGTCCGCGAGGGGAGGCAGGGCGTGTCCGACGCGTAACAGTTGTCGAAGACGATACCCTCGTCGGCCAGTTCGTCGATCGTCGGCGACGTCCCGCGATCGCACCCGTAACAGCCCAGATGGTCCGCTCGCAGCGAGTCGATGTCGATGATCAGTACGTTCACGTGCCGAACTCTCCGTACAGTTGCAAATACGTTGTGGAGGCACCGTCTAGTTTAGCACCTCCGCTGGCCTTTATCCGTTGAGTGATTGGTGTGGTCGCTGCGGGTTATAGTAATGTACGAACTCTTCAAGCCAGTTTCTGACGCTGGCCCGACCGCCCACGAGTTATGGAAGACCGCCGCGTAGCACTCGCTGAGCAGGTCTGCGAGCTGCGTGACCAACCCAACTCTACGACCTGCTCGCTTCTCAAACTGCGTTAACTAGACGATGCCGTTGTCGAGGTTCCGTCAGTCTCCGCGCCCCTCTGGCGCGGACGATCGCTCGTCGCGTTACCGCCACAGAATTGTTTTCCATGACAAAACGAAATAACTAGTCTCACGGATGAGATTTGTGCCTCGTCTCACCCCGACGAGGTCCGACCCGCCAACGAAGAGTCCAGTTCGGCGATCGAGGACATTCGCCCCACAATATTTACGATAGTATGATTGTAATTCGGGTGGCGGTCCGGCTTACGACACTCCCGATCGATCGCGGCGTATCGAACACGGTCACTACCTAATCAGTAGATATCCGAGCCATGTCGTCGGTTTTCGAGGGTTTTATCGGTTCGAATAGTTGCGTTTTCTCATAGAAAACAAGTCCGGGGCGGCCGCGAGAGGCCCAGTCCCCGACACAAAATCAGGAAGAACAGTGGAGAAGCGCACGCAACGTCAGCCGGCGCGGTTGTTTTCTCTGTCAGAACGGAGTCGATCGGCTACTCGTCCTAAGGAAACGTTGATTGGAGGAGCACGCAAACGGCCGGTATGCGAATCCTATACATCGACGTGGACTCGCTTCGTCCCGATCACCTCGGTTGCTACGGATACCAAAGGGACACGTCTCCCAACATCGATTATCTGGCGGAACGGGGACGCCGGTTCACCAACTACTACGTGTCTGACGCGCCCTGCCTCCCCTCTCGGACGGCGCTGTTCAGCGGCCGGTTCGGGATCCACACGGGAGTGATCAACCACGGCGGTGTGAACGCTGAGGTCCGTCCGCTCGGATCCGATCGGGGGTTCCGGCGCAACGACGCGTTCGACGCGTGGCCGAAAGTCCTCGACGAAGCGGGAATCTACACTGCGATGATCAGTCCGTTTCCGAAGCGCCACGACGCATGGCACGTGCTCGAAGGGATCCAGGAGTACATCGATCCGGGGAGAAACGGGATGGACCGCGCCGACGAGATCTATCCCCTCGTTGAGGAGTGGCTCGACGCCAACGCCAAATCGGACGACTGGTTCCTCCACGTCAACTTCTGGGACCCGCACGTGCCGTACGATACGCCGACCGAGTACGGCAACCCCTTCGAGGACGAACCGGCGCCGGAGTGGCTGACCGAAGATGTGATCGAGGCGCACTATTCGGGGTACGGCCCCCACAGCGCGCGAGAGGTCCACGGCGTCCCGCCGGGATTCGGTGGCGACCTCGACCTGCCCCGCGTGCCCGCAACGATCGGATCGCAAGAGGATTTCAAGCAGTACGTGGACGGCTACGACGTCGGGATCCATTACATGGATCACTATCTGGGGAGGATTTTCGACCGCCTCCGAGACGCGGGCGTCTTCGAAGACACCGTGATCGTCATCAGCGCCGACCACGGCGAACAAATGGGCGAACTCAATGTTTACGGCGACCATCAGACGGCGGACGACAAGACGACGCGCGTTCCGTTGATCGTTCACGGTCCAAACATCGAACCCGGCACGGACGACGGGTTTCACTACCAGATCGACCTCGCACCGACAGTCACCGAACTGGTCGGCGGTGACGTCCCCGAACGATGGGACGGCCAGTCGTTCGCTAACAGCCTGACCGAGGGCGAGGACGCGGGGCGGGAGTATCTCGTCCTCAGTCAGGGTGCGTGGGCATGCCAGCGGTCGGTCCGGTGGGACGAGTGGATGCTCCTGAAGACGTACCACGACGGGTTCAAAGGCGCCCTCGAAGATACGATGCTGTTCGATCTCGAGGAAGATTCCCATGAGACGACGAACCTCGCCGACGACCGCCCGGACGTCGTCGCCGAAGGGGAGGCCAAGCTACAGCGCTGGCACGACGAGCGGATGCGGGAAGCCGCGTACGGCACGAACGGCGGCACGCCCGCCGCTCCGCGTGGCGTAACCGACCCCATGTGGGAAGTAATCCGGGAAGGCGGCCCGTACCACGTCCGCGGTCGGCTGAAGGCGTACGCGCGACGCCTCCGCGAGACCGGCAGGGAGCGTCACGCCGAGGAACTCGAACGCAGGCACGGATAAGGAGCGGGCCCGTACGGGACGCTTCGGAGAGAGAGATCAACGGACAGTAGGCTTATAGTCCAGCGAGCAAAATACTGGGCCTGTCAATGCACGTTTGTAGATTCGACGTTGGCGATCGCTCGGATACTCGACTGGGGGTAGTCGACCGAGCTGAGGGGGGGATGACGGAAATCGACGACCTCGACGCGCCCTCCGAGAACTTCCTCCGCGGAGACGCGGATCTCAACGCCCTCCGTGGGGGGAGCGACGGCGCGACGCACTCGCACGCGGGCGTGCGTCTCTGCGCTCCGATCGAGCGACCGAGCAATCTCGTCGGCATCAGTCTCAACTACGCTGGCCACACCGAAGAGAGGGGATACGACGTCCCCGACGAACCGATTTTCTTCGCCAAGTCGCCGTCCAGCATCACGGATCCGGACGAGAGGATCGCGTACCACGACGGCGTAACGAACCTCCGCTACGAGGGGGAGTTCGGCGAGGAGGCCAGCGACGTCGACGAGGACGAAGCCGGCATCGGTGACACCGTCGAAGTCGAGGGAGTCGGCGTCCTCGAAAGCCAGGTGACGGAGTCATGAAGTTCGGCGTCTTCCTGAACCAGTACTACACCGAAGACGGCGAGTTCGAGGTGACCGACCTCTTCGAACAGGCCGACGTCATCGAGGAGCGCGGATTCGACTCCATTGAGGTCGGCGAACGCCACGTCCACGAGGAGGGGTTCGCCGAGGCGATCACGACGCTGGCCGCGCTCGCGGAGCGGACCGACACAGTCGAACTGGCGACGACGGCGGTGCTGCCCGCTCTGTACAACCCGCTGCACCTCGCCGAACAGCTCGCGATGATCGACCGCATCTCGGGCGGACGTGTCACGTTCGGCGCGGCGCTAGGCTACCGCGAAGACGAACTCGAACCGTTCGGCGTCACGATGGACGATCGCGTGTCGATGATGCTCGAGTCGATGCACCTCCTGAAGCGCTTCTGGTCCGAGGATAGCGTCACTCACGACGGGGGTAACTGGTCGTTCGACGGCGCGTTCGTCAGCCCGCGACCGGACGGCGACATCCCGGTCTGGGTCGGCGGTCACGCAGACATCGCGATCAAGCGCGCCGCGTACCGCGGCAGCGGCTGGATCGCGAGTGCGTCCTCTACTGCGGAAGATCTCGTGAAACAGATCGGCGTCTACGAGGACGCACTCGACGAGTTCGACAAGGACCGCAGCGAGAACGACGTGATCCTGATGCGGGACTGTTACGTCGCTGATTCGATGGAGGAAGCTCGCGAGGCGATCGAGCCGTATCTGCTCAACCTCTACCAGCTCTACGCCCGGTGGGGCCAGACGTACCTCGACGAGCACGAAGTGGAGGTAGACTACGACGAGTTAGAGGAGAAGTTCGTGATCGGAACGCCCGAACAGTGTATTGAGCAGCTCCGCACGTACGAGGAGTTGGGCGTCGATCACGTCGTCCTGCGGTGCCAGTTCCCGGGCCAGCCCCAGGAGTCCGCGGTCAGGTGCCTAGAGCGGCTCGGCGATGACATCCTTCCAGCCTTCAAGTAAGACATGAGTACGATTGACGTCGGTTACATCGGACTAAATCACCATCATACGGAGCCATACCTCGAGAGCCTCGCGCAACTGCCAGTCGAAGTCACTTGCGCGTGCGAACCGGACGAGGAGATCGACACCGACAGCGTCGAGGGGCTCGGCGACGTCACCCTCTACCGGTCGCCGGCGGCGCTCCTCGAGGACGAGTCGCCCGACTTGATCTGGGTGACGTTGTCGAACGCGGACGCGCCGGGCGTCATCATCGATGCCGTCGAGCGGGGCGTAGACGTGTTCACCGAGAAGCCCGTGGCGCGAACCGCTGATGAATTGCGGCCCGTGGTCGACGCCGCTCGCGAGTCGGACGCGACAGTCGGAGTCTCGTACTCGTGGCGAGGCCACCCGATCGCGCAAGAGCTTCGCGATCGGGTTCGAGGAGGATTTTTCGGCGACGTCCGCGCCTTCGAGGCGCGGTTCCTCGCGTCCCGGCCGGAGTTCAGGAACACGGACCACTACCTCTTCGACCCGCAGGCGAGTCGCGGAGGGATCGTCCAATGGCTTGGCATCCACTGGATCGACTTGCTCCCCTGGATCCTCGGCGACCAAATCGAACGGGTCAACGCCGCGCTCGATCACCGATCGGACGCCATCGACGTCGAGGACGGCGGTCTCCTCCAGCTGGAGACAGCGTCGGGGGCAATCGGGACGCTACACTGCGGCTACTACCTCCGAGAGGGTCGCTACGACACGAACATCGCCGTCTACGGCGACGAGGGACGCGCCGAGTGGGACCCGATCGGGGCGACCTTCGGGTTCGACGGCCAGACGACGGTCGAACTCGCGTCGACGGACGACAGCTGGAACGGGACCCCCCAACGGACGATCACCTACGACTACGAGCCGACGTCCGGCTACGGCGGGGAGTGGGGCCTCGAGTTCTTGCGGGCGTTCCTCGACGCCGTCGAGAACGACCGCCCCGTCCCAGTCTCGCTCGAGGACGCCGCGTCCGTGCTGGAAGTGCTCGACGCCGTGTACGCGTCTGCCGGGTCCGGAGAGTGGGAGAGCGTCGGGGACGACCGCAGAGTGGCGCTCGAACAGGACTGACGTTTGTCGTTCGGACGGCGCTCGCACGAGTGGGAGAGCCACTCGATACGCTGCGACCTGTCGAACGCCGGTAGCGTCTCCGTCGGCGGGGTCGGGCCGAGGCACGCCTGTCGACGACCGGAGCGGGGCACCGATCGTTTTCGAGACGACCTGGCCGCTGAGACGGTTTGATCGCCGGGGGAAGCCAGTTACCGCCGTGACTCGAACTGTTATTGGTCGTATTAGGACGATAGTTGCACGATAGTTCACTGGTGAGGGTCAGGTGCCATCGGGGACACCGATATATAGCAGGCGGGATAGTTCGAAACGTGAGACGAACGATCACTGGCGAAGCAAACCGGAAGGATCGTCGCTACCCGGCTGACGTCACCGACGAATCGCTCCCACATTGGCGTCCGACGCGGTCGACCACGGGAGTGGTCGCGGACGCATCGGGAGAGCGATGTAGGGGGTGAAATTGTAGATGCAGCCCCACGAAGCGACGCTCTACGCAGGATCGGTGACCGAAGATATCACCCCGACGGTCCCGTCGAGATGAGTGGGTACGGCAACAGGACCGGCCTCTCTACCGGCGTCCACGATCCTCTCAAGGCGACCGCGCTCGTGCTGGATGACGGTGCAGTCGCCGTCGGGATCGTGTCCGTCGACCTGTTGAACGTCTCTCGGGAGCTCACGCGCAGCGTCCGCCGGTCGCTGGAGGAGCGGGGCGTCCGCCTCGATCAACTTGTGCTCGCGGCGACGCACACCCACGCCGGCCCCCACGTACCCGCCAGAGCGCTCGACGTCAGCCCCGTGCTCAGCGCCGACACCGACGTCAGCGATACCGTCGATCGAATCGAGCGGAGACTTGTCGACGCGCTCGCCAGCGCCGCCGAACGGGTCGAACCGGCCGGCCTCCGGATTGGTCACGCCCGCGAGACGGACGCGCCGCGAAACCGCCGCGCCGCCGGCGGCATCGGCGGCAACGTCCGGATGCCCGCCGGTCCGGTCGATCCGGAAGTGACCGCGCTACTGATCGAGACGGCTAGCGGAGAGCGGACCGTCGTGTACAACTTCGCGTGCCATCCGGTGTGTACGACCGGCGATGAGACGCTCCTGTCGGCGGACTGGCCGGGATACGCCCGGCGACGGATCGAACGCGAGCACGCCGACGCGACGGTCCTCTTCCTGAACGGCGCCGCGGGCGAAATCAATCCGAGTGGAATGGACCCCGAACGATCCGGCGACGCCGTCTATGAGTACATGGAGCGGATCGGAACGACCGTCGGGGAGGCCGTCCTCCGCGCGATCGACGACGCGGAGTCGTCGGACGATGCGATCCGGCGGGCGCCGATCTGGGTCGACGAGGCGCGCGTTGGGCTGCCGGTCAAGTCCACACCCCCCGTCGAGGAGATACGGAAACACGTCGCGTCGCTGGACGAGCAGCTCGAGCAACTCGAGCGCGCTGGCGACGAGGTCGGCCGCGAGAAGGTCTTCCGGGACCGGCAGTACGCTCGCACGTTGCTCGCGATCGCCGAGTGGGACGCGACATCGCTACCGACCCACATCCCGTACGTGGAGGTTGGCGATCTCGGCGTGCTCGGTATCCCGGGGGAAGCACTCGTTCGACACGGCCTTGACCTCAAGGCCGAGGCGCGTGTTTCGACGCTCATCCCGGCCGGATACGCGAACGACTACGTCGGCTACGTGCCGACGCTGGCGGACCTCGAGTCGATCGGGTACGAAGTCCGGACGGCGAAGATCGCTCCCGAAGCGATTGTCGAGTTCCGCAGGGCGACGCGACGACTCGTCGGTGCCGACGACGCCCTCTAATTCAGCGATCCGCCGTCTTCGGTCGTCAGTGAGAACGAGAGAGCGGCGGTTACAGCAGGTACGGCGAGGCGACCCAGAGGAGGCACAGCGCCGTCGGGATGGCCGCGACGTAGTACGACTCGCGGCGGGTGACGTCGCTGATGTGCTCGACGACGGTCGCCCAGATGTGCCCGCTGTACAGCACGAACGGGACTGCCAGCAGGACGCCGATCGCGAGCGCCGGATCGGTCGTCGCGCCATCCATGTAGGTCTGGTAGACCTCGTAGGAGCGCTGGAATCCTGAGAACGACAATTCTGCGGGCGGCGTCGCGTCACGAAGCGCGTAGAGCAGTCCCGCGTTCCGCACAAGTCCGGCGCCGATCAACGGGGCCATCCCCCAGCCCGTAAGACGGAAGAGTAGACCCGGCGGGAAGTACCCCTCGAAGAGTCGAGCGACGACGTAGATCGCGACCGTGACGGCGCCCCAGATGAGGAACGGCACTGCCAGGTCGGTAACTGTGAGTACCCAGATAGGGGCCGAGACGCGCTCGTAAGCCTCGTCGAGCAAGAACACGTTGCCGAGGTGTTGCAGGGCGAACGCCAGCCCGACGCAGAGCACGATCAGGCTCTGGGTCCGGATGCCGGGGTACTTCGACTGTCGCTCGACGAACGCTTGCGGGTTGGTAACCAGTCGTGAATCCATCACCGGAAACTGCCGTATCCAACGTAGTATACATTACGGTCGCAGGAACCGCCGGAACTGCCGCTCCGGTGAAAACAGTTATCGTGGTCGACCGTCAGCAGTCAGGTATGGCAACACAGAGCGTCGCCGACGAACTGACGCTGGGAGAGCGCGCGATTGACACCGCCAGGGAGTACGCGATCGTCGTCTATCCGCTGGCGTTCGGGGTCGCGCTGCTGGTCCTGGGCATGATCTTCCAGGCTACGGGAAAGTACGTCGAGGCGGGCGTCGCGGGCGCGATCAGCCTGATCGTCTGCCTGATCACGGTCGTCGTGTACGTGATTTTCTGGCTCCTTGGTCGGTACGGACACTGATCCGCGCTCCCGGAAATCGTCGTGATGGTCGCTGCAGCCGTTACGTCCGAGTACGACGTAGTCCATCACGGTAGTCCATCAACTAACCGAAACTGTTAAGTATCGTCTCTCATACCAGTATATCCCATGGGAGAGCATCACAATCCGGGAGATAGTATTCCTTCAGTTCGAGGTCCGCGAATCAGTCGGCGGCAAATGATCGGTGCAACCGGCGCAGGCGCCGCCGGGATGCTGGCGGGTTGCTTCGGGAGTAGCAGCGGCGGCGACTCCAGCGAGTTCGTCTCCGCGATCCTCGGGACGCAAGAGGACCTGCAGTTCAATCCGCACAACCTCACGCTCACTCCCGACTGGTCTTCGAATTACGCGGTATACGTGACCGGGGCGATCGACGTTCGAACGCACGGAGAGTACCTTCCGGTTGGCGTAACCGACTGGACGATCGAGAACCAGCAACTGCGGGCCACGATGCAGGACTCCCTGACCTGGCACAACGGGGATCCGGTCACCGCAGAGGACTACGCTCGGAGCTTCAAGCTGGCGGTGCTCGCGAACGAACCGATCTCGCAGTACATCGACGACGCCCGGGAAGACGTATACGCCGAGGACGATACGACTCTCGTCATCGACATGGACGACACGTACAACCCGGCGGGCCTCCTGAGCAATTCGCTTGTCGGGGTTCTGATCTTCGCCCACGAAGAGCTCTACGGCGGCATCATCGATCAGTACGAAGACGCCGGCTCGGAGGACCAGATCAGTAACGTCCAAACTGAGCTCGTCGAGATGAACGTCCGCGGCGAGGACCTGGAACCGTACGCGTGCGGCCCCTTCGAACTCGACGAGATCGATACGCAGGGAGCGCGGTTCACCGTCTACGAGGATTACCCCTGGTCCGATATCCAGCAAAATCTGGAGGAAAACTATGACGTCGATCTCTCGGATTATCCCGACGAACTGGACTACGAGAGCCAGTTTAGCCGCTTCTTCTCGGAACGGCCGAGCCTGGATCAGGCGGCTATCAACGGGGAAATCGACGGTACCGACGGCATCGAGATCGACGACCAGAACGAACTCGAGAACGCATACCCCGACGATGCCGACTACATTCCGATCATCTCCGGGTGGACCGACGCATTCGTCTTCAACTGGCGGAACGGCGAACACGCCGACATGTGGCGCGACGCCCGCGTGCGGAAGGCGTTCGCCCACATCATCGACTTCGAGGGGGTCACCCGACAGTATCACGGGAGCTGGGGTGAGATCGACAACAACTTCGACGGGATGTCCCCGCCCATGACGTCGTCGGTCAGCGACGGCTTCCACGACAGCCTGACGACCTACGAGCAGGATCACGACCGGGCCGCCGAACTACTCCGGGAGGCCGGCCTGACGAAGGAAGGCGGCCAGTGGTACAAGCCCAACGGCGAACAGTTCGTCGCCCCCTGGAAAGCGCCGTCGAACGTCCAGTACCAGCAGGACGGGATGGAGTACGCCGCGTCAAACCTCTCGGAGTTCGGCATCGAATCCAACGTCGAAACCGTCGAAGGGACGACGTACTTCGGCGAGACCATCCCGCAACTCGACTACGAACTCGCCCGCGGGTACATCGGCTTCTCCAACGTCGTCACGGGCTGGCGGCTCACCTGGCTCCGCTACGACGCGGAGAACCAGAGCGAGGAGCCGTTCTCGTACTATCTGCAAGAGCCCTATGGCGAACCCGGTCTCGAAGTGCCGCCAATCGGCGAGCCCGACAGCAGCGACACGATCGAGGTCGACCCCGTGGCGCTGTTCGAAGAGCTACAGCACACGACCGACGAGGCGCGCGTGACCGAGATCTCCGAGACGCTCTCCTGGGCGTACAACCAGACGGTGCCCAAGCTCCCCGCCGGCGCGGGGGCTTACCCCTGGTACATGAACAGCTCGTGGAGCTATCCGGATCAGCTCGGCGAGGATCGCCTCTCGGGTCTCATGCCGTTCACGTACTCGCTCCCGCAGATCGGCGCTATCTCCGCCCCCGACGAGTAACGAGGCCACCAGTTCGTCTCGTCGGCGTGAGAGGGGTATATTTCCCGTCCGTACTGCCGTACGGTACCACAACACATATAGGAATACGCGATCCTACAGAAACTATCCCACACCATGGATTTCAATAGCATGTCCGGCGATCACGATCGGCGTTTGCCGATCGAAGGGCGTCCGGAACGGTGTATCGACCAGAACGCGCGATCGGAGCTCACCTAGTGGACATGGTATCGACACGCTACTTCGTCAAGCGAACCGGGATGGCGTTCCTGACGTTCTACGCCGTGATATCGTTTACGTTCGCGATGATTCGACTGATGCCCGGTAGTCCGGTCGATCGTCTCCGAGCGCAGCTCGCAAGTGCCGGTCAGGATCCGAGTGCAGTTGCGCGTCAGGTAGAGCTCTACGCGTCGATAAACCCCGAACAGCCGCTCTGGCAGCAGTACGTGGACTATATAACGAGCGTCGCGACCGGCGATCTCGGCACGTCGACGTGGTACAACGAGCCGGTCGCGCAGATTCTCGGCAACGCTATGCCCTGGACGATCTTCATCTCGATCGTCTCGATCATACTGATCTACCTGATCGGGATCACCACAGGAGCGTTCATGGCGTACGCGGAGGGGAGCCGGTTCGACGTGTCCTGGTCGGGAACGTCGATTCTCCTGACCTCCGTGCCGTTCTACGTCGTCGCCGTCGTCCTCCTGTGGCTCCTGGGATACAACCTGAGCCTGTTCCCGACGAGCGGACACTACGGCTCCGGCATCGAGGAAGGATTCAACCCTCAGTTCATCTGGAGCGTCATCGGCCACGGGGCGCTTCCGATCGCCTCGCTGGTCATCGCCGGGTTCGGCATAGTCGCGCTCCAGATGCGTGGAAACGCCATCCAGGTGCTCGGTGAGGATTATCTCCGCGTCGCCCAGCTCCGCGCGCTGCCACAGCGGCGGATCGCGCTCCGGTACGTCGCTAGAAACGCGTTCCTCCCGATGTACACGTCGTTGATGATCTCGCTCGGCACGCTGTTCGGGAGTTCGATCATCCTCGAGTACATCTTCCAGTACCCCGGCGTCGGGTACTTCATGTACCAGAGTATCAGTGCCCGGGACTACCCGTTGATGATGGGGACGTTCCTGTTCATCACGGCCGGCGTGATCGTCGGAGTGTACATAGCGGACCTCACGTACGGGTTCATCGACCCGCGAGCAGGAGGTGGTGACCGTGAAGCGTTCTGAAAAAGACACGTCGACCGACGGTGGAAGCGTTGCCCCGCAGCAGTCGCTGTTCGAGACGACCGCGGACGTCGAGCGGTCCCGGGCAGAACGGTACCGGGCGCTGATCGACGAGTACGTCTTCGCCCCGGGGCGGATCATCTGGAAAGACTGGCGCGCGCGGATCGGGATCACCATCACGACGCTGTTCGTGCTGATTGGAACCGTCGGCGTGGAGCTCGTCGATAGACCGTACGCAGGCGCCGGGCCGGAACTCGTCGGCCCGTTCGACTCGGCTTACATGACCGTGATCTTCGGAATCCCGTTCTGGGAGTATCCCCTGGGCACCGACTCCTTGGGGCGCGGCGTCTTCGCCCAGATCGTCCACGCGACGCCAGCGATGCTCGAGATGATGTTCGCGGGAGCGATCTTCTCGATCGTCCTCTCGGTGGTCTGGGGACTGCTCTCGGGATACAAGGGCGGATCGGTAGACCAGGTCATGATGGCGATCGCGGACATCGTCATGACGCTCCCCGCGCTCCCGCTGGTCGTCGTCCTCGCGGCGATCCTCCAGCCGACGGAGCCCTGGGTGATTGGCATCATCCTCGTGGTCAACCGCTGGGCGAGCTTCGCGCGGTCGCTTCGCTCCGAGGTGCTGAAACTGCGCCACGAGCCCTACGTCGAGGCGTCGCGCACGATCGGGATCTCGACGCCCGCGATCATCACGAAGGACGTCCTCCCGAACGTCATGCCGCTCATCGTCGTGAACTTCGTTTCGACTGCGCGAAACGTGATCATGGCCTCGGTCGGGCTGTACTTCCTGGGGCTCCTGCCGAACACCGGGTTCAACTGGGGCGTCATGATGGACAACGCGTACGGCCAGGGAGCGATCTACACGAAGTCGTTGTTCCACTGGTTCTACCCGCCGATGATCACGATCATCTTCCTGTCACTGGGGCTGTTGCTCCTCGGACAGGGACTCGATCGGATCTTCAACCCCCGGATCCGGGCCCGCCACGCGGAACACACGCGCAGCGACGACGAGTCCGACGCCAAACAGGACGAAGACGTTACGGTGCCTGACGTACAGGGAGGGATATAATCATGACTGTGAGCGAATCGACCGACGCGATCCGAAACGAGGCCATCGAGACCGACGACCCGATCCTCAAAGTGCGGAACGCGAGCGTGACCTTCGACATGGACAGGGGCGTCTCGCGAGTCCTCGACGACGCGAATCTCGACATCCAGCGCGGCGAGATCATCGGCATCGTCGGCGAGTCCGGCTCCGGCAAGTCGATGTTCGCCTCGGCGCTACTCGACGCGGTCGTCGATCCCGGCGTGCTCGGCGGATCGATCGAGTACAAGCCGACCACTGACGAGTCGATCGACGTTCTCGAGGTCAGCACCCGGGAACTCAAGCAGATCCGATGGTCGGAGATCTCGATGGTGTTCCAGGGAGCGATGAGTTCGTTCAACCCCTCCATGACGGTCCGCGGCCACTTCGAGGAGACGCTCGACGCCCACAACGCCGCGCACGAGGCGGGGATGGACCGGGCCTACGAACTGCTCACGGACCTGTACCTCGAACCCGAGCGCGTGATGGACTCGTACCCTCACGAACTCTCCGGCGGGATGCGCCAGCGCGCACTGATCGCGCTGAGCATGGTACTTAAACCCAAAGTGCTCGTGATGGACGAGCCGACGGCCGCGCTCGACCTGCTGATGCAGCGGTCGATCCTCCAGTTGCTCACCAACCTCAAGGAGAAGTACGACATCACGATGGTGTTCATCACCCACGACCTGCCGCTGGTCGCGGAACTCGCCGACCGGATCGCGGTGATGTACGCCTTCGAGTTCATCGAGGTGGCGCCGACGGAGGAGATACTCAGCGACGCCTCCCACCCCTACACGCGCGCGCTGCTCAACGCGACGCCGAACATGAGCACGCCGCTTTCGGAGATGCGGCCCGTCGAGGGATCGGCGCCGGATCCAGTCAATGTGCCCCACGGCTGTTCGTACCACCCGCGGTGCGACCTGGCGACCGAAGAGTGCCGAGAGTACGATCCCGGGTACCACGACGTCGGGGACGGCCACCACGCGAAGTGCTTCCACTGGGAGCAGGCGAGAGAGGAGATTCCGTTCACGATGCCCGAGACCAACACTGGAGGTGACGACGAATGAGTTCCGATCGCGGCGACGACGTTGTGGTGTCGCTCGAGGACGTCGAGGTCCACTTCGAGGAGGAGTCAGGCGGCGGCTTCCTGAACCTGTTCTCGGAACCAGACACGGTCCACGCCGTCGACGGCGTCTCGCTGGACATCCACGAAAACGAGATGATCGCCCTGATCGGCGAGAGCGGCTGTGGCAAGACGACGCTGGGCAAGACCGCGATCGGTCTCCAGCGACCCACGGGCGGCTCCGTGAAGTATCGCGGACAGGACGTCTGGGACGCCAAGGACGGCGAGGGCGAGATCGACATCCCGTTCCGGGAGATCCGCAAGTCGCTGCAGATCATCCACCAAGATCCGGGCGGCGCCCTGAATCCGAACCGCAAGGTGATAGCCAACCTCGAGTCGCCGCTCAAGAAGTGGGAGAAGCACCTCTCCAAGGCGGACCGCGCTGCCCGGGTGTTGGGGCTATTAGAGCGCGTCGGCATGACGCCGCCGGACGACTATGCCTACCGCTACCCGCACCAGCTCTCGGGCGGCGAGAAACAGCGGGTCGCGCTGATCCGGGCGCTGCTGATGAACCCCGACCTCATCCTGGCCGACGAGGCCATCAGCGCGCTCGACGTCTCCCTGCGCATCGAGATGATGGACCTCATGCACGAGCTCCAGGACGCGTTCGACACGTCGTTCCTCTTTATCTCTCACGACTTCTCGAATGCCAGGTACCTCACCGAGAAGGTCGGCGGTCGAATCGGCGTGATGTACCTCGGCGAACTGGTCGAGATCGGCCCGGCCGAGAAGATCACGAAGAACCCCCAACACCCCTACACGAAGGCGTTGGTGTGGGCGACACCCGACTTCGAGTCGATGAACCGGTCTGACGAGATGCCGATCCGCAAGATCGACATCCCGGACCCGGTCGATCCGCCCAGCGGCTGCCGGTTCCATACCCGCTGTCCCGCGGTGATCCAGCCCGACGACCTCGACCTCAATCAGGAGGTGTGGGGGAAGGTCCTCGACTGCCGCAAGGACCTCGAAGCGGACGAGATCGACCTCGCGGAACTCGAGCGACGCGTCACAGACGACGCCGGTATCGAGGCCGAGGATGACGAGACACCGAACGTGCCGGAGGGCGATCTCGTCGGCGAGATCCGTCGCGAGTACGGCATCGAAGACCCGCTCTCACAGCAGCGCGCGGAGGACGTGCTGAGCGACGGACTTCGGGCGTACGTTCGGGGAGACGAAGAGGCCGCCGTAGATCGGCTCCGGGAGCTGTTCACGACACCGTGTGAAGAGATCACGCCGCCCCGGGAGCCGGTCGGAACGGAACACGTCGCAGCGTGCCTGCTCCACAGGGAGGAGTACACTGACGGCGCCGCCGAGACGACGTCCGGAGTGGCCGACGACTGACGGCGCCGAGGGGTACCTTTACGGTCACCGCCCCCGATTGCTCGGATTAGCATGAAAGAACGGTTCTGGGAGATTATGTGCGCCGGGATGCCGGTCTGGGGCCTTCTCTTCGGACTCTGCGTGGTGTTTTTTGTCTTTACGCTCCTCTCGCTGTACCTGACATCACCCGACGAGGGGACCTACGAGATCATGATCATCAACATCGTCCTGATCGTCCCGATGCTAGGCGTGCTAGGGTACACGATTCGGAAGTGCCGTAGCGGCGACTTCTGAGCGGGCAGGAGTGGAACCTCTGGAGGGACGGAGACGGACAGACGGACGAACCGACCAGCACACTTATACGACGTATCGAACATTACGAGGTGTGAACATCCTCGTCACACTACCGGCGGGTCCACAGCGTGACGTTCTCTTCCCGTCGGACGTCGCATCTCGGCTCGAATCGGTCGGTATCGTGGACTGGAACGACGACGACCAGCTCACGTCCGCGGAACTGCGCGAGCGCCTGCGCGGTGTCGACGTCTGCGTCACCGGGTGGGGCAGTCCGACGCTCTCGGCCGACGTGCTTGACGGCGCCGATTCGCTCGAACTGATCGGCCACGTCGGCGGAAGTGTCACCTCGATCGCGTCGCCAGCGGTGTACGAACGCGGGATCCCCGTCGTCAGCGCCAACCGCGCCATGGCGCCGTTCGTCGCTGAGGGGATCCTCGCGTATATGCTTACGGCGCTGCGCGACACAACCGGCTTCGACGCTGCGATGAAGAACGGAGCGTGGCCGGGGACCTGCGAGCGGACGGAGACGCTCTTCGGGTCGTCGATCGGGTTCGTTGGCCTCGGTGACGTCGGCGAGGAGCTGCTGTCGCTGCTCGCGCCGTTCGATCCGACGGTGCGAGTGTACGACCCGTACGCGAGCGCCGAGGACATCGCGGCGTTCGAGTTCGCCACGATGGCGGCGCTCGATACGGTACTGGAGTCGTCGGACGTGGTATCGATCCACGCCTCGAAGACGCCGGAGACGCTCCACATGCTCGACGCAGAGCTCCTGTCGATGCTCCCAGACGGTTGCCTGCTGGTGAACGCGGCCCGTGGTGCAATCGTCGACGAAGACGCGCTCGTCGACGAGCTACGGACGGGCCGCATTCGGGCCGCACTCGACGTGTTCGAGGAGGAGCCGCTCCCCGAATCGAGTCCGCTTCGGGACCTCGACGACGTCGTGCTCGGACCGCACGTCGCCGGGGCACCAACTCGGTACAGGTTGGCCGAAACCGTGATCGACGAGATAGAGCGGTTCGACGGCGGCGAGCCGCTGGAAAACCGGGTCTCGCGCGAGCGGTACGAACACATGACCCAGGACTGGCTGGAAGCCGAGTGACCGGCCCACAACCGTTTCCTTTATCACCCGGCCCGGAAATGTGTCGGACGTGATCGCTGCATGAGCGGTGAAAGCGAGCAGCTCGACGACACAGACAGCATCTATGACGAACTCGGCGTACCGCCGGTCATCAACGCCGCGAGCACGAAGACTCGCATCGGCGGGAGCCTCATCCGTCCTGAGGCGGTCGAGGCGATGTCCCGGGCGGCGGAGTCGTTCGTCCGCATCTCGGACCTCCAGGCCCGCGCCAGCGAACTCATCTCCGAGGTCACCAACGCAGAGGCGGGCTACGTCGCCAGCGGCGCCGCTGCGTGTCTCACGCTCGGGACGGCCGCCTGCATCGCGGGCGAAGACCTCGGCACGATGAGCCGCCTCCCCCACGCCGGAGACGCCCCGAACGAGGTCGTGATGCCGCGATCGCACCGCAACGGGTACGACCACGCGATCCGACTCGCCGGCGCCCGCATCGTCGACGTCGGAAACAACGACAACCACCTCGGCACCGGGTCGAAGAACACGGAGCTGTGGGAGATCGAGGACGCGATCACAGAGGACACGGCTGCCGTCGCGTACATGCAGAAGTCGTACTCCCAGCCGGACTTGTCCGACGTCGTCGACGTCGCCCACGAGCACGACGTGCCGGTGATCGTCGACGCGGCCGCGGAGCTGCCCCCGACGAGAAACCTCTCGCGGTTTATCGACGAGGGCGCCGACCTCGTCGTCTTCAGCGGGGGCAAGGCGATCCGCGGCCCCCAGACAACGGGAATCCTCGCTGGCAAGCAAGAACTGATCGAGTCGGCCGCCATGCAGCACCTCGACATGCACGTTGCCGAAGAGGTGTGGGAACCGCCGACCGACCTGATCGACCTCGACCGCTTCGGCGGCGTGCCCCGTCAAGGCGCCGGCCGGCCGCTGAAGGTCGGCAAAGAGGAACTCGCGGGCCTCATCCGTGCGATCGAACTCTTCGTCGAGGAGGACCACGACGTTCGCACGCGCGAGTGGGCGGACCGGGCTGAACTGATGGCTGACGAGTTCCGCGACGAGAACGGCCTGACGGTCACGGTCACCGAGGGAGAGAAGACCGCCGTCGCGCCCGAAGTGTTCGTCCGAATCGACCCCGACATCGCGGGGATCGACGCCGAGACCCTCGTCGGTGAACTCCGCCGGGAGAACCCGCGCGTGTTCGTCGGTCCCGACCACCTCCACGAGTCGGCGTTCACCGTGAATCCGATGTGCCTCACCGACGACGAGGCCGAGTACGTCGCCGAGCGGATCAAGTTATATCTCAGTTGACGGGATGGATTCGTTACTGAACCCGTTCGACGATCCGACGCAGTCGCGAGTCGTTCGGCTGATCGATAGTACCAGGGTCGACCCTTCGGAGATCGGTGCGTACCGGGAGCCGCCCAAACGTATCGCGGATTGATCGGGATTGCTGTTAGCGATGTCCGTATCCCCGCGAATCGGGCATCGACAGACGGTATCACTGGGCTTATTGTTCGCCGAGTTGGATCTTGGGATGATACCGAGGGGGTAACCGGTATCTGCCAAAACCGTTCGGGAAATCGCCACAGAAGAGGGGTAGATCCCGTGGAACTGGCGCCGCTGTATGACACCGCCGATCTGGATGCGCCCAACGTGTTGTTTCGGTCCGACGCCGAAAATCGGAGCTGCGTCCCGGTTGATCCACGACGGCACCGAAAGCGCGCGAAGGCGGGTCAGTAGCGAGCGCGCACTGGTGCGGAGTCTTACAGTGGTAGCGAGGCACAAGTCCACGACTTTAGTCGTGGCATGAAGCCGACAACTGGGATGAACAGTTCGTCCGTGAGGACGATATTCGAGACAGCGAACTCGCGCGTCGAGACGGTGGCCGGGACGTCCGTCTCGTCATCAAGCGATCTGTACTGTCCAAGACGAGTACGACGGCGTACTGGCCATCGACACGGGCGCACGGTGGGTCGCCGCCTGTGCCTTCCTCTCCGACCGCAAGACTACGTTCTACAGCGAGAGAGTCCGTCATATCCGTGAACACTACAAGCAACTGTAGAACCCCATCAGGAAGGGAACACCTCGACATGGCCAGTAAGTCGCGGAACGCACCGGTGACGCGGAAGCGCGGAAGGTGGTATGAGGGTGGCAAACGAATCCCGTAGCGGATGGAACCCGGTATTTATACGGGATTCGCAGAAAGGACGGGGTATGCCAGACGCGAAAGTCGATCTCGCCGTTTTCGTGTACAACCTCGCCGTCATTGTCAGCGGCGTCTTCGTCGCGGAGCAGTTCGAACCCGGGGATCAATGGCTATTGGTCGGCGTGGCCTTCGTTCTCGCGCTGTTCTGGACTGGGTACTTCCGATACAGTATGCTGTCACGGTTCAACCAAGCCGAGTGAGCCATCACAGCGGTGTATCTCCGAAGCTAGTCACGGCAACGATCCTCGAGTCGTTAGATGTGCCTGTGCTCGCTACCACCATCTGACGGCGTTCCATTGACAGTGATCGCCCGTCGGACGATCGTCCGTCAAGAGGTCAAACCCCGCGATCGGGTAGCACCCGTTGTCTCTTCCCGTGACAGCTCGAAAACGGGGCACTGTCTAAGCACCTCCGCTGGCGCCTGTCCCATCGTCTCAACTTCTGCAGTACGACGATTCGATATATCAGTATTCGATTTATTATGTGTTGTTCCGATCGTTCTCTGGAGATAGAAGCGCCGAAAACCGAAATTGGCCGATATGACTGTGACGAACAGTACTTTAGATTAGACCAGTGATCACAACTAGATTTATTATCATAAACGCCGTACGGTCATCCTAGTTGACAGAAACCGCAGATTCCGGGGCCATACCCAGGGTATGGCCCTCGAAGACATCCTTACAGAGTGTCTCAAAACCAAGTCAAACGTCTCGCCGAACTATCGGCAGAACTTCGAGCCGTCGTCACCGATTGAATCGGTTTTTACGCCAATTGGGACGTCACCACGACCGGGGTGGTCTCGAAGCGCACACTCGCGGGGTACGCCGGCTACCTCCCCGCCGCGTCGAAGCGAAGCGATCGGACGAGGCCACCGGCAGGATCACCCCTCGACGGCGTGGACGTACTACGACTACATCTCCGCATTCCTCTCGTGGGCCATCACCTGGGACTATCTCCCGGAGAATCCGGCCGAGAAAGCGGTCGCTTGTGACAGTATATCGGACGAGATACAGGCTGTTGCCGCCATCTATTTATACGTAGTTGCACAAGAACAGACAGTGTCCGATATGACGAAACAAGATATAACAATCTGCATCGATGCTTATCCGAATGCAGATACCGATATCTTTCGTATCGCGGTCGCAGACGACGTTCTCCGGCTCCTAGCCGACGCTCACGAAACGGAGTTTACGATCCCGGATCTTGTCGACGCGACAGGCGTCACTCGGTCGACGGTTTGGCGGGCCGTCAACCTCCTCGATAGCATCGGTACCGTTCGGATTCGAGAGACACCGCAACGAAACTACGTCTCGATTAACCCAGATCGACTCCAGAAAGACGATCCACTGCTCGCTATTGCCCAATCGGAGTTCCACGCGCCGATTCGAGCGTTCATAAACCGCGTCCAAGAGGCAGTTAGCGACGCCGACAATATCACTGCTGTTCTCGGCATCATCGTGTTCGGAAGCGTCGCCCGAGGCGAAGCTGACCGGCAGAGTGACATCGACCTGTTCGTCGTCGTTGACGGTGACCGGACGAGTGCTCGACGTGTCGTTACGGATATTGTCGCCGATCTCAGTGAGCAACGATTTGATGGTGACCGATTCGATTTCGAACCGTACGTCGAGTCCGCGGAGAGTGCACGTCGGGTAGGCCCGAAGCTCCGCGAAATCTTTACGGAGGGCGTGACTGTGTACGGCAGTGACCGACTCCAACCCATTCGGAAGGCGGTGATCGCCGATGAGTAGTACGCGAATCGAACACCTCATCGACAACGCACAGGCGGCGTTCGACCGACGACCGGAAGAAATCGAACTCGGCCTGGACGTGGCAGACGCGGCCCTCCTCCAGTTGCGGAAGGCCTGTCGGTTGCTCGCTGGTGCCGAAGCCCTGCACGACGCCGGATACTATACGCTCGTTATCGAAGCCTCGTTTGTCGCGATCGAACGGACGGTCGAGTTCCGACTCCTCGAGCGCGGTACGATGGAGCCGGCTGATCTTCCCGGAACACATCCGGGCGTGTACCGGGAGGCAGCTGCAGTTGGCATTTTTGCTGAATTCGTGGCCGAGGATCTCGCCGATCTCTGGCGCGACCATCGAGCGAAAACGTACTATCAGGACGGTCTCGCCTCAGCAGAACGGGCCCACGCGATGTATGCGCTGGCCAGCGAAATCCACGCCTTCGTCACTGGACGGTCCTCTCAGGGTCACGAGTGTCTCTGCACCGAACCGAATCCATAGAACGATCGCTCGACGGGTGTCCCGGAACGTCCGATTGATTCTTGGCCAACGAGAGCTACCCTAGGTAACTAAGCTACCTTCCTCACCTATTATAAAGAAGATACCTTATCTACCTATTGTTCAGATCGTGGACGTCAGAGCACCTATCCGCGCCGATATCGGAAATTTCGATGCCGAAACGGCCTCCGACCAGGCGGATGACGTGATAAAATCGATGTCGGCTTCGAATTCAGTACTCCCTGAATAAGGTTCAACTCGTTCGAACGAGTGGAGAGAAGTGCCGAGTCGAGATGTGCCTCTGACAACAGTTCTGTCTCGACTCGGCGAATGCACAGAGCGATTCGATCGGTTTTGTTCTTGGATGTGACTGGTAAGCGTCGATCGGATATCGGACCGCGGCATGATGTGAATCCGTTCGTCAGAGGTGATCCATTCGAGCAAGCCAACGGTACACATCCGCTGGACGGTTTGCGGTTCCAGACGAGCTAGTCAACCGGAAATCAATGGAGCGTCCCGGCCGCGCTACCGACTCGCTTCGATGGAATCGATCGCGTACTAACCACTGAGAACGGTGAAATAGCTCCGAAGCGTTGTTATCCACACTGACTCGGGCGTTCGGGCGGGGAGATGTGGCGAGCATTCGGGACCGACGCCGATCCACGGCGACCGGTTCGACGATACGAATGCCCCAACGTTCGAGACGACCGATTGATTCTAACTCCGGAAGAGTGGCTAGTAACGGCTACGTCGGGGTGACCGGCCACCGCTTCGCCCGTCTCCTCCTCGTATCCGGGGGCGACGTTGACGACACCATCAGGAATGATGTCGTCGCCGAACTCCGCGAGTCGGAGCGCGGACAGCGGCGTCTGTTCCCGGCTTAAGTACCGAGCAGTTTCCCGCCGCGAGCTTCCACGAGGCCATCCAGAGGGGGAAGTTCCACGGAATGATCTGCCCAACGATGCCGTAGGGTTCTTTGACGATCTGTCCGTATCGCGAGCCCACGGTCACCGTTTCGCCCGCGTTCTCGCGGACGATGTCGGCGAAGTATCTGAACCGCTCGGCCGCACCTCGAACGTCCAGGGCCGCTTCCGAAATCGGTTTGCCGTTATCGAGGTTTCGAGCGACGAAGAAACGTTTCGAATCCGCGGTGTAGTAGGCTTCCCAGACGTCCGTGCAGTAATCGTCTCCTCGAACGCCGTCGAGGCGGCCGAGCCGTAGTCGGGTCAGCTCTCGTTTGCGGGACTGTACTGCTCAAAATTCGGATCTTCTGAGAGCCCGTCCGGGTAGAATACCTGTTTGCCGTCGATCGTGTAGTCTTCGATGATTCTCTGGCCTTCGATTCCGGTAAGAAATCCCGTGTACAACATCGCGAGTTCGTATTCGACGTTCGGATGTCTCGCCGGATTGACTACAATGATCCCGTACGGATTGTCCAGCGTCGGATCACCGCCCGTGACCGGTCCCTCCACGAAGCGTTCGAGATCGAGGTCGTCTCGCATATCGATGTAGTTTCCGCGAACGGTAAGCAGGTACGCCCTCCGCTGACCGGCCTGAACGAGCGTCTTTCCCATCCCTTGTCCCGTCTCTAAATACCACTCGCCGGTAGGCGACGTTCCGATCGCGTCCCAGAGCTCCAGTTCTTTCACGTGCGTTCCGGAGTTGTCGCCGCGGGAGAGAAACGCCGCTTCCGTCTCCGCGATTCGAGCGAACGCTTCGTGCGCGGTCGTCAGCTCTTCGATCCCCGCCGGATCGTCC
The DNA here is from genome assembly GCF_023028105.1 of Halosolutus gelatinilyticus. Taxonomy (NCBI): domain Archaea; kingdom Methanobacteriati; phylum Methanobacteriota; class Halobacteria; order Halobacteriales; family Natrialbaceae; genus Halosolutus; species Halosolutus gelatinilyticus. The sequence goes on from NZ_CP095492.1 coordinate 203,234, forward strand.
GGCGGGCCGGCGACGACGAAGTCGCCGAACGTAAAGTCGCGCCGATTAATCCCGTGTCCGGATCGGATGAACTCGTCCTCGAGCGACCTGGCATGGGCCATGACGGCGTCGACGTCCCCGCGTTCGCCGTGAGCGATCGTCTCCCCGGTCCCCCCGGAAACGGCCCGTACAGTTGCCCCGTATCTCGACTCGAATTCCGCGTGAAGAACGTCCAGAAGGCCGGAATCGTATGTACTGGTCGTCACGCCAACGGTGAGTTCACCGACGCTGGGCGCACCGTCGCCACTCCGCACTCTCAAACAGCCCGACAACGACACCGTCGCGACTCCGGCACCAGCGAGGAATTCACGACGTTGTATCCCCATAGATATCGCAAGACGGATCGTTCGCATATTCATATTTTGGAATACGCAATCCCCCGTGACCGAGATCGGCATCAGCAGCCTGCAAGTGGGATCGTTCTCCGATCGATTTCGACGCGGAGTGATCGCCGACAAGAGTCTGAATCACTGATGAGATATTTGTACGCGATTCACGTACGAGTCGTATGACCAGCCGACCGTCGATCCGATGTCCCTCGTGATCTCGCTCGGCGGAGTCACACGATATGCGAATGAGTTCCAACGACCTCCCCTGCTACGGGCCTGAAACAATCGCTGCTGCGCTTGAGGAGACCGATCCTGCCGAGCCGACGATCGTCGGCGTCGTCCTCGCCGGCGGGACGAGTTCGCGGTTCGAGTCGGCGAACAAGCTACTCGCTGAACTCGACGGTGAGTCGCTGATCCGGCACGCGACGCGAACGCTCGTAGACGCGGCCCTCACGGAGGCCGTCGTCGTCCTCGGATACGAGGTGGAAACAGTCTGTCCCGCTCTCCAGGTTCGACGCGCGGACTGTCCGCAACCCCGACTACGGCGAGGGACTGTCGCCGTCCGTCGAGACGGCGATCCGTATCGTCGGAACGCTGGAGACGGACGCAGTGGTGTTTCTTCCCGGAGATATGCCGACCGTCGATGCAGCCACTGTCGAGCTCCTCGTCGACGCGTATCGAGCGGAGCTGGGGACGGTGCTGGCCGCCGCCTTCGACGGCCGCCGCGGGAACCCGGTGCTATTCGACCGCAGCCACTTCGATGCGCTTCTCGACGTCACGGGCGACGTCGGGGGTCTCCCCGTATTGGCGGCAAGCGACGATAGCGCTCTCATCGAAACCGGCGATCCCGGCGTTTGCATCGACGTCGACACGGCCACTGATTTACGACGCCAGCGGTGAGTTCGATCGGCACCGGCGGGCAACCGCAGGTCTTCGATCGGGCTTCGACATCGCCTCGACGATCCTGGGGACATCCTCGACACGATACGGATCTGCTCGTTGCGATCGGTGGACGTAGAACGCGACCTGTTGCTCGAACCCCACCTCGTCGATCTCGCCTGCGCCGTACTACTCGCGGAGTTCGTCGATTGGGTCTGGATCCGACGACGCTTGTGCCTGCCAGAGGCAACTATTTCTGAGTCCACTAGTCGATGTTGCGGCTGCCGCCCTCGATCTCACACTTCAACTTGTCCATGGAACAGCCTGAATCCGGACTGTTCGTGGGCGACTCGTTGGGCGTGTGCTCGCTGTTCGGCGGTCGGATCTTCGAGCGTGATTTCGAGGATATCGCCGCCGATCTGCGATTTGAACGTGTCCGGCGAATCGGTAGCGACGATTTCACCGTCCTGAATGACCGACAGACGATCGCAGAGTGCGTCGGCCTCCTCCAAGTCCGAGGCTTTTACAGTAATATTCCTCAACCGCACGCTAGCACTTCCTGCTCAGCGAGCGAACGGGATGAGGCCGGGCGGCTTACGTGCCCGACCCGGGCAGACGCGCCGACCTGATTTGGTTTGGGTTTGGAAATCCACGTGTCTCACAAAACCGCCCAGCATACCAGAACCCCGCTACAAACGATAGACGGTAAAGGTTCTCGATTTTCTTTCCTAGTGCTAACAGTGACCAAATATAAATGACGTATCTCCGTATCCCAGAACATGGAATTCGCCGTCGTGCCCATGCAATTGGGGGGACAGGCGCCGCTCATATCGCTCGCAGTGGGAGTCGCAGCGATCGTGTTTCTCCTGGTCGTTCTCGATCTGCCGCCGTTCGTCGCGCTCGTTATCTCAGGATTCGCCGTTGGCACCGTTTCGCCCGCGATTCCCTTCGCCAATGTCCCCGCTGACTACGCCTCTGCATTCGGCGAGGGGATGGCCGACATCGGCATCCCAATCCTGATGGCGGCGGTCATCGGAAAGGCGATGATCGAGAGCGGTGCAGCGGATCGGATCGTGCGCGGGTTTAACGCACTCTTCGGAGAGGGAAAGACCGAACTGTCGCTTTTCGGCAGTAGCTTCGTAATCGCGATCCCGGTGTTCTTCGACAACGTCTTCTATCTGCTCGCTCCCCTTGCGCGGGCGGCTCGCTCCCGAACGGGCAAGAATTACACGCTGTATATCGTCGCCGTCGGCGCCGCCGGCGCGGTCACCCACGGTTTCGTCCCGCCAACGCCGGGCCCGCTGCTCGCAGCGACCGAACTCGACGCTAACCTCGGGACAACGATCCTTATCGGTCTCCTCACCGGACTTCCGACAGCAACCGTTGCCGGTCTCGGGTACGGATACTGGATCAATCGGCGTATCGACATTCCGCTGCGCGACGCGATGGGAACTACAGTCGACGAGATAGAAGAGAAAGTTCAAACACCGACCAGTGCCCTCCCCGGACTGTTCGAGTCCTCGCTTCCGATTCTCCTCGCAGTCCTCCTCGTGGGTGCGAACACCGCCGTCGAAACGTTTGTCGGAGAAAACACGCCAGCGGCTTCCGTCACCAGCTACATCGGCGATCCGAACTTCGCGCTGACGGTCGCCGCGCTCGCGGCGGCGTTCACGTTCTATCGCGTAACCGATTTCAGCGACGAATCGTTTTCGGACGAACTCACGGACGCGCTCCAGAGCGGCGGCAATATCGCCGCGATCACCGCTGCTGGCGGTGCCTTCGGCGCGATGCTCGCCGAAGCAGGTGCAGGCGAATACATCGCGGGCGGACTGGAAAACATCGGGCTGGGCCTTCTCGTGACGGCGTGGGTGATCGCCGCCGGAGTGCGCGTTGTGCAGGGATCGGCGACTGTCGCGATCGTCACCACGGCCGGAATAATGGCGCCGTTTACGGGCGAGTTGACGGTCAACGCCGCCTATCTCGTCATGGTGATCGGCGCAGGGGCGACGTTTTGTTCGTGGTACAACGACAGCGGCTTCTGGATCGTCAAGGAGATCGGTGGACTTACGCAAGCAGAAACACTCAAGACGTGGACCGTGGCGACGATCTTGATCGGTGTCGGCGGACTGATCAGCACGCTTGTCTTCGCGACGATCCTTCCGTTCGCGTGAACTCTCGATTTATCGAATGTGCAACACTACGTGAGGAACAGGGGGAATACTACGAAGTCGTTCCGGCAGATGTCACAATAGAGCGATTCAACTCTGGGCCGAACATCGTCAAGGCACTCCTCGGTGGATGACACGTTCACGAATATCGTCATTGAAGCGGTTGTGTCACGTCCGAGAGAACTGACTCCTCAGAAATTCGGTCGATTCCGAGCACGGTTGCGAGTTCTGGGGAGTCGTTCGAGGGCGGGATAACTATCCCCGGTGATTTCCCGGTAGAGGAAGAGCGTAAGCATCCCGTGAAGGAGTACGGGGCGGGATGCCACTCTGGATACCCGTCTTCGATCGTCTCGATTTGAAGCTCAAGATCGGTGAGTGTAGTACAGAAGTCCGTACCTCTATGAGGTATTTGCGGATTTCAAGGGCGGTGACAAAAGCATCGGCCGATCGGCGGCCGCGCTGTTTTATCGGAGCGGCGTACTCGTTGGAATCGATTTCCACGCCCGCCTAACTGCGAGAGCGGATACAACGAAGATTACTACAGCGTTCACTGGGTGAATCGCTGCAACGAGCGAACCGTACCTCGCTGCTGTCATATATTGAAACGCGACCAGTAGAAACAACCCGATTGGAGCAACTTTCAGAGATCGAGGGAGCCGGCCTATCAAGGCCAATACGACCAATATGAAGAGCATGGGCACGAAGGCGTGGACGAAGGTCGTGTGAAGGGACCAATTCGACGGATCGATGAATACCGCCATTCCTGCGATGTATATCTGCACGAGGACACAGATTACAAAGAAGCCTGCGAGTATGAGATACCCGTAGCGTCCCAGCTGAACCCACATTGGTTCCGCCATCTACTCACCCGAGTTGCTTGTAGTAGCCGCCGAATTTCCGCTCTCCACGATGACGGCGCCTCTCATTCCAGCCGATTCCTGTGGATCGCAGTAGAGCGTGGTTCCGGTGGCATCAAACGCGTACTTGAAGCTCGCTTGTTTCTCGGGGTCGCCACTATCGCATAGATCGTCTTTTGCGGCGACGTTGTGAGAGCCGCTGCCGATCCATCCCCACTTGACGGCCGTTCCCGATCGAACACGAATCGCAACTGGTGCGTACGTCATCTCGTCACTATCTGGTCCTACCTCAACGGTGACCGTGCTGGACCCAGTTTTGTCGGTGATGCCGTTGCAGTTGTTCGTCTCTGAAAGCCACTCTTCGACGCTCTGTTGGCTATTTCCGTTTTCCCCGCCATTTTGATCGGGACTCCCTTCAGATCCAGTATTGATACAACCCGCAAGTAATTCGGTAGCTGCGAGCCCTCCCGCCGATTTAAGCGAATTGCGCCGGTCGACTCCGGTAGTACAGGTACGGCGTTCGTGCTTCCCAGTATTACGGGACGCGGTTATCGATGATTCCCGGTCTGGCTCGCAGCCGTCATCCAGTTCTTGATTCACACCCCACAGCAGGAGCCAATTCTCTGTAAAAGTGGTATCGAACATGTACGTAGTGTTTATGATTCACTCACACAACATCCAGATATGCCTCGGGCAACGATCAAAATCAAACCGCCTGGCGACCAGTTCGACGATTTCTTCAGGAAACATCCCGACGACGAGTTCGAGGTGCTCGCCTCCTTTGGGACTGAATCAGGTATATGCGTGCTTATGGAGGTTGAAACGCAGAATGCCGAAGCCATCATCGAGGATTTCGAGGAGGCCCCGCATGTACAATCATACGACGTACTCAATTGCACTGAACAATCGTTGCTGATCCAACACGTCATGCAGCAACCGACACCATATCAGATGCTCCATTCCACGGAAATTCTCCCGAACTATCCCCTCAAAATTCAGAACGGGTGGGTAATTGTCGAGACGTTTACTTCTCAAGAGCAACTCTCACAGCTCAAAGCAGCTTTTGAAATGAACGACGTAACCTATGACGTCGTCTCGATCACTTCTATAGCCGATCCGACAACTCTTCTCACCGATCGGCAGCGACGGGTAGTTACCAAAGCGTTCTCCCATGGATATTACAATAGTCCTCGCGAGTGTTCGCTTACCGACTTAGCGGCGGAACTCGAGATCAGCAAATCCACTGCTAGTGACATCCTTCATCGCGCCGAGGGCCACATCATCTCAGAGTTTATCGCTGCATCAGGGATGAACGTCGACTAAACGAATTATCGAATCGTAGACGAGCCCTTCGGAGGCGGTGGTGCCCATCTCGGCCTTCTGTGCGTCCGCCGGTGTTGGGTGCTTGGAAAGTACCCATTGCTTGTCGAGTCGACCTTCCGGAACTGGTTGGTGAGCACCGCGCTTGTCAAGTTCGTGGTAGGGTGCAACGACTAGGTCTGCTGCTGCTGTTGACGCTTTAATCAAGACATTATCATTAGATCCGACAGCAGTGAGTGACGTGTATGTAGTTTACCAAAGTAGATTGATGTGTGTTGAAACTGTACCCGGCCGTAACTGTGGAATCGGGAAAGTGTTAATCCGGCTCTCCCTTTCCTTTCAGTTCGATCTGCTCGTCAGTGACGCGCTCGATCTGGTCGGCCTGGATGGAGAGATCGCCTTTGTCGACGTTGCCCCAGTTGAATTTCGCCCGAATCCGATCAGTGATGCTCGGATGGGCGTCGATGTAGATCATCGCTTCTGCTTCTTCCGCCTCGGTGACCCGTCCGATAGATTCTCCTGACGCATCGACAACCGTTTTACCGATCTCGGCGTCAGTAAGATCGACCGGGGTCGTTGTTTCATTTTGCTCGTCGACAGTGATTTCCTCAGTTTCGGGCGCTTCAGTTCCAGTCATTTCGGATGCTTCGGTCTCACGTTCGTCGGCAGATTCATCGTCAGTAGCGGGTTTGACCTCGGTGCCCTCGCTCTGGACCGTTCCCATCCCTTTTTCCTCGTCGACCGCTATCTCCTCGGCTTCAGGCACCTCGGCCTCACGCTCGTCGGCGAATTCGTCGTCACGAGCAGGTGTGGCCTCGGTGTCCTCGCCGTGAATAGTTTCCATCTCTACGTCTTGCTTGTCGACCCTCGCTTCACCGACGTCGGGTGCTTCGGCTTCACTCGGGTTGGCTGGTTCGTCGGCAGCGGCGCGTTCAGCCTCGGAATCCTCGCTTTGGATCGGTTCGAACTCCTCGCTCCGGAACGTTTCCATCTCTAAGAGATCGCCGCCCGTGACATCAGCATGGAGACGCTTTCGCTCGATGACTTCGTCTTCGATAATCTGTTCACGCTCGAAGTACGTTTGTATCCGGTCGTCTTTGTTTATCTCGCTTTCAATATCGAACTCTCTCATAACCTCTTTCGGCGAACGGCCCGTGCCGAGAAGCCCGCTTTCAACGAGTTTTCGGTGGAACCCGCTGACGTCGATATCATGATCTTCGATGGTATCGGTCTCGGTGATATCCATGTCCTCGACGTGGCTCTCTACCGTGAACTGCTCGACGAGTTCTAGGGTGACCGACCACGTCTCCTCGATATCGATTTCGGGATGGTACGGAATCTCGTCGGTGAAAAGCGTCCCTGTAGCCGTCTGTCCAGGTTCGCCTTCCAGTCCGTCGCGCATATCGAGATATCGATCCGCGTCGAATACCTCTCGAGTATCTAAATCCTGGTTTACGATCAACTCACAGCCCGTACACTCGCGTCCGATGAATTCGACGTCCAATACACGCTGATCGATCACTTCGCTGCCTACGAGCTCGCTCTCGATCGTCGTCTCTTCAACAACAACGCTCTCGACGACGGTCGTCTCCGTGACCGTGCTCGTTACAGGTCTTCCCGCTAACAATCGCTCCTCGAATTCGTCCGCGTCCATGTCCGCTCGAGTGATCGCCCTGTCGCGTTTAACGATCTCAAACGGATTCGCCTCCTGCTCGCCGTGATAGAGGACGACGTAATTCCATTCGTCAATCATCTCGAGAAACGGATCCCACTCGAGTTGTTCGTGCGCCTCGCCCACGCCATCTGCTGGAATGATGTGGAAACGCTCCGTCTCTTCAGTACTCGTAATATCTTCTACTGGTACTGCATCATGGGCCTCTCCCCAGTTTCGGATTATCTTGCTGTCGGTCGATATACGGCTAGCATTATGGTGGTTAGTGTTATCCATATCCGGAAAACTCCTCGTGGCTGATTCACAAAAACGCCGACTTCTGTTCCTCTCAGAAATATTGTCTAAACGGATGAAACGGCGACCTGGATTTCTGAGATCCGGCCGGTACAGACCTGATCTCTTTGACAGGAGGATACGATCTCCGATCATTGGGCCTTACGGTAATCCCATGTTTTCTAGTTTAGTAATCGAGAGATGGTTATTGTTAATATTATGGTAAAAGATTTATTTTATATCCTTCACGTGGTTAAATACATCGCGTGATAGTTTCCTACCTTCGTCGACGTCTATCCATGCGCAAATTCGTGCGGACGTTGTTAGGGACACTCAGAACCCGCACAGTCGGCACTGCGGCACAAGTCCGTCGAGACAACGCACGAGGCATACAGCGATCTCCACGCTGGGGACGTGGCTCAGTCGATCGACGAAGTTCGGGAGTAATTCGCCTACCCGGGAGATTATCCCTTTCTAACCGGAAACTGTTGACCTGTGGATTTACAGGAATTTATTTGTTTAGCTCTTGTTGATAGGATTTCAACGCTCTGTCATACAATAACACCCTAATAGGGTCGCGGCCAATCACTCCTCGTGGACTCGTGGAAATCGATCGTATCCGATTTCGATGGTAGACCAGCCATCATCACCCTCGGTACTCTGTACGTCGTGTTCGCCATCTGGTTAGGCTATCGGGAAATCATTGGAGGGGATTCTGTTTTAGCGGCGCTGATCTTCGCTTTCTTTGTCGGCGGCCCAGGCGTTGTTCTCATTTGTGGCGGGTATTGGTTGCCCCGAACAGATATTAAACCTGAATTCTATCCGACGATCACAACATGGAGTCTCAGCGCGGTCATTATTATGGGTGCCCTCCTCGGGACCTACCACTTCTTGTCGGCTACAAGTATCAATACCCCCATTCGGGCGATCTTAACTGTCACAGCATTTGTTCTCGTCCCCGCGTTTGCCGGAGGAGTCAACGATGCGCGATCGAAATCTCGAGAGATTGAGCTCGAGCGAACCCTTGATCTCCTTCACAAAAGCGAGCGCATCGCTGATGTGGGCGGGTGGGAGATTTATCCGGACACGATGGACGTGTACTGGACCGACCATCTCTACGAACTTCTGGGAGTCCCCCCCAACGAAGAACTCCCGCTCGATGAAACCATTAACGCCTACCACGAGGACGACCAATCGATGATAGAAAGCGTCATCGAAGATGCGTTCGATACAGGTGCTCCTTTTACCGTGGAGGCTCGCTTTCGCCCTCCCGGCGGCGAGTTCCGCTGGATTCGGGTGCAAGCGGATTCAGAGATGAAAGACGGCGAGGTCGTTGCAGTCCGTGGGGCACTCCAGGATATTACTGAGCGGAAAAAACGCGAGGAGTTACTCAAACGCCGCACTCGACAACAACAAGCTGTGGCCGACCTCGGCCAATTCGCGTTCGAAAGCAACGACCTGGACGAACTCATGCACGAAGCATCTCGTCAAGTAGCGGCCGTTCTCGATACTACGTACTGTAAAGTGCTTGAGCTCGATGATGAGGATCAGGAATTCCTGCTTCGCGAAGGCGTCGGCTGGCAGGAAAGCATTGTCGGAGAGACAACGGTCCCAGCCGTCGAAGCCCGATCTCATGCTGCATATACGCTGACAACTAATCGCCCTATTATCGTCGAGGACTTCGAGACCGAAACACGGTTTAACGGTCCCCAGTTGCCGACGAGTGACACCATTCGCAGTGGTATTAGTACCATCATCGGCCCGCCAGACGACCCCTGGGGCGTGTTGGGTACTCACGACACCACTTGGAAAACGTTCACCGACGAAGACATCGCCTTCGTCCAAAGCGTTGCCAATGTCCTCGCTGAAGCGATCGAAGGGCAACAGTATCAGCGAGAACTCGAACAGTTGGTCGCCGATCTCGAGGAGTCGAACGAGCGCTTAGAGCAGTTCGCCTACGCCGCCTCACACGATCTGCAAGAACCTCTTCGTATGGTCTCGTCGTATCTCCAACTTATTGAACGTCGATATGACGACGAATTAGATGAGGATGGACGAGAGTTCCTCGAGTTCGCTATTGATGGGGCCGACCGGATGCGCGCGATGATTGATGGATTACTTCAGTATTCACGGGTCGAGACACAAGGAAAGCCGCTCGAACCGATCGATCTCAACGATGTGGTTTCGGACGTTTGCCACGATCTTGATGTTCGGATTACTGAGAGTAACGCTGACGTGCAGGTCGAGGACTTATCCCGCGTTGTAGGGGATGAACATCAATTACGGCAAGTGTTCCAGAACCTGCTGAAAAATGCGATCGAGTATAGCGGGGACACACGGCCTCGGGTACGGATTTTTAACGAGCGAAACGGCACGGGGTGGACTGTGGCAGTTCAAGACGAAGGCATCGGGATCGATCCTGCCAACCAAGACGAGATCTTCGAGGTGTTTCACCGTTTAAACGCGCGAAACAATCGGTCCGGGTCCGGAATCGGGTTAGCGCTCTGTGAGCGGATCGTCGAGCGCCACGGCGGCGAGATTTGGGTCGAGTCGGAACCAGGCAAGGGATCCACGTTTTCGTTTACGCTGCCGGCGGCAATGGACCACGAGTAAGGCTCTATAATGCCGCTCGATCAGCGCTGCAGCCGATCTCGATACCTACTTTGAAACTCACCGCTCGAGTCGATTGCGCCACTGTGATCCCCGACGCTGCTTAAAAGTGAGATCGTTGCGAGTGAGAACTACTGTATAACATTGACGGAGACACAACGTCCGACCCTTTACTCTCGATTATCACCGTAGCAGGAGACATGTCCGCTCGAGATGTGGCTTGAGTTTTTCGCGTCGTTTCAGCATTCGCTTCGGATTTTAGTGCTACACGAGACATCACGATCGACAAGGCGAGCAGTCTCGCGCATACTCGTTGGATTACTGTTCTACAATTGCCTGAATCAACTCAAGCCGAAGCGGTGTGAGGTTGGAAACGAGGTCGTCACAGGTTCCAAACTGGAGGATCGACCGTTCGGCACCTTCATCTGCAACTCCTTCTTCCGAATCCGTGACGAACTGTAGTGTGTCCTCACGGAGCTGTTCTCGATCGCCGATAGCGATGTATAGCGCCGTTATTAGTTGAATGACTCGAGTTTCCGAACGAGTTTTGTGTACAAATTTGGTGCACAGTACCAGCCTTCTTCGATCATTGAATCAATTGTCTCACGCGCTTCGGAGACGGTAATGTGTCCCTGCTTAGCGCACAAGAGAACGATGTAGGCTGTCCCCCGAGTCTCGATACCTTCGATTTCTGCAGCCGTTCTCCCATAGGCTTCGTCCATGACGGCGATCGCATCAAGTGATGCAGCACATCCAAGGACTGCCACATCAGCGTCACTCAAATTTGGGTTTTGTTCTAACCGGCCCACAAGCTGAGAGTCATCAACTGCGATGACTTCAAAAAGCCCAGCATCAATACACTGCTCGATACGACGAGCATCGGTATACCCCCCTTCAAGACCGGTGGTAACGACCTCCGAGTGAATTTGTTGAGGAAGATGACACTCTCCATCGAGGTTGGAGACGAGATGGAGTTGATCGACCTTTGCGAGGTAAATTAGCGGCGTCGCGTCGAAAACCCACATTCACAGTTCCTCGAGATCGTCTTCGAGGTGATCGCCCGATACCCACGTGATGTCATGATCCTTTGCGAGCTGGGCAAACTCCCAGACGGACATCTCTGCAAGTTGGGCGGCCTTCGTGAACGAAATTTCATCAGCAGCGAGCCGTTTGAGCGCTTGCTCTTGACGCCACTCTTCGAGCCCTTCCGAGAGGAGTTTTCGTACTGCTGTGCTCCGATCTAGCCGTTCTTCTTCGAGGTATTCTTCCAGTTTCCCCTCGAGATCATCCGGAACCCGAGTCGATATCGTTCCCATGGTGTATGCTATGTTTGCAATGTATACAAGCGTTTCGCTCATTCTGGTTGCCCTCGCTTCCATCGTTCGAGATGGTTCAGGGAGGAAACGCGATTCATCACCGAGGAACGGGCGGCGGAGGAGCGCGACTACCAGGTGCTCGTTCCCCTCGCGGACCCGAGTAACGCCGAGCAACTGATCCGCGCGGGAAGCGCGATCGCCCGCCGCGAGGACGGCGAACTCCTGCTGACGAGCGTGGCGACGGTGCCCGAACAGACGCCGCTGTCCGAAGGTCGGCACTATGCGGACGAGCAGCGCGACCTCCTCGACGGGGTGCTGGAGTACGTTCCTGACGACGTCCCCGTACACCAGACCGTGACGATCGGCCACGACGTCGGAACGAGCATCAACGACGTCGCGTACCGGCGCGATAGCGATCTCATCGTCCTGGGGTGGCGGGGGAGGCGCAAACGGTTCTCGGACTACGCACTCGGCTCCAACATCGACACCGTCGTCGAGAACGCGCCGTGCGACGTCGCCGTGGTGAAGACCGACGGAGCGACAGCGTCGAGTCGTGTCCTCGTGCCCACGGCCGGCGGACCTCACGCGGACCTCGCGGAGCATTTCGCGACCGCGTACGCGGACGTCGGTGCCGACGTCACGCTCTTTCACGTCGTAACCGACGGCGTCGGCGACGCCGCCGAGTCGTTCTTATCGGAGCGCCAGGAAGCGTTGGCCGCGGACGGCGGCGTCGACCGACGTCGATACCGCGATCGCGTCGGAGGACGATATCGACGACGCGATCCTCGAATACGCCCGCGACGGAGGGTTCGACACGATCGTCATCGGGGCGACCGGCGAGGGCATCCTCCAGCGCGTCCTGTTCGGCGAGATCCCGGAGACGATCGGCGAGGAGTTCGACGGAACGGTCGTCATGACGCGGAAACACCGCCCCGTCCAGTCGGCCCTGAAACGGTTCGTTCGGAAGTGGGTCGGAAAGGGCGCGCGAGCGACCGATCTCGGGTCGTCGACGTCGGGCACCGACGCCTGACTCCGCCGCGCCGTCTTAGGCCGATCCGTCAGTCGGTCGTCTGTGCGTGTGCCTGCTGGCCGCCGGCGCCGCTCTCGGCGAGGTCCGATCGGTGCAGCCAGTAGAGGGCGGCGAAGATGACGGTCGCGATCGCGTTCAGCACCAGTTTGTAGTCCACCTCGATCGAAACGTCCGCGACGGTCGCGCTCGACTGCGGCGGAACGAGCCCCAGTCCGGCGAAGAGGAAGTGGACGACGACCCCCACGACGACCGCGGAGACGAAGATCATCCCGGAGAGGACGGCAGCGAACGTCGTGCCGTAGTACTCCCGGTAGGCGTCGACGATCGGCGGGACGATCAGGTCGGCGTAGATATACGAGAGGACGCTCCCGAACGGGAGGCCGTTCGTGTAGAGCACGGCCGCGAAGGGAACGTTTCCGACCGAACAGACGAACGTCGCGACGCCGATGAGCGCGCCGACCGCGGACGTCCAGAGGATGTACGTCGGCACGCCCAGGACCGGTCCCGAGAACACCGACGTCCACACGCTGCGGGGGATGAACCCGGCGACCAAGCCAGCGAAGACGAACCCGATCGCGATCTCGTCCCAGAGCATTCCCCACTCCTTCCACTGTTTGTCGGCGAGCGCTTTCCACCCCGAGAGCGACGTCGCCTGCTCGCGGATCGTCGTCTCCGCCTCCTCGGGGTCGAAGCTCTCCATGCACGACTTCGAGCAGAAGTAGTAGGTCCGCCCGTCGACCTCCGTGGCGTACTCGGTTTCGTCGGGGTCGACCTCCATCCCGCAGACGGGGTCCCGCACCGTCTCGGTTCCCTCGTCCCGAACGGTTTCCCGGGCCGTCTCGATCACGCCGTCAGGGACGGCGTAGACGAACCCCAGCGCCATCAGTCCGATGAGGAGCAGCCCGCCGACGAAGTCGGCCACGACGAACTGCCAGCCCAACAGGAGGAACATCACGATCCCGATCTCGACGACGAGGTTCGTCGAGGCGAACATGAACGCCCCCAGCGAGGCCGACGCGGACGCACCCTTCTTGAAGAGGTTCTTCGCGGTGGCGATCGCGCTGTAGGAACACGACGAGGAGACGAACCCGAACAGCGAGCCGTAGCCGAGTTCCCGCGGGCCGTGTCCTTCCAGCAGGTCCGAGACCGCCTCGGTCGAGGTCCACGCCTCCACGCCGCCGGCGATCGCGAAGCCGACGACCAGCGCCCACCACGTGATCCACGCCATGGCGATCGTCGTCGTGACGAACTCGCGCGTCCCGTCGACGAAGAACTGCGCGAGCGGTTTCGGCGTCGTACCGATGCCGATACCCACTACCGCGAGCGCGACGACTACCAGTATCGGGTACTCCTCGCGGTCCATATCCCCGAGTACGGCGCGGTCACTTAATGGGATTGGGACTGAGATAGCGGGGGTTCGATCGCCGGTCCAGTTTCGTTAGTTAAGCGATCGCCCGGAGAGATTTCGAATCGACAACTCCATCCGCTGGAGCTTTCGGAGACGAAACGCCGGTTCGATCGCGTCCTGTCAGAGGGCTCCCTCTCCTACTGCAGGCGGTCTCTATTCCTTTCGCGTGTGACCGGACGGATTCCTCGTCGGGCGGCTCGGTTCGTCCGAGTCGCCCCTGCTCCGCCCGCGATCGGCCAGTCGAGTTACAGCTGCTTTTCTACCTCCCGGAGTCCTTCCTTGATCGACTGTCGCTCGAAGTACACGCCCTCGACGGTGAAGACCAGAACGGCGATGACGACGACGAGCCAGAACACCGACGGCATCTGCGAGTAGAGGTACCAGAGGAGCATGACGAAGAACGCGCCCGAGCCGATCGTACCGACGAGCGGGGGAACCGGGTTGATGTCCGCCTCGTCGCGTTTGGCCAGCGCCGTCGCGCTCATCGCGCCGAAGACGGCGATGAAGGCGAGCGAGGCGAACTCCACGACGGATTCGAGGCTCCCGAGCGTGGTAAACGCGGCAGTGAAAAAGCCGATGACGAGGACGGCACGCGCCGGGGCGGCCTGCGCATCCGGATCGCCCATCCGATCGGGGAGGATGCCGTCGGAGATGAGGTTCTTGGCGAAGATCGCTTCGCTGAACAGCGTCGAGTTGATGGCACTCGCCGTCGAGATGAGCCCGGCGATCCCGACGGCGAGCGCGAGCCACTTCGAAATCACGAGGCCGCCGTAGAGCAGTGCCGCTTCGGGCTGGGCGGCGACTACCTCCTCCGGAAGCAAACTCGTGATGACGAACCCCACGAGGATGTAGATGAACGCCGCGATCGGGATCGAGATGAACGTCGCTTTCGCGAGCGTTTCGTCGGGATCGTCGAACTGCTCCTGATCGTAGAACAGCAGCTGCCACCCCTCGAAGGAGACGAACCCGATGGACGCAGCGAGGATCGGGTTGAAGTTGTGACTCGAAAGCGATCGTACGAGCGACGAGAGGCCGGGCTGGAGCAGCTGATTATTGAAGCCGAACCAGAGTGCGATGAAACCGAAGGCCGCGATCACGCCGGCCTGGATGAACACGAGATACCGTTCCACGGCGGCCGTCGAGCCGGCCCCGAGGAGATTGATTCCGACGAAGACGGCGATGACGCCGATCGAGAGGAACTGCCGACTCGGCAGCCCCCAGACGTACTCCACGCCGAGCATCATCTGGGTGTACGCGCCGAACGCGTAGGCGTACATCGCCATCGTCCCGATGTAACCCACGACGAGCGTCCAACCGACCACGCCCGCGATCCTCGTCCGGCCGGTGAGTTCCTCGATGAACGTCACCGAGCCGCCGTTCTCTTCGGTCAGATCGTTGAGCTTGATATACGAGTAAGCACAACAGAGGACGACCACGGTCGCGATGGAGTACGCGAACCAGGTCAGCACGCCCGCGGCCGCCACGACGATGCCGATCGCCGCGTAAATCCCTCCGCCGACGATGCCGCCGACGCCGAGGGCGACGGCCGTCCCCACGCCGAAGTCCTGGCTCATGATCGGACCCTCACGACCTCGTCCTCGCCCGCGAGTCTGGGGTTGACTTCGGCGATCGGATGCACCTCGAAGTTTCGCACTCGTTGGGCCGTGGCGAAGCTGTTCTCGAACGAGCAAATGGGGAGAACGACGCGATCGGTGAGCAGTTTCGTGATCGCCGTCTCGTAGCGCGATCGCCGGCGCTTGCGGTCGGTCATCGATCGCGCCTCGGACAGCGGTTTCATGATTTCGTCGTCGGTGGAGAAGATCCCATTCGTTACTCCCAGCATGTTCTCGTGGAACGTCGGGTAGAGAAACGAGTCTGGATCGGCCGTGCCGGCGATCTCGCCGACGAACACCGAGTAGTCGCGCTCCGAGCCCGAGACGTACGATTCGAGGTAGCGCTTCCACGGTTTCGCGGTCACGAGCGCACCGTGGCCGGCGTCCCGAATGCCGCCGGCGATCGCCTCGCCGAGTTCCTTCCACGTCGGGTCTTTCGACGTCAAGATCCTGAGGCGCCCGGGCGTCTCGTCGGCCTCCCGAAACAGCTGTTTCGCCCGGTCCGTACTTTTCCGGTTGGGAATTTCCTTCCACTCCCCGATCGGCATGTTCCAGTCGTTCGCGATCCGTCCCGGTAAGGGGCTGTACACCCGATTTCCAACGGGTTTGATGAACTCGTCGACGGCTTTGTCCACGTCGATGCAGTAGCTGATCGCCTCCCGGACTTTCGGGTCGGTCGTCGGTCCCTCGTTCAGATTACACCCGAAGTAGTAGGTTCGGTACCCGTTTTGCCGGTACACGTCCGCGTCGGTCACGTCGCGGATGTCGTCCGCAATCTGCGGATTTACCGGCTCGATCGCCTCGCTTCGCCCGGTTCGGAGGCTCATCATCTGGGTGAGCGGCGACTTGACGTACACCATCGTTAGCTGGGCAATCTCCGGCTCCGGTCGGCCCCAGTACTCGCCCCAGCGGACGAGCTGGGTCTTCTGTTCTTCGGAGAACTTTCGCACCTCGAACGGCCCGCTCCCGATCGGTTTCTTCGCGAACGCCGCCCGATCGGCTTCCCGAGCCTCCTTGGGGACGATCGGCCGTGTGAGCGCGTACGAAACGGTCGGAAACGGATGCCGAAGGTGAAACCGTACCGTGTGATCGTCGAGGGCCTCCACCGACTCGATCGCGTCGACCTCCCAGGCTGGCGCCGTTCCCTCTTCGACCGGCGCCTCGAACGAGTACATGACGTCCTCAGGCCTGACGCGGCGATCGTTCTGAAAGCGCGCCGCCTCGTCGATCGTCACGTCGATCCGCCGTCCGTCGTCGGCCGTCGTCGGCCGGCCAGCCGCGATCTTCGGAACGGTCTCGGTGTCCGGACCGTAGGCGTAGAGCCCGTCGAAGATCCGGTTGATCGCCTGCTTCGAACCGACGTACTTCGCCTCGATCGGATCGAGCGTAACCGGCGGTCTGAGGGTCCCGATCCGAAGGTGCGGACCCGGCGGCGTTCGAGCGAGGGCCGAACAGCCCGCGAGCGCCGCGGCGCCCGCGGCACCGATTCCCGCGAGTAAATCTCGCCGGTTCGTCGAGTGGGTATCTCCGTCCATTATTTGATTTGAGCGGCATCGCTCGGGTTCTCGGTTCGAGATCGACTCGGATGGGATCGCGACAGCCGGTCGGACGCCCCCGGTCGCGGTCGCGTCCGTCGGTCCGCGATCGTCGTGGCCACTTTCCCGTTCGTCGTCACGCGTCTCGGCGGCGTGCCGCGGGACGCCGCGAAATTACGGCCCGAGCAAACACCATTTCGCTTCGACGTACGAGAACGACGATAGCCAGGCTTCTGCTTGCTATTGTCGACCGAGATGACCGATTCCGAACGGCCGTCGGATCCGTTCGTTCGGCGTGAGCTGCCGCGCGCCGGGGCGGTAGATCGTGGTTCCTCCCGGACCGGTGCGCCGACGAACGTCGCCGTGGCGGACGATCCGCGGCCCGGATCGGTCGGTCGCCCGGTGTGAGAGCGCAGGCCGAATCCCTATCCCACCGACCGACCCAACGACGGCTGTGCTCGGGTGTTCGAGTATTCGTCTCTCTCGACGCTTCGGAAGACGAATGGCTCCAGACGCATGCAAGAACTGAACGTCGCCCTCGTCTCGATCGGCGGACTGACGGTGCTGTTGAGCCTCGCCGCCGGGCTTCTGGAGGACCGGTCGTACCTCCCGTCCGAGCCGATCGCGGCGACGGCACTCGGGGTCGTTCTGGGTCCGTCCGGGTTGGATCTCCTTCACCTCTCGGGCTTGGGGGAACCGCTCGCGGTCCTGGAACAGCTCGCCAGGCTCACGATGGGACTCGCGGTGATGGCCGCGGCGCTCAGGCTTCCCGGACGGTACTTCCGGGCGAACGACCTCGCGATGACGGTCGTCCTCGTTCCCGGACTGGTCGCGATGTGGCTCGTCAGCGGCGGGCTCGTCTACGCGTTGCTCGACGTCCCGCTCTGGACCGCGCTGCTCGTCGGGGCGATCGTCACGCCCACCGATCCGGTGCTGGCGGGAACGATCGTGACGGGCGACATTGCGGAGCGGTACATCCCCGAACCGATTCGCAACCTGCTGACCGCCGAGTCCGGCGCCAACGACGGTCTGGCGTACTTGCTCGTCTTCCTCCCGGTTCTGGTCCTCGAGCATTCGCCCGGCCGAGCGCTGGCCGCCTGGCTGTTCGAGACGTTGCTGTGGGAAGTCGGCGCGGCCGTCGCGATCGGGGCTGCCGTCGGCGCGGCCGTCGGCTGGATCGAGCGCGAGTCCAGCGAGCACGCCCTCCTCGAAGAATCGTCGCTGCTCACCATCACGATCGCGTTCTCGTTCGCCGTCCTCGGCGGCGTCAAGCTGCTGGGAAGCGACGGCGTCCTCGCGGTGTTCGTCGCCGGATTGTTGTTCAATCGCTTCGCCCAGGCCAGGGACCGACTCGACGAGCAGAAGGTCCAGGAAGCCATCCTTCGACTGTTTACGTTCCCGGTCTTCGTCGCCTTCGGTCTGGCGCTCCCCTGGGAGCAGTGGCTCGCACTCGGCTGGACCGGCGCGGCGCTCGCGGTCGGAATCCTCCTCCTGCGTCGCCTGCCGATGGTCTTCGTCTTCGATCGGTTCGTCGATTCCGTCGACGATCGCGGCGCGCTCTTCGCGGGTTGGTTCGGCCCGATCGGGATCGCAGCCCTATTCTACGTGACGGTCGCCCACCGCCTGATCGGGAATGAGATCCTCTGGACGGCGACCAGCCTCGTCGTTGCGAGTTCGGTGCTGGTCCACGGTCTCACGGCCTCTCCGCTGACGAAGCTGTTCGGCCGGACGACGGATCGGGACCGATCGCAGTCGGCGGCCGACGGGAGCGAGCCGGAGCCGGAATCCGCGTTCGCCGACGGGTGACGGCCGCCACCAGCGACGTCGAGACGAAAACGCCGAGGACGTAGGCGAAGGCGGCCCCCGACGAGCTTCGCAGTCGCACGCCGGAGGCTTTTGCTGCCCGTTCCCGTAGGCCGACTATGTGCGCCCTTAGCCAGTGGGAGTGGGACGCTCACCGGATCATCTGGATCGGTCTCGGACTCGTCGTCGCCCTGGCGATCGGGTTCGCGCTCTTCTCGTACC
Organism: Halosolutus gelatinilyticus; assembly: GCF_023028105.1. NCBI lineage: Archaea > Methanobacteriati > Methanobacteriota > Halobacteria > Halobacteriales > Natrialbaceae > Halosolutus > Halosolutus gelatinilyticus. The sequence continues at coordinate 222,308 of NZ_CP095492.1, forward strand.
TGGGGACCCTCCTCTTCGCGATCTTTCTCTACTACGCCACCCGGCCGCTCTACCGCCGGCTCGATCGCCACCTGAACCACCCGAACGTGACGGCGACGGTTACGATCCTGCTGATCGTCGTTCCGATGGTGGCCGTCGTCTGCTACGCCGGGCTCGTCGCCCTCCAGGAGCTCAACCAGTTCCTCGCCGGGAGCGACATCGGCGCCTACCGATCGGCGCTCGATCCGTACCTCGCGATCGCCCGGCAAGGGAACGTCGATCGGCTTCGGGAAGCCCTCGCGTCCGACACGGGCCGGTCGGTCGCGTCGGTGCTCCGACAGGGACTTCCGGACGTCCTCAATCGTCTCTCGACGGTCGCCGGCGTCGCCGTCGGCGTGCTCGCGCGGTTTTTTCTCATGCTCACGTTCCTCTTTTACCTGCTGCGCGACGACGGACGACTCCGCCAGTGGTTCGTTCGCAGCGTCGACGGCGACGAGGATCTCGTTTCCTTCCTCGACGGCGTCGACGACGACCTCGAGACGATCTTCGTCGGTAACCTCGCGGTGGTCGGGGTCGCCGCCCTCGTCGCCGCCGGCACCTACGTCGGCCTGAACCTGCTCGCCTCGGGGCAGGTCGTCGGCACGCCCGCGCTGCTGGCCGTCCTGATCGGCATCGGAACGCTGATCCCGGTCGTGGGAATGAAGATCGTCTACGTCCCGTACGGCCTGTACCTCCTCGCGCTGGCGCTCGCGACCTCGACGCCGCTCTGGCAGCCGATCGCGTTCTTCGCGCTCTCGCTCACCGTCGTCGACACGATCCCGGACTTCTTCGCCCGATCGCTGCTCTCGGCGCGCAGCGGGATTCACATCGGGCTCGTCCTCCTCGGCTACTTTCTCGGGACGCTGGCGTTCGGCTGGTACGGCCTGTTCCTCGGCCCGATCGTCGTGGTGCTCGCCGTTCACTTCGCCCACGAGCGGTTCCCTCGCCTCGCGACCAGTGCCCTCTCCTCGTAAGTCGAGCGTCGACCGGAGCAGCCCCTGGTTTTTCGAGGCGACTCGATCGGTCCCGCGTGCGATGTCTCGACCGTCGACGGACCCGCTTCGGTTTCGGATCGCGGTCCGATCATCCCTCGGGGACCGTCTGACTTCGATACGCACTCGAGTGGGGCTGACAGGGACTCAGTACTTGTCAGTCGGGATAGCGCTAATAAGTCTGGGTACCGAATTGCGTAGCCAATACAATGTGTAAAGTCGACGACCTCATCGAGCGCTACGATCTCACGCCATCGCGTGACGGGTACGAGACGCTCGATGAGTATCTGCTCGCCCGGTGGAAAGGCGTCGACGGACTGGAGAGCGAGGGGTATCAGGCCCTAACCGAGTGGTTCAATAAACAGGTGCTCAGGGGCGTATACGACGAGCAAGGTCGCGATATCGCGGCGTACAGGATCGATGCCGAGTACGAGATCCTGACCGGCGATCGCGATCTCCGTCACGACGAGTTGGCGGCCGACCTCGCGGCGGATTCTATCGACACCGACGAGCTGGAGGACGAGTTCGTCTCCTGGAGCACGATGCGGCGCCACCTGAACGGGTGTCTCGACGGCGAAAAAGAACCGGCGAGATCGACGTCCGACTGGGAACTCGAGAGCGTTGAGGTCGCTCGGTCGAAAACGAGAGAGAAAGCGCGAGCGGCATTGCACTCGCTCTCGTCGAAGGGGCGCCTCCCGGGGGCGGCGAGCGCCGACGTCGATATCCAGGTCAAGTTGACCTGTCCGGAGTGCCCCACTCGGATCCCGATCGAAGACGCCGTCGAACGAGGCTACATCTGTAAGGATCACGGTCGGACCGTTCCGCGAGAGTCCGACGGCGACGAAGCGCCCAGCGGCGTGCAACAGGCGATACTTCCTCCTGGACTGGCTCAGATCGGCGTCTCGCTCACCGACGACTTGGTTTACACGCTCGATTTCGTCGCTGCGATGGGTGGCGCGATATGACTTGGGCCCTCTCGCTCGCTAACATCGCCGGGATTCGAGAGGGACGAGCAGAACTTTCTCGCGGCGTAAACGCGATCCGAGCCAGTAACTGGCAGGGTAAATCGAGCTTTTTAGCCGGCATCGAAACGGCCATGGGAACAGCAACTCCCCTCACGGAAGGCGAGGAACGCGGGCACGCCGTGTTAGAGACCTCGGACGACGCGTACCGGGTCGAACTGCGGCGCGAGAACGGTCGCGTGGTGAGTTCCGGGTCGCCGTTTTTGACCGATGAATACGGTCGCGTCTGCGCCGAACTGTTCGCGTTCCTCGACGAAACGAATCCCGTTCGGCAAGCCGTTAGAAACGGAGACAACCTTGAGGACGTGTTGACTCGGCCCCTGGATTTCGAGAACATCGACGAACGGATCGCCGAGTTGCAACGCGAACGGGAGCAAGTCGACGCCGAGCTAGAGCAAGCCGAAACGGCAGCCGAACGCCTCCCCTCGCTCGAATCGACGGTGGCCGCGCTCGAATCGGATCTCGAGGATCTTCGCGACCGACGCGAGGAACTCGACGCGGCAGGCGCCGCGGGCGATGACGAATCAGGCAACAAACTGAGCGAGGCGCGAGCCGACCGCGATCAGTTGGAACGTCGGATTCGCCGACTCGAGGAGACGCTTCGGAGCGCGCGCGAACGACGATCGACGCTCCGAGAGGAGCTCGACGCGCTCGACGTCGACGAGAGCGACGAGTTAGAGGCGTCGCTCTCGACGGCGCGGTCGGAACTCCGCGATCGCGAGCGGGATCTCGAACTCTTGCAGTCGATTTACGAGGCGAACAAGCGGATGTTGGACGAGGATCGGCTCGATCTGCTCGCCGGCGTCTCCCGATCGCTGACCGACGACGCGGCCGACTGCTGGATCTGTGGCCAGGAGACGACTCGCGACGCGATCGAATCGTCGATCGCCGAACTCGGCGAGCGCGTTCGGACGTTGCAGGACGATGCGGAGTCGTACCGCGATCGCGTCGACGAACTCCAATCACGAATGAGTGCGATCGAGAGCCAGCGGAAACGGAAGCGTCGTCTCGAGTCGGATCTCAGGGAGGCAGAAGAGACGATTTCTACAAAGAACTCGCAACTCGAAACGGCGCGCGATCGACGCGACGAACTTGAGACGGAGATCGACGACCTCGAGGAGAGCGTGCAGGAAGCCACCGACGAACGCGCCGAGGTCGAAAGCGAGATCAAATACCTCGAAGCCGAGTTGGACGACGCGTCCGACGAACTCGACCGAGCGGACCGACGCGCATCGAAACGACCGCAACTCGAGGACGCGCGCGCCGAGATTTCCGACGAACTGACGACGCTTCGCGAGCGCAAGGAGACGATCGAGCGCGAAACCCGCGAGACGTTCGAACGCGAGATGCGGGAGCTCGTCGACGAGTTCGAAATCGGCTTCGAAGTCGCCCGATTAACCGGGTCGTTCGAGCTCGTTATCGCGCGAGAAGGGCGGGAAACGACCGTGGATGCGCTCAGCGAGGGCGAAGTCGAACTGGTCGGGCTCGTGGTGGCGCTCGCCGCTCACGAGGCGTTCGAGGTCGACGACCTGGTGCCCGTTATTCTGTTGGACGGACTCGGGAGTCTCGCCTCGGATAACCTGGCGAGATTCGCCGAGCTCATCTCCGAGCGGGCGCCGTTCATCGTGCTGACCGCCTATCCCGAGTCCGAGTCGATCGGCGGACGGGAGATCGATCCAGCGGGGTGGGACGTCGTCTCCCGAGAGCTCCACGCGGGAAGCGACTGATCGGCGCCCCTCTCCTCACGAGCGGCGATTTCGACTCGTCGAATCCTCGCACCGCGATCGACCGGCAGCCGCCGTTCCGCGGAGTGACCGCAGGACACTGCCCCCGCTTACCGGACTCGACGACGGCGGCCGGTCAATTGTCGTGTGTCTCACAAAAGTACGACTGTAAATATTCGGCACTCGTCCGGAGCGAAGCCGTCAGTACGAAGCGGACGGAAAAACCGCGAGGTGAGCGGTCCGAGGGCGTCGTCGCCGTCGCTTTCGACGAGCGCGACCCCTTGCTTGCGGCCCGGAACCGATCGATCACCTGTACAGATCGGACCGCCGAAACGCTGCGCCCATCACCACGGCGACCGGGATAACCTCCAGTCAACCGACCCACATGTTGACGATCAACACCGCTTTTCCGGCGTCCGGAAGATCGGGACCGGTGATACCCGCGGATGCACTGGTCGTCCGGATCGATAGGGAAAGCGAGGCCATCACGCCCACTGGAGAGACGACGATCGAACGGGGCGATTTCGTTACGGTTCACTCGCGTACCGGGATCACTGACGACACCCTGAACGTGTTTACTGGTAGATAGGTGCGCTACACGTATTGTCGGTGGTACGGGAAGTGGACGCGCGGCGAGAAGCCGACGGCCGAAGCCGTCGCGAAGTCGGAGGGCGATGCGTCTCTCAATCCCGCGGACGCCGTCGATCGGATCGACCGAGTTCTCTCGTCGAGGCCGCTCCAGCGAGACCTTCGCATCGGGACGGCGGAGATCAAGCGACGATTCGGCCGCGATCGGTTCAGATCTGCGTTCAAGAGAATCGTCGAAGCCGCACTCCGGGGACAGGCCGATCGCATCGAATCCCCCGGCGTTCGCGATCGTCTCCGAGGAGTAACGGCCCCCCTTCGTCAGCTCACCGTACGGATTCGACGGCAGTCGATCGTCACAAGGACTAAGGGTCTGTCAACGCGATCTAGCTCGGCGGGTAATTCCTGCTGTGATACGAGTTGTCTGCTGGTTCCTGCCGTGATACCTAGCTGCTGCTGGCGACGGCGAAGCACGATCGTGGAGCGTCCGAGGAATCGGTTACTGCTCCAGGTCGATCGGATCTTCGACGTCACCCACGATCGACTCCAACAGATCGGTGATGGTCACCAGTCCGACGACTGCGCCGTCCTCGATTACCAGCGCGAGTTCCTGGTGTTCGGCCTGGAACTGGTCGATCGCGTCGCTCACGTCGGTATCGGGCGAGAGCGTCATCGGCGGGACCGCCGCCGCTTCGAAGTCGATACGGCCGTCGTCCTCGTCGTCGAGGAACCCGCGGCGCTCGAGTAGCGATGGGACGTACACGATTCCCCGAAAGTCCGAGAGGCCCTCGCCGACCAGCGGATATCGAGTCTGGGGTTGCGCTTCCATCCGCCGGAGGTTCTCCTCGGCCGGCACCTCGGTCGAGAGGGCGATGACGTCCTCGGGCGGGACCATCACCTCGCGCACCGGTCGCTCCCCGATTTCGAGAGCGTTCAGCACCTCATCACGCCGGTCTTCGGACACCGCTCCCTTCTCGAGGACCTCCCCCAGCCGGTGACGAAGATCGGCCCGCGATTCGATGACGTCCGCTTCGGCTTCGAGCCAGGCGCCGGTCATCTCGATCCCGAACAGGCGCAGGGTCGCCTTCGCTACTCCGTCGCCGAAGCGGATCAGGGGAGAGATCAACCACGCGAACCAGTACAGCGGCCGCGAGCCGTACCGGCAAACCTGCTTCGAGCGCTCGACGCCGAGGTACGTCGGCGTCTGCTCGCCGTGGGTAAGGTGGACCATGTTGATGAGGAAGAACGCGAGCAACGACCCGGCACCGATCGTCGCGAGCGAGGATCCCCGGAACACCGGTTCGAAGAGCGCCGCCAGTCCCGGCTCCGCGACGATCCCGAGCGCGATGCTCGTCCCCGAGATCCAGATCTGGCACGTCGTCAGGTACACTTCGAGGTCGTCGGTCATCTCCCAGGCGCGCTGGAGGCCGGGCGTGTCGAACTCGGACTCGGGGTACTGGCGGGCGCGGGTCAGCCCGAACTCGATCGCCACGAAGTAGGCGTTGATCAGAATCAGCGCGCCGCCGGCGAGCAGGCGGGCGCTAATCTCGATCGGCGTCATTGTCGTCCATACCAGACGGACGCGTAAGTGACTGGGGCCGGCAGCGACGTCGGATTCGCGTCTCGCGCGAGGCCAGCCTTGCACATCCTGCCGTCCATCTTAACGGCATCGGGATGGACGATCGTAACATGGCCAGTGTTAATAAAGTCGAGACCGAGGACGAGTACATCCACGTTCGCTTCCGCGATCCCGACGAGTTCGACGAGATTCGGACGCCCGACTGGGCAGAAAATCCGGCCCACTCCGTTTCGGAGGGAAGCGAAGTGCGAATGGGGAAAGCAGAGGGCAGCGATGACTGGAAAGTAGAGTCGGTTCTCATCCAGAAGAACGTCGGCGAAGACAAAGCCGAGGAACAGGCGAAGGAGATCGCCGAGAAGATCGAATCGTAGTACCGCCCGCTGGCGGTCTCGCGAACCGACGTCCCGAATTCGTGTTCGAGTCGGATCCTCACCTCGAATTAGACTCGTCCGTCCGCTCCGTACAGGTTAGCACCGGGACGGGCGCGGTGCGGATGACACGATCGGCGAAACTCCCGAGCAGGACTCGATCGATACCGGACCAGCCGTGGGTTCCCATCGCGACGAGGTCGATCGCGTTCGAGTCGGCGTACGAGGCGATCTCGTGGGGCACCGAACCGGATTCGATCGCAGTGACGACGTCGGAAACGCCCGCCTGGACCGCGGTTTCGGAGGCCTCTGCGAACAGCTCCTTGACGTTCTCCTCAACGTCCGCGGGGATTCGGGCTGATCGCGGATCGATCGTCTCGGGGAGTTCGTCGTAGACGAACAGGAGGTGGAGCGTCGCACCGGTCCGGGCCGCGACCTCGGCGCCGAGGTTGAGTGCGATCTGTGCGTGATCGCTGCCGTCTGTTGGAACGAGCACGGCACCGTACGGATACGACCGTCGCACATCCTCCCCCGCGCGAACCGTCAGGACTGGCATTTCGCTCTCAGTAACGACATGCTCTGTGGTGCTCCCCAGTACGTACTCGCCGATTCCGTGCCGACCATGCGCGCCCATTATGACGAGTCCGACGTCACTGGTGTGGGCGTACTCGACGATCACGTCGCGGGGGTCTCCCTGGATGACGTGATCGACGACGGCGACGCCACGGTCTTCGGCGCGCGATCGCGCCTCGTCGACGATCTCTTCGCCCTCTTCTTCGAGTACGTCGACGACCTGCTCGCCGAGGCGGACGAGGCTGGGTTCGTTCGTATTCGCGACGTAGAGGAGGTGCAGTACGACGTCCGTCTCGGCGGCAACATCGATCGCGTGGTCGAAGGCCGCCGTCGCAGGATCGCTACCGTCGATCGGTACGAGGATCGGATCGTCCATACGTGTCGTTCGGTCCGATGGGGTTTACGTGTAAGGTAACCGTGGAGCTCGTTCGACAGCTAGATGCAGCACCACGTCTGTCCCATTTGGTTTACTCTCAGCGGGCGCTATTCAGAGTAGAGTGACGGAGTACGGCGACGGAATTCGTGGAACCTACGGCAGAATTCAGTTATCTCGGTGAGCTCGGATAGAGGATCGAAGAGATCCCTTCGTTCCGCGGAAAAAGAACCTGAGGGGGAGAAATCCGTTGCTTTCGATGATCTGAACAGCGCCACTGCGCCCGAAATCAATCACACAATCGCTATCAGCCAACCGCGTCTGGCGGTTGCCATCTGGTACAAAAACTACGGCCGCGAGCACATAAAACACCGTAGTACAGTACCCGAAAGCAGGACGCATAGCGGTACTCATACGCTCGAGAGCTGTACTCTCGACTGCATGCCCACCACAGCCTTCCTTTCTGCTGATCCGGGTTGGATGGCGTTTCTCTCCCCGGAGATTGCGAGTCGGGCACAGTTTGGCTGGACAATTACTGTTCACATCATCTTCGCAGCGCTATCTGTCGGGCTCGCTCCATTTATCATATACTTCACCTGGAAGGGAGTCTCGACCGACGACGAGCGATTCAGCAAGCTACGGTCGTTCTGGACGAACGTCTTCGCTGTCGGGTTCGTCATGGGGACAGTCACAGGAATTCCGATGAGCTTCCAGTTCGGAACGAATTTCCCGCGGTTTTCGGCAGTCGCCGGGGAACTGATCGGTGGGCCGCTGGCCTTCGAAGCAAAGATGGCGTTTTTCCTCGAGGCCATCTTCCTCGGCGTGTTGCTGTTCGGACGCGAACGAGTAAGTGATCGGACGTACGTCCTTTCGTCGGTACTGGTCGGCGTCGGCGCGTGGCTGTCGGGATTCTGGATCCTAGTCGTTAATGCCTGGATGCAGACCCCACGGGGATATGAGATGGTCACACGGAACGGGATGGAAATCGCCACGCTTACCGACCCGGTTGCTGCGTTCTTCACTCCACGACTACCGTGGATGTACGTCCACATGATTAACGCGTCAGTGATATCCGTCGCGCTGCTGGTTGGAGGCGTTTCGGCGTATCTCGTGTGGAAGAAGCCGAGCTCGAAAGCGTGGACTACCGCGTTAAAGATCGCTGTACTCATCTTGCTCGTGTCGGCCCCGCTTCAGGCGATCCACGGTGACGCATACGGCCGCCACGTCGCGGACACTCAGCCACAGAAGTTCGCGGCTATGGAGGCCCACTACGAGACGGGGCGGGCCGATCTCCACCTAGTTGCCGTGCCCACACGTCCCAGTGCGCTAACCGACCCACGCGCGGAGAACCTTTTCACGGTGAGCCTCCCGGGTATGGGATCGTTCCTCGCCAGCGGGGGTGATCCCAACGCAGAGGTGCTCGGCTTGAACGAATACGAAGAGAACCCGCCAGTTGCACTCGTTTTCTGGTCATTTCGGATTATGGTTGGGCTCGGCTTCCTGTTCATCGGGCTCGCGCTGTGGGGTGGTTCTCTCATCTACAGGGGGACGCTCGCCGAGAACAGCCGGTTCTTGAAAGCGATGATGGTTGCGTCGCCGTTGGGCTACGCCGCGCTGCTCACCGGCTGGTACGTCACCGAGATTGGCCGTCAACCGTGGGTAATCCAAGGTGTACTGCGGACCAATGACGCGATCTCGCGGTCGCTGACGTCTTTCCAAGCGACGGCGACGCTAATCGGTTTCGTCCTCATCTACGTCGGATTGATCGCCGTGGCGTTACTCGTCTTGCGGTGGATGGTCTTAGATGAACTTCGGGAACTCAGCGTGATCGAGACGTCGCGTGACACCGATCGCGATCCCGTTCCACAGGTGGGTGACGATGACTGATCTGCTCCCTGTCGACGGCTATCTCGTCGAACAGCTGCCGGATGTGTGGTTCGGCGTCGTCATGTTCGCGCTTGCGATGTACATCGTCCTGGACGGGTTTGATTTCGGCATTGGCATGCTCTATGCGACCCGCGAGGACGAAGCAGATCGGGAGACGCTACTAGCAGCGTTCGGGCCGATCTGGGACGCCAACGAGGTGTGGCTGATCGCGTTCGGGACGATGCTGCTGGCGGCGTTCCCGCGAGCGTACTCGAGGTTACTGGCCGATAACTACCTGCTGGTACTCGGGTTCGTTCTCGCGTTGCTGTTCCGAGGCGTCGCACCGGAACTGCGCGAACAGCGCGAAGACGAGGAGTGGCAATGGACGTGCGATGTTTCGTTCGTGGTTGGCAGCACGCTCGCCCCGCTGTTGTTCGGTGTACTCGCCGGACGATGGGTTTTCGATGCGGCAACACTGTCGATTCCGGCGCTTTTGACGGGTGTAGGACTCGTTACGGTGTCAATCGCTACCGGTGCGGCGTTCTTAGCGGCTAAGACTGATCCCGCTCTCGCCGCCGAGATGCGCGATTACGGGATCGTCGCAACGCTGGCGTATCTCGGTGGCCTGGTCGCTCTGCTCGTGACCGTCGTCATGACTGACGCTGGCAGGGTCGCGGAGACGGTTCTCTCGGCGCCGGCGGCCACGATCGCCGGCCTCTCGATCGCTGCAGGAGTGGGCGGGATCGTGTTGGCTCGTCGCGGGCGGTACCGACAGTGGCTCGCGAGTGCGCTGGCGCTCCCCGGATTATTGAGCGTCCTCGTCGCGCTGTTATTGTATCCGAATATTTACCCGCCGACCGGACTGACCGTCCGCGAGGCGGTCGTCTCGCCGCTCGCACTCAACCTCGTCACCGTACTGGGACTCCCAGTTCTCCTCCTCGTCGTCTGGTACTTCAAGTTCCTGTACACCGTCTTCAGCGGCCCAGTGACCGGTGACTCCTATAGCGGTTGAAATTCTCATCGTTGCGGTACCGATCGGCAGTATTTCTTCCGACGGTCGAACTCTGGTTCGTCTTCTGGCGTAGGAACTTCCAATCGTCACGCAAATCGCCCCAGAGATGGCGAAACGGAACGCCGAGTCCATAACAGCAGTAGGTGGTGTTGACATCCTCCACCTTGAGCGGAGGAATCCCGATCGCGTTCGGGATATTTCACTCTGTTGAGACCCTGTTAGTTCAATACTTCCATAACTGAAACAGCTGTTAGATAGGTGTGAAGTCATCACGTGGATGGTGACGGAACCTTATTGGTATATCGCGTACTAGCACCGTCTCCTCACTATCATGGACCAAGATGAAGAGCGTTCGATCGAAGAACCCATCCAAACGACGATTTGCAGTGTCGACGTGCAGTTCCATGCGGCATCAGCGAGAGAACATCGATTCCTTCCCGACGATACCGGAGCACATGCTGAGCTGTTCGAGGATATGTTTTCTGAAATACACGAGGACGACGTCTTCTTCGATATTGGTGCTCATATTGGCATCAATAGCTGTGTAATTGGTCGAAAGTACCCCGAGATCGACATCGTTTGTTTCGAGCCCCGTCCTCAGACGCGTGGGAGCCTAGAGACGAACCTCGAGTTGAATGGCATCGACGCCATCGTTATGGATTGTGCCATCTCAAATTCGGATGGGACGATAGCGTTTGACATTCAACACGACACGCCTGGTGAGATGGGCGAAGTTCGCCATTCGAAGCGGGGGACGGAAACGCCAGTTCGAACGCTCGATGGGGTCGTCTCGGATGATGGTATCCCATCACCGACGGTGGTTATGTCGGACATCGTGGGGGAGGAAATAAATCTGCTCCGTGGCGGTTCGACGACCTTCTCGTCGCCAACGACACGGCTGGCATACATCGTAACCCACGACCAGCCATTAGAACGTCTTGGAAGTAGTAAGCAGGATGTTGAGAAACATCTAAAAAAGAATGGGTTTGATGAGTTGAAATATACCCGAGATAATCTCCTCAAGGCCAAGAAGTCAGGGTAGTTCGGATAACTGTAGGGAGTGGCACTTATCGGCCAAACGCCATCGGTGGGATGGGAGCGGGCGTTTTATGCAGTTGTGATATCCGCATCATCTTCACTTACCTGAAGTCGGCTATGTGGATTCGTCATGCATGGATAACTGCGAAATTTAGACGTCTGTGTCAATTTTGAGCCCAACTGTGCATGGGGCAAGCTACCTAGCCATCCACTAGAGTGTCATAGAACGCTTCACATACCTCGGTAGCAGCCCAAGAAACGCTATCTGAGAAGCAGCCGGCATTGATGCTATTCAGAACCAACTGTAGCAGGCCTCTCAACCGTGAGTCGAAAACCATGCCAACCGTTCTATGACACCCTAAGTCAACCTCAGATAGAACAAAGTATTTCTGATGACCACATTATTTATTGAATAATGGGCTCAAATTCACAGATAACTAACTCCGTCACTTCAAAAGATGGAACTACTATTGGCTATCGGCAACTCGGTCAGGGGCCGGGCATAGTCCTTGTTCACGGAGCTATGCAATCCTCGCAGAATCTCATCAAACTAGGAAGGATATTATCTGATCCATTTACAGTCTATATCCCTGACCGTCGAGGACGTGGTTTAAGCGATCCACACGCTAGCAGTCACAATATCCAGAAAGAATGTGAGGATCTGGATGCGCTCTTAAACAAAACCAACACTCACAATGTATTTGGGCTAAGTGCAGGTGCAGCTATATCACTACAAGCAGCACTAATGCTGCCAGAAATACATAAAGTCGCCGTGTATGAACCTCCACTGTTTACAGAGGAATCAGATCCAATAGATTGGGGAACACGTTATGAAAAAGAACTTGCTCAGGGTGATTTGGCTGAAGCATTTGTTACGATCGGGAAGGGTACCGGTGTATTTCCGCGCATATTTCGCATCTTACCCCGATTTCTGCTAGTACCACTTATGAATCGCGCCTTAAAAAATGAAAATGAGGATGAAAATGATGTGTCTCTCACGGATCTCATTCCGACGGTTCAATATGATCTCCAGATGGTTAGGAGTGCTCACCTAACACCGAGTGATTTCGAGGAGCTATCGACTGAAATCCTATTATTGGGTGGTGATAAGAGCCCTGAGCGCTTGCGGAAGTGTCTTGATGAATTGGAGGCTGTCTTGCCAGAGGCAACTAGAATCGAATTCACTGGTCTCGACCATTTGGGCCCTGACAATGATGGAAAACCGAAACAAGTTGCTCAAGAGTTGCATCAATTCTTCTCATAAGAAGTAATATTCAGTTAGACGTTCAAAACAATATAAGTCTCGCTGTTATACAATTACAGACTTGATGATCTTTGCCTCTATTCGCCGAAGATGATCGCCGATCGTCCCTTGTGACAGCCCGAGTTCAGCCGCCAAATCACTCTGCGTTGCACGACGAGGGATGTCGTAGTATCCCTCCGTGATCGCTGCCCGGACGACCTCCTTTTGACGGTCAGTTAATTGCCCCGCTGGATCAGTTATGTTTATCTGATATACGCTAGTGAACGCGAAGAACTCGAGTAATATTGCTAGCCTGAGTCCGTTTAGAGACTCAGAGCCGAAGCTGTTCACTGTGTCCATTAGAGGTAGATACCCGAGTGTCAGAATAGCCGCGAACACCAAGCTAACTACGAGAATGACGAAAAACGTGAGGCTGAAGACTGTCTCTGCATTCGAGAGCCAACTCGCTATGATGAACCCGGTGACAAAAACGAACAGCAGAGCGTTAAGACCGATCAGGTTCTTCTGCGGGTCATCACTGTCGGCATGCGTCTGAATTCTTGAAATTGCTTGGTGAGCGAAGTCAGCGATGCTTCCTTCCTCGTAAGATTTCTCCCCCGGTGATACCATAACCTCATATTTCCGTCATTCTCGCTTAAATCTGCCCCGAAACAATATATGATGCATAGTTTGTGGAAGCAAGTCGGCGAGCAAAGGCCATCTCCGGTGATATCCTTCTGTTGTCCTCTTTGCCCACTTTTTATCAAGGAGAAATATAGTGACAAAAGCAATGGTGGTGAGATATTCTTAAACGGTTGGACAGCAAACTGTTCAAGCACGGGATTGAGATGTACGATACAGCCGGTCCCCGTCCGCCGCTGCCAGAGTGGATCCTCGAGTGCTATGCAGTCCTCTGTGAATAGGAAGTCGATGAAGATATCTCTTCTTTTTCTCGAGAACAGGCCCTTGACACCCTCTTGGAAGCTCAAACAATAGAACTCGAGCCTGAAGACGTGAATCATGCACTCACTCGGCTTCTTGAGCGCGGGTATCTCTACGAGGTCGATGATAAACTGCGAGTGACAAACCCATCTGAGTAGTCTCAGCTCATACACTACCGGTCAGAGTTACCGGGAATGGAATCGGTGGTCAGCCGTTGGTCCCTGAATATGCCCAGCGAGAGAGACAAGATACTGTTTGTAGGGCTGTCTTGAATCACTAGACGGCGTCGGGGTAAGTCAGTAAATCGAAGGAGTTGAAGCGGAACGACTTCGGTTGTCCATGACCCAAATCTCCCGCTTCACCGAGCGTTGCGTCCCGATTGCACAAAGAGTTACGGGTGAACGAGGCGAATCCGCCGCCCCGAGCGGTGGCGGCGGATTCGCCGACTATGCCCTCGTTTCGCTGCAGTGTCTCCAGGTTTACCTCGATACGTCCTATCGAATGACGATCGATCTGCTGAAGGAAATGCCACAAATAACAGAGGAAATCGGCCGAATCAAGGCCGATCTCCCCGCACCTTCTACGCTGTGTAAGGCGTTTGATCGGATCGAGATGAGCGTTTGTCGAGTGTTGCTGCGCCAGTCGGCGCAGCTACACGATCTCCCTGAGCGCGCTGTAATCGACGCTACGTTCTATGAACGAGATCGTGTAAGCCGCCACTACTGCCAACGAACGAATTATCGCGTTTAGACGCTCAAAGTTACAAAACTCATCGATACAGCAACGCAAGCTGTGCTCGATCTTCACTGCTCGACGACGTTAGAAGGAAGTGACGCGGATCTCTGTGGGCAGATCGCCCGCCAGAATGCGGGCGATCTGCGGTCTCTGGCTGCTGATAAGGGCTATGACAAGCAACAACTCCGCGAACGACTTCGTGACCTCGACATTCGCCCACTGATCAAACATCGGATCTTCGTTCCATACGATCATGCACACAACGCTCACATTGATGAAGATCGGTACGCTCAGCGGTCAATGACCGAAACCGTTAACTCCGCCGTCAAGCGCTCGCACGGCGTAGCCGAGCGAGCGCGTAGCTGGTAACGGGAGTTCCGTGAGATTGCTCTGATATGTGTCGTCTACAACATCAAACGTGCCGTCAAACAGTGAAATCCACCGTCTTACAGCGATTCAACAGAACCCTCGAGTCCGAAAAAGTCCCTGATGATGAGTGGGAATGCCAGCGCTGTGAAGCGCCCCGATATCGACTGGAACCAGACGATCTCGATAAGTGGGGCAGCAGGCTCAACCAATGGTATTAGCCTTGTCAGGCGGAATGGGACAGGCACCTTACCGAGGAGTGTCTGTGACGGTTACCCAATAAGATAGCTACTTTACCACTCAGTTCTTCCATTCATTCTCAGGGACTTAGCAGGCTTTCATTCCATCAGAGCCCTATCGCTTTGATGACTAGTACGCTTGCAAATTTGAAGAACTCATCTAAATCTGGTTAGAACCGTTTTTCGGAAGTTCAGTGAATTTTGCCAAGACTAATACAAGGAGGGTGATGACACCGGCAGCGATCACAGAACCGTCTACGCTCAATAATGTATATATTGCAGCCATAACGATAGTAATATGTATGAGAATTAGTATAAGTATGTATTTCCTTTCTGCTCCGAGTATATGGTTTACTACGACAAATGCAAGTCCCCAGAGTAATCCAATAAGTAGTGACACTAGGTCTATCTCGATCATAAGCACAATACTATTTTACCCACAATAGAAATTACGATAGCGACTATTAAGCTAAATACTCGCAGCGCGTACGTACCGGCAGATGATTATCGTATGATTCAGATCAACGGAGAGAGCACGGCGGCGGTGGATTATCCTGATCAGAGTGCGTTTCGATGGGGGCAGGTGGAGTGACGTGTTACTTGAAGACAAGGTGGCCGTGATCTATGGCGCGGGCGGTCAGATCGGCGGTGCAGTGGCCCAGGCCTTCGCTCGAGAGGGGGCGACGGTCTTCCTCGCTGGTCGAACGCACTCGGCGCTCGAGGAGGTCGCCGGGGAGATTCGCGCAGACGGTGGTGACGCCGAGACAACGGTTGTCGACGCCCTCGACGAGGAAGCGGTCGACGACTTCGCCGACGAAGTCGTCGAGGAAGCCGGGCGTCTCGACGTTTCGTTCAACGTCATCTCGTATGAGGACGTCCAGGAGCCGCTGACCGAGATATCGGTCGAGGACTTCCTCCAGCCGATCACGGCCGCGACGCGGACACAGTTCCTGACCGCCCGGGCGGCCGCCCGGCACATGGTCGAGCGCGGATCCGGAGTGATCCTCCACTTCGGCGGAGACGGCCCACAGACGCTCCCCGGATTGGGCGGCTTCAAGGTCGCCCTCGACGCCGTCGAGGGGCTTCGCCGACAGTGGTCGGTGGAGCTGGGTGGGATCGCGAGCAGGGTGATGGGGTGAACCCGCTCGAGGATGCCAACGATGTTGTGGATCAAGCTGAACCCGTGGGTGAGGGCGCTCTCAGTACTGCCGTGTTCGACATCGTACTCGATTGACGTGCCGATCTCCTGAAAGTCGAGGCCGTCGATGTTGGCCTGATAGAGGATGTCGGTGCTCGCCCACATCCCGTCGCCGATATCCCACCCGCCGTAGATCGACTCGACCGCTGTGGCCGTGTACGCCCGGAATCCACTTTGGGTATCACGGACCCTCCGCGAGGATCGAATGCGGCCGATGAGTACGTTCGTGAGTGCGTTAACCACCCGGAGCCCGATCGATCGAGAGAAGGGTACCTCCGTCTCTGCGCCCGCCACGTACCGACTCGCGATCACGATCTCGGCTCCGGTGTCCTCCTGGATGGCGACGAGTCGTGGGATCTCGCCGGGGTCATGCTGGCCGTCGGCGTCGATGGTGACGAGGTGGTCGGCCCTGCGCTTGTGGGCAACCTCGAAAATCGTCTTGAGCGCGCCGCCGTAACCCCGGTTTCGATCGTGGGTGATAACAGTCGCACCGGCGTCGCGGGCCCGATTGCCCGTCCCGTCTGCGCTGCCGTCGTCGACAACCAGAACTTCATCGGCAAAGCCTGCGGTTTCGCGGACGACTCCGGCGATGGTTCCCGCCGCGTTGTACGCTGGAATACCAACGAGTACGTGGGGTTGCTCGGGGACTCCCCCGGATCGGCGGCTGATCGCGTTGATCTCGAACCCGCCCTTATTGAACGCCTCGAGCGTGCGCTCATAATCAATTGGTGGGCTGCCTTCCGGCTGGAGGACGAGCCCCGGGTGGCCTGCGGCCCGAACCGCCGAGGAGAGGGGCTTTCGGAGCGTTATCCAGTCGGCGTCCGATTCGGGTGGCGGGACGACTTCGACGCCGAGTTCGACGGTGAGGTCGACGATTTCGTCGGCTCCAGTATCGGTGGGCGCGAGGAACACCTGGAGTCCGTGCCGACGGGCCTCCAGAACCGTCCGGTAGATCCCGTCAGCGTCCTCCAATCGAGCGATGATCCCGATCGCAGGGGTGGCAGTTGGTTTCTATATCGACTGATTTAGCGATAATTTTACAAAATAGCTAGAGTTGGAGTGTTGCATACGCCCTCTGTATTCACCTATGGAAATCTTGCTACCCCACAGAGCGTGAGAAAAGGTATGGGCGCGAGAGACCGACCTGTATTCCGCGCCAGCGAGCGCGTGGTGCTGACTGATCCGAGTGCGAAGGAACCTGGGTACTGGGCATCCCAGCCCGGCTGACGCCGGAATAGCACGTGAGAGATGTTTTGGCTGGAGTGAGATGATCGATAAACAGTGGGCAGTGATCGTCGAATCATGTTCGACACCAACTCCAAAGAGCCCACCCCGATCGACTCCTCGTTGACGAGCAGGACCTTTCCGAGGAAGTCACCGTCTGCGGCGCGACGGTGGGTCTCGGAACCTTCGTCGAACGCGTAGCGATCATCGACGTACGGTTCGATCGTCCCGTCACCGCCGGCCGCCGCGATGCCGGCTAACTCCTCGCTGATGCACTCCTGTCGGCCACCGAGGAGCACGGGCAGGATGACCCACGACGCCGAGTTCGAGCGACTGCTGGTGCATGATGAGAGGTCGATATTGTCGGCCGCGCTGGACTCGGTCGTCACCACGGTGCCAAAAGGGCGATCCGCTTCGAAGGCGGTCTCGAGGTGGTCGTCGACGATCGGAGCAAAGACGAGGTCGAACCCATCGCCGCTCGGGACCCCTCGCCCTTCAGGGCGGGGGGACCGTCACTCCGCCGGCGTGATCGACTCGAGCCCGTACCGCAATTCCGTCGGGTGGGGTTGGTAGCCGCGCACGTTGCTCGCGGTCCCGACGACGCTCGTGTAGTTCGTCAGGACCGCGACCGGCGCGTCCTCGAGGACGATCGACTGGACTTCGTGGTAGCGTTCCAGTCGTGCCTCGCGGTCGTCGAGTTCGCGCGCCTCCTCGAGCAGCGTATCGACGCGTTCGTTCTCGTAGCCGTGGTGCAGCGACGCGGCCTCCGAGTGGAACAGCTCCGCGAGCCTGTCGGGGTCGGGATACCACAGCGTGCCCCAGGACGTGAAATAGATGTCGAAGGAGCCCTGACCGACCTGATCGACCATCGCGGAGTACTCCATGACCGTCACCTCAAGGTCGATGCCGACCGCGGCGAGTTGCGCCTGCAACACTTCGGCGATCAACGGCAGGCTCCGGGCGTCGAAGGTGAGCACTTCCACGGCGAGTTCGTCGTCGTCGCGGGTTCGGACGCCGTCGCCTTCCCCGTCGATCGTCCAGCCGGCCTCGGACAGCAGCGACCGGGCGCGGTCCGGATCGTAGCGCTCCGTCTCGAGGTCCGGATTCGCCCACTCCGTCAGTTCCGGGGTGAACGGCCCGACGGCGGGATCGTCGACACCACCGAGGACCGACTCGGTGATCGCCTCCCGATCGATCGCGTGATCGACCGCCCGCCGAACGCGGTCGTCGTCGAACGGCTCCGATTGCGTGTCGAACGTGAGGAACCTGATCCGCGGGATCTCGGGCGTGTAGACGTCGATCCCGTCGGCCGCCTCGAGCGCGCTGACCATCTCGTGGGGCAGGATGCGGGCCATCTCGAGTTCGCCGTTCTCGAGTTTCATCCGCCGCGTCTGATCGTCGTCGACGACCTCGTAGCGGACGGTCTCTATCTCGGGCCGCGCCCCGTAGTAGTCGTCGTTGCGCACGGCCCGCAGCTCGGAGCCGGGTTCGAAGGTGTCGACGGCGAATGGGCCGGTACTCACCGGATCGGCGATCGAGCCGTCCGCATCGATGGCGTCGGAACTGAGCAGCACCGCTTCGTTGCGCGAGAGGTGGGCCGGCAACGGCGCGAACGGGGTTTCGGTCTCGACGGCGACGGTCGCCTCGGCGACGGCCTCGATCGCCTCGATCGGGACGTCCGCGAACGCGGCGGAGTCGGCGGTCCGTCGGAGCGATTCGACGGCGGCCGCCGCGTCCAGGGGCTCGCCGTCGTGGAACGTCACGTCCTCCCGGAGCGCGAACTCCCAGCGGCGTTCGTCCGACCGTTCCCACTCCGTTGCGAGCCCCGGCGTCGGATTCGCGTCGTAGTCGACGCTAACTAGCGCCTCGGTGATGCCGAGGCGGCGAAGCTGGCTTCCGCCGTCCAGCGGATCGCGGCTCGGCTTCCACGGCCCGCCGATACGGAAGTCCGCTCCGTCGTCGGGGTCGCTCGAGAGGCACCCCGCCGCGGCGAGCGTCGCGGTTCCGAGCGTCGTTTGCAGCGCGGTACGTCGGTCCATCGTGAGTTGCGTATCCTTCATCAGTCGATTTCTGGCGTGTCGGTGGGGTCACTCGGCGACCTTTCGGCATCGACGGAGGCGTCGCACGCGCTCGAGTCGGCCTCGAGACGCTCGTCGCGCTCTCGGCTCGCGGTCCGGTTTCGCTCGTCCCGCCACGCATCCGCGTACAGGCAGCGCGACCGGGCGTCGTCCCCGACAGGGTCGAGGCTCGGCTCGACGCGGGAGCACTCGTCTGTGGCGACGGGACAGCGTGGGTGAACGGCGCAGCCTGACGGCGGATCGGCGGGACTGGGTGGCTCGCCGGCGAGCGCGTCCGTGGCTTGGTCCCCACCCGATCCACTGTCCGCCCGACCGCCCGGAATCGCGTCCAACAACGTCTGCGTGTACGGGTGAGTCGGCCGCGAGAGCGTCGCATGCGCCGGGCCGATCTCGACGAGTCGTCCGCAGTACATCACCGCGACGCGGTCGGCAACGTGGCGCACGACGTCGATGTCGTGTGAGATGAACAGGTACGTCAGGCCGAGGTCGGCCTGGAGATCCGCGAGCAGATTCAGTATCGTCGCCTGGACCGAGACGTCGAGCGCGGCCGTCGGCTCGTCCAACACGAGCACCGACGGCTCGAGCGCGATCGCCCGCGCGATCGCCACCCGCTGGCGCTGCCCGCCGGAGAGCTGGCCGGGATAGCGATCGGTGACGTCGTTCGGGAGGCCGACCAGCGAGCACAGCTCCGCGATGCGATCCTTCCGGCGCGGGCGCGACCAGCCCGCCTCGACCAGCGGTTCGGCGATCGCCGCTCCGACCGTCCGCTTAGGGTTGAGACTCGCGCCGGGGTGCTGGAAGACGACGCCGATCTCGGTCAGTTGCGCGTCCGTCCGCGAGTCGACGCCGCCGATCGGCCGCCCGTGGAGCCGAACGGTGCCGTCGTCCGGCGTCTCGAGGCCGACGATCAGCTTCGCGAGCGTCGACTTCCCGCAGCCGCTCTCGCCGACCAGGCCGACGGTCTCGCCCGGGCGCAGCGCGAGGGAGACGCCCCTGACCGCCGGAATGCGACCGTCGGTCCCGAGCAGCCGGTCGATGAGGGCGTCGGACTCCCGGAACGACTTCGCGACGCCCTCGAGAGTGACGACCGGCTCGTCGGTTCGCGTCGATCGGTCGCGTCGCGCCTGCTCGTGTTCGCGCGTCGCATCGCCGGCTGCGTCCGCCACGGACGCGGTCGCGCCCCCGTCGACGGCCACCGATCGCGGGTCGTTCGACGTCTCCGACGCGTTACGTGCAGCGTCCGCTCGCGCTCGTCGAGCGCGCATCGTCTCGAGCGACGCCTCGCGCGCCTCCGGGACGCCGCATCGGACGTCGTGGTCCGGTCCGACCGAGACGACGGGCTGGGTCGCCGTTCGACAGTCGCCCGTCGCGAACGGACAGCGATCGACGAAGGCACACCCTGCGGGCGGCGGGGATCCGTCCGACGGCGTCCCCTGGACCGTCGGAAGGCGGGAGCCGGACTCGCCGCGGCGGGGGAGACAGCCCAACAGCGCCTTCGTGTACGGGTGTGCGGGATTCGAACGGAGGCCCTCGGCCGGTCGCCGCTCGACGACGACGCCGTCGTACATGACGACGATCCGATCGCACAACTGTGAGACGACGCCGATGTCGTGGCTGATCACCAGCATTCCCATCCCGTGCTCGGCGTTGAGAGCAGCCAGTCGCTCGAGGATCGCCGCCTGGGTCGTCGTATCCAGCGCGGTCGTCGGTTCGTCGGCGATCAGCAGCGACGGGCGACGGGCGAGTGCGATCGCGATCATGGCGCGCTGACGCATCCCGCCGCTGAACTGGTGGGGGTAGGCGTCGATCCGCTCGCTCGGACGTGGAATGCCGACCGTCCCCATGAGCTTGAGCACCTCCGAACGGACCTCGGACGAGCGTAGTCGAGAACTCGTCCCGCGTGCGAGTTCCCGGAGCAGTGGCTGGTGATCCGGATCGCGGTGGATCCGCAGCGCCTCGGCAATCTGTTCGCCGACCGGATACACCGGGTTCAGCGTCGTCGACGGATCTTGAAAGACCATCGCGAGTTCGCGGCCGCGGAGCCGCCGGAGCGTCCGCTCGTCGGCCGTCGTCAGCTCCCGGCCGTCGTAGCGGATGCTGCCGTCGACTATCTCGCCCGGTGCCTCGAGGCGGACGATCGAGCGAGCGGTAACCGACTTCCCGCAGCCGCTCTCGCCGACCAGGCCGACGATTTCGCCGGGTTTGATCCGACACGATACGCCGTTAACCGCGTGGACGGTCTCCGAACGGGTGTCGAATCGAACGTGGAGGTTCTCGATTTCGAGAGCGTTGTTCGCGGTCATGGTCAGGTTCGCCTCCGCTGTCGGTCGTCGAGGTGGTCGGGATCGAGCGCGTCGCGCAGCCCGTCGCCGAGCAGGTTGAAGCCGATGACGGGCAGCATGATCGCGACGCCGGGGGCGGTGACGAGCCACGGGGCCGATCGCAGGTAGTTTCGGCCGTCGGCGATCATCGTGCCCCACTCGGGCGTCGGCGGCTGCGCACCGAGGCCGAGATAGGAGAGGCCGGTGGCGGCGAGCACGACGGTACCGAGGTTCAGCGTCGCCAGCACCAACACCGGACTGACGACGTGGGGCAACAGGTGTCGCCGGACGAGCCGGTGCCACGGCGTCCCGTAGAGCGTGGCAGTCTGGACGAACGGCCGCTCCTTGACGGCGAGGACGCTCCCACGGACGACCCGCGCGTACGAGGCCCAGCCGACGACCGAAAGCGCGATGACGACGTTTCGAAGGCTCGGTCCGAGCACGCCGGCGATCACCAGCGCGAGCACGAGTCCCGGAAACGCGAGCTGGATGTCGACGAGTCGCATCAACACGGCGTCGACGACGCGACCGCCCGTCGCCGCGAGCAGTCCGACCGTCGTTCCGATACCGACCCGAATAGTCGTCGCCACGAGCGCCAGCGCCAGCGAGACGCGGGCCCCGTACGCGAGCCGCGTCGCCGCGTCGCGGCCGAGCGGATCGGTCCCGAGGGGATGGGCGAGCGACGGGCCCTGCAGTCGATTCTCGAGCGCCTGGGCGGTCGGATCGTACGGAGACACGATCGGGCCGACGACGGCGACGATCACGAGGAGCCCGACCACGGCGCCGCCGAGACGGATCGAGCCGTTCGTCCGGACGGCGGGTCGATAGCGAACGAGACGGCGACCGCGCTCGAGGAGTCCGGTCACCCCCGTCGCCGATTCGGACCCAGCGTTGCGGTCGCTCACGATCGCTCACCCCGTTCGATGCGCGGATCGAGCGCGACGTACGCGAGATCGACGAGTTGGTTAGTGAGGACGAACGCGACGGCCGTCACGAGGACGACGCCCTGCACGATCGGGTAGTCCCTGGCGAAGACGGCGTCGACGAGCAGCGTTCCCAGCCCCGGCCGCTGGAAGACGGCCTCGACGACGACGGCTCCGTTGATGACGAAGCCGAACTGGAGCCCGACGATCGTTACGACCGGGATGAGGGCGTTCCGGAGCGCGTGCTTGTAGACCACGAGCCGTTCGCGAACGCCCTTCGAGCGCGCGGTGTCGACGTACTCGGCCTCCAGCACCTCGAGTATCGACGTTCGAACGAGTCGCGTGACGATTGCAGCCATCCCGGTGCCGAGCGTGATCGCGGGCAACACGAGGTGCTCGAGCGTCCCCGCGCCGGCGACGGGCGTCAGCCCGAGCCAGAGCGAACAGACGAGGATCAGCAGGTAGCCGAGCCAGAAGTTCGGCATCGAAACGCCGACCAGGGCGGCGATCTGGCTGGTTTGGTCGATCCAGGTATCGCGGTGGACGGCGCTTACCACGCCCAGCGGGACGGCGAGCAGCACCGAGACGGCCGTCGCTGCCAGCGCGAGCTCGAGCGTGTTCGGCAGGTGCGCGAGCACCAGCGACGTGACGGGCTCGGACTGGTAGTACGACGTGCCGAGATCGCCCCGGAGCGCGTCGGTGAGCCACGAGCCGTACTGGACGAGGAACGGTTCGTCCAGCCCGCGTTCGGCCCGAAAGCTCGCCACCTCGGATTCCGATGGCGGGCTCTGGCGTTGCTCTCTGAGGATCGTGTACGCCGGATCGCCGGGCGTCAGAAACACGAATCCGTACGTGATCAGCGAGACGCCGAGTAGAACCGACGACAGCGATCCAAACCGGACGAAGAGGGCGCGCAGCATCGGGGTTAGTGCCGGACGGGGGCTGACGATCGCGTTCGAACGCGGTCACACGAGCGACGGGCGCAATCGGGACGTCGTCGGTTCCGCCGTCCCGAGACGTCGCAGTTGTCGTCGCGGCTGCCCGCTCGAGTGCATCTCGTTCGCAGCGGCGTTCGGCGAATAAGTGCAGCTCTCGACCGCTCGCGGCAGGTATCGTCGTTTCGAAATCGATCAGCATCTATCGTCCGTTCCATCAAACTAAGTTGTAATAGTGAAACTTTGATTGTAAAACTTCGGATTTCTCGATGCTGTGGGGCGGGTTGAGACGGATCCGATCGATCGACGTTTTTCGAATTCACGCGATGCCTGATTATTAACACTGGGATAATGATTAATAATAGTTGCTATTCCATTCCTGTCTGTGATTATATCACATTTGTGGTGTGAGTAGTCACTGTGGTCATTTTGTGAGAATCGCTCACGCAGCCAACTGATATCAATCAATACGTTTACTAAACTCCGTTTCAGCGAAGCGTTATCTATAGTTCTCGCGTACGAACTTCTATGAAGAACCGAGAGCAACCGGATCGAACAGACACACACGCCATGCCCGAAATTTCGATCGAAGAGGACTGTGGCAACTCGCCCAGAAAGCAGTTCCTCTCGGACTTTTACGTCGCGTTCGTAGAGCGCAACGAGGAGGCGATTCGTTCGATGCTCACCGATGATGTTCGGTTGGCGATCATCGGTGAGGAAACACTCGACGGAAGTCAGAGCGTCGTGGACTCGATGGATCTCTTCCTCGACGGAATCTCCGAGATAACGGTCAACAACATCATCACCCACGGAGATATGGCCGCTGTGACCGGTGTCATAACCGCCGACAGCGGAGACACCCACGCATTCTGTGAAGTGTTCGAATTCGAGGGACACACGAAGGGCGCAAAAATCGAATCTATCGACTCATACGTAGTCGAGATGGGCTAATAGACTGAATCCGACCGTCCGGGACGAGGGGGATCGTTCTCTGAACGCTCTCGAGAAACAGATTGCTAGTATTGATAGTTGATATGCTCGCGATCGACGTCGAATACTCGCTCGTGCAGGCGGTGCAGATGTGTGGCGTCATTGGTATGTGGGGGCGGCTCGTTCGTATCACTACCCCATGTCGAGCAGAAAAGTTGAACGAAGCAACACGAACAGGACGGACGCGAAACCACCGACTCCCGGTCAGCCGATCGTCTCCGCGCTCTCTGAGCGCTTTGATCTTGCTGAACACCGGCGATATCTCGCGCGATCTCGAAGCAGTGAGCTCTGGAAACGGGCCGTCAACGGCTCCCATCTCGATCGGAGAACGGACGATTTGATCGCAGCAAGCCCCGTCGCTCTCGACGAGATCGAAACGCTGGGTCTCGGTGGTAGTCCGTCCGGACCCTTCGTGCGCGGAACTGCCACGCCGGTGAACCGTACCGAAGCCGACAGCCGAATCGATCGAGGAGCGTATGACTCATCATCCGCGTTGGAATCTCGAGCGAGGATACGTCTCAGGTGTGCTGAAACATGAACGCGAAAGCGGCTGTGATGACAACCCTCGGCGCCATCGTGGCGCTTCTCGGGATGTTATGGGTAGTCCAAGGTCTCGGAATCGTCCAGATCGGTCCCGTTTTGTGCGTCGCAGACTGCGAACCGATCACCGGACGATCAGCGCAGTGGACGGTCATCGGCGCGATAGCCCTGTTCGTGGGAATCGTTGGCATCCGAGCGGGGCTGAGACGCGTAAATCGATGATGGTTCCTACTGGAGCCCCACCGCCGATCATGACCGGCTTTGAAAACTTGATCGCCGAGAGCGACCAGGGATAGCTCGCCACCTCGCTCCGTCGATCGGGACATACGGTCTCTTTCGGGCGATCTCTCGCTGTCGAAAGTAACGCCTCATCCGTGCTCGGCTCTCCCCTGCCCAGAACGTAAGACATGACGGTCAGCCGATTTGCGCGTGCTTTCGATCTTCACATACGGCATCGTTCATCGGAGCACCCTTCCCGTCTGCCGTACTCCGTTCCGGCGTGGTCATTGGCGCGCCTGGAGTGGCGAACAGGACTTGCTATCGGTGCTGGCGGCCAAAACAGCCACTGGTAACTAATTTATATACGTGGTGCGCGTAAGGCTCTTGTCAATCAATTATGAGCACTGATCACTATAATATCCCGTGCGGAGAGACTCACCGCGAGGTGCTGTCCGCTGGGACGCGTGCACCGGAGTTTACGCTCCCGACTACGCCGGATCAGACAGTTTCACTCAGCGATTTTCACGGTCAGCCGGTCGTCCTTGCGTTCTATCCGGCCGATTGGAGTCCGGTCTGCGGCGACCAGATGTCGCTGTACAACCAGCTCCTCCCGGAGTTTCAAGCTCACGGGGCGCAACTGCTCGGAATTTCGGTCGACGGCGTCTGGTGTCACCACTCCTTCGGGGAAGATCGGAGTCTTCACTTCCCATTGCTCGCAGATTTCGAGCCGAAAGGCGCCGTCGCAAAAGCTTACGGCGTGTATCGCGATGACGTCGGGACAAGCAAGCGGGCGTTGTTCGTCATCGACGGCGGCGGTATCATTCAGTGGAGCCACGTCTCCCCGGTCGGAATTAATCCGGGTGCCGACGGTATCCTTCGCGAACTCGAAGCCCTCTCCTCGACCATCGAGGTGGGAGAGAGTCGATGAGCGGTGGATCGATCCAATCGGACGTCTCCCGATTGGTTGTTCCCGTAAGTGAAGACGACCACCGGCAGGGCCCCGACGACGCCGCCGTAACGCTCGTCGAGTACGGCGACTACCAGTGTCCGTATTGCGGTCAGGCGTATCCTGTTATCAAGGAAGTGCAGGACCGGTTCGAAGACGACCTGCGATTCGTCTTTCGCAACTTCCCGCTCACCCACGTGCACGAACACGCCCAGCACGCCGCCGAGGCGGCCGAAGCTGCCGGAGCGCAGGGCGAAGCGGAGTTCTGGGCGATGCACGATCTGCTTTACGAGCATCAGGACGCCCTCGACGACGAGTCGCTGAGTACGTACGCCGACCAACTCGGTCTCGATTCCGAGCGGTTCCGGCGCGACGTTGAGAGCCACGCCTTCGAAGAGCGAATCCACGAACAGTTCATCGGCGGGGCTCGTTCGGGGGTCAACGGAACGCCGACGTTTTACATCAACGGTGAACGCTACGACGGGTCGTGGTCGACATCCCTGCTATCGGCTGCGATCCAACGAGCGCTCTAACTTGCGAGATTCGCGTGATTATCGTCAGCGATGATACCATAAGGAGAGAAAACAGATGAGCCAAGTCGAAACGCCAACGCTAACGATGCCAGTCAGCGGACGCGATCATATCCGCGGAACCGACGAGGCTTCGGTGACGCTCGTCCAATACAGCGACTACGAATGCCCGTACTGCGGGGACGCTTACCCAGTCATCCAGCGGATTCAAAACCGGGTCGGCACTCGGCTCCGGCTCGTGTTTCGGAACTTTCCGTTAACGCAACAACACCCGCGCGCACAACAGGCAGCGGAAGCTGCCGAGGCTGCGGGCGCGCAGGGTCGGTTCTGGGAGATGCACGATCTCCTCTATCAACACCAGAACGCACTCGCTCGGGATGATCTCGTCGGGTACGCTGAGCAACTGGATCTCGACATCGATCGGTTCACGGACGAGTTAGACGCTGAGACGTACGAAGAACGGATCCAAGAGGACATGCTGAGCGGCGTGCGCAGCGGCGTGAACGGAGTTCCGACCTTTTACATTAACGGTGAGCGCTACGATGGCCCACTCACGTTTGACTCGTTACTCGCGACGATCGCGAGCGCAGGAAACCTGACCGATATCGAACGCTCGATGCAACTAGAGAATCGAGAGCTTCGAGAGACGATCGACAGATCCCGCCTGGGCGCGCCCGCAGCCGGCGAAGCGGTTCGCGATCGGTTTTCTGCGGATGAAATTTTCCAACGCGTAACGGCGACCGCCTACGAAGATGTCGAACGGAGCAAACAACTGCTGTTCTTCAGCGGCCTCGCTGCCGGTCTCAGCGTCGGGGGGACGTTCCTCGCGCGAGCAGCCATGACGACGGCCTATCCGGACGACCCAACCGGGATGGGAAACCTCCTCTATCCGATCGGCTTCGTCATTATCGTTCTCGGGAACTACCAGTTGTTCACCGAAAACACGCTAACACCGGTCACACTCGTCCTGACGCGATTCGCAAGCCTTCCACAGCTCCTTCGCCTCTGGATGATCGTTCTCGCCGCGAACGTCATCGGTGCGGGAATCGTCGCGTATCTTCTCGCCACGACGAGCGTCTTTCCCCCGGCGACCGCCGAGACGGCCCAGCAATTCGGCGAACACGCGCTGAGTATCTCGTGGTCGGCGCTTTTCTATAAGGGCGTATTCGCCGGCGGACTCGTCGCAACGATGGTCTGGCTCGTACACGCCGCGCGAGACACCCTCTCGCGATTCTTCCTCGTTTACTTGATCATGTTTACGATCCCCGCCACGGAGCTGTTTCACTGCGTCGTCGGCGCTTGCGAAGTGCTGTTCCTCGCGTTCGCCGGCGAGGCCGGGTTTTTCACCGTTTTCTTCGAGTTCTTCGTCCCGGTCGTCCTCGGGAATACCGTGGGCGGCGTCGTGTTCGTTGCGCTCGTGAATTACAGTATGACTGAAATCCGGAGCTTCCCCGACCGAGACCGAGAGCGACGCGAACTCACCTGGCCGGAATGGCTGCTTGGGGTTCGTTTGGTGGAACGGATCCGGGCGAAAAAGAGTAGCGATGATATCAATACGGAGAGAAGTTTCTCTGACTGAGTATACAGTAGATTTGAGCGAGACCGTTCGAAGCGCACACCCTGACTCGGCGGTATCAATACTATCACTCCCAGAGACCGGGTGGTTGTTTTCTCGACGATCCATCTCACAACCCCCCAACAGTCAGCCATTAACGCGACGCGGATCCTCCGATCGCTCTCCAACAGGTCCCGAACGAGCTACTGGACTGCTCGATCCGACTACATGGTCGTCCATATATTCGGCAGACAGCAGGCCATTTACGCGATATCACGCGGAATCGATCTCGGTTGGTAACGGAAGCTTGCCAATATTGCGTGGAACAGTAACAATCGTCATCTGCGTCGGCGGAGACGGCTGACGTGACCAAGTCGTCAGTTGTTGCTGAACGATGGACGATGCGGTTGTACGGCTTCAGGTCACGAGATGTGAGAAACGCATGATGCAGATCGATTACACGCGCTCAGCGGTCGACTCCAGCGGTCTCCGCGCTGAACGACTCGATTCGGACGCACAAGCACTGCTAGATACGCTACAAGCCGAAGGGGCGCCCGACCTTACGCAGCTGTCGCCCGAACAAGCCCGCACGCTCCTCGGTGACCTGTTCACTCCGGACGTCGAACCCGAACCGGTCGCTTCGGTAGACGAACGGGAGATTCCGGCGTACGCGCGGGACATTCGCGTGCGAATCTACGATCCGGAGCCGGGCCGAACGCTCCCTGCAGTCGTCTACTTCCACGGTGGCGGGTGGGTCGTCGGTAACATCGACACCCACGACAAAGTCGCTCGCTCGCTGGCAACTAACGGCGAGTGCGTCGTCGTCTCCGTCGACTACCGAAAAGGGCCGGAACACCCGTTCCCCGGAGCCGTCGAAGACGCCTACTTGGCGACGAAATGGACCGCCGACAACGCTACGGAACTGGGCGCCGGTGCGGGGGTAGCCGTCGCTGGTGAGAGTGCGGGAGCCACCCTGGCGACGGTGGTCGCACAGATGGCCATCGAGAAGGATCTCGGCGCCCCGGAGATCGACTATCAACTGCTGTTCTATCCCGTCACCGACCACTCCTTCGACACCGAATCGTACGAGATAAACGCGGATAATTACTTCTTGACGACCCGGGGAATGGTCTGGTTCTGGAATCACTACCTCCGCGACGATATCGACGGAGCGAACATGCGAGCCTCCCCGCTACGGGCTCCCGAACGGGTTCTCGCCGAACTCCCGCCCGTAACCATGTATTCTTCCGGGTACGACCCGCTCCGGACCGAACAGTTCGCGTACGGGAGAGCGCTCGCCGATGCGGGCGTTCCCGTCGAGCATACTCACTACGAAGATATGATTCACGACTTCGCTAACATGAGCCAGCTTGCGGACCCGTTTCCCGCGATCGAGGCGGGGAGCGATGTACAGGAGCGCGCCGGCAAAGCGCTTCGCGAGGCGTTCGAATAACGCACTCGCCGGGCTCCAGAACACTCACTCGTTGCCCCTCGCTCAAACACGTCGACGACCTGCTCGCCGAGGCGGACGAGGCTGGGCTCGTTCGTGTTCGCGACATAGAGAAGGTGAACGGCGGCGCCCGTATCGATGGAATCATCGATACATATTCGACGTTCAATGGAGACGGCAATAACGGAGACGAAAAGAGGTAATCCCATATGTACACGTCGCGTATTCCACTGTTGCTCATGCTTGAGAACCTCCCACTCTTATTCCTCGGGGGATTTGAGACGATCGTCGAATCAGCAACAGGATGGCCCGGGATGGGCATAATCTTCGTCTACTCGTTTCTGATCGCGTTCGCCCTGCCGGGACCCAGCGAAATCGTCCTGATTGCGCCACTCGATCTCGGTCTCCCTTCGTGGGCACACCTCTCGAGTATCATGCTCGTCAGCGCGACCGGGAAAGCCGCGGGCAGCGTGTTCGCGTTCCACATCGGCCAAGAAGTCAAACAGTCCGGGCCGGTCGTTCGATGGTTACGGCGGTCCAGATGGGACGTCTTACAGTGGTCGGAGAAACGCTCCGTCAAACTCGCACAACGCTACGGCTACGGCGGCTTGGCGATCGCGCTGTCCGTCCCGTTTTTCCCCGACACGATCTCAATCTACGCCTTTGCCGTGCTCGAACGGGACTACGCGAAGTTCGCGGCCGCGACGTTTCTCGGAAGCCTCGGGAGACTCGTTATCACGGCTGGTCTCATCGGAGGACTCGCGGCAGCGTTCTAAATTTCGGCGCCTCTCTCGAACGAGTAAACCGCTCGTACGCCGTCAATCAGCTGCAGCCCGGAAATCGATGATCTTCTCCTCCCTTCCTACCCGATGCCACGCATCGTAGTTCGACCTTCCTGAGGGATACGATTCGATCGATTCTGCGTTTCATTCACCAGTAGCTTGCCATGTTTATTAGAAAGACAAAACAGCGTTGCGAGGATCATGACTCGAGGGTGCGCTGTTGCAGGATCTCTGCCCCGGCGGAGAGCTGGCCTCTCCCATTTCTCGAGCGTACTGGCGATCGATTCGAGACGAGCAGCGCACTCCGGTGTTCCACGTAGGGAAACGACGGAAACGACCGCTATCCCTTCTCTTCCGGGTGGTCAGCCCACAGATACACAGAGTACGGTTCCGGTGTATCTGGCCGAATAAAGAGATATCAAGTCGAGGAGCAGACGATGCTTGTATAAGGTCTAACATACATTTCCTCTCACAACGTATGAAGACGATCGGCGAAGGAACACGGCGGCTGGGTCGGCGACTCTGCGTCCGGACTTCCGACGCTACGATCGGTTTCGAATCTACGCCGATCGCGGTGTCGACACGGTGCTAATTCCCGCTCCAACTACCGAATTCGTCGCGGATACCGTCCCAAGAAGATCCGCCGTCGGATTTGAAACGCATCTCGCCGATCGAGACGCTGATTTCGGATCGCGCGACGAGGGGTTCGATGCTGTTCCCGTGTGTTTCAGAGTAGATTGATACCAATGAGCATACTGCGTTCGCTGTTATGAAACGTCTAGATCCTTGCCAACGTCAGAAATTGCGCTAACATGGTGCATGGCCTACCGGATATTACAATAGTACGGTTGTATAAATTTGTCCCGTCGATCGTCCGTTTTCGCGATCGCCGGTCGAAACTGTGTTTCATCACAGCGAACGGCGACGCTTTCCTCTCGGCGGCCGAACACGAATTATTGGAAATATATTATATGCCCAGTCGCCGTATCGGGTGCGTATGGAAGGGGACGAAACCGACGGGCGTTCCATCAAATCTGACGAGACTCTGTTCGCTATCATCGAATCCCTCCGGGAAACCGGCGACGCGGGGGTGACGGAACTGGCGGACAGGCTCGACCTGGCCAAGAGCACGGTGCACAAACACCTCGTTAGCCTTGAGCGACACAGGTACGTCGTCAACGAGGACGGCCGGTATCGGCTCGGCCTGCAGTTTTTCAACGATGGTATCTCCGTTCGGAACCAGTACGAGGTCTACCACGCGGCGAAGGAGCGGATCGATCAGCTGGCCTACGATGTCGACGAAACCGTGTGGCTCATCGTCCCCGAAAACGGGATGGGGATGTTCGTCTACGGGGTTCCGCGGAACGAGTCGTTTTCGTTCGACTCGACGATCGGGAGGTGGGTTCCGCTCCACGCGAACTCGGCGGGCAAAGCGATGCTGGCGCACCTGCCGGAACGCGAGGTCGAAGACATCGTCGACCGACGCGGGCTCCCGGCGCGAACCGAGAACACGATCACCGACCGAACTGCGCTGTTCGAGGAACTCGAACGAGTCCGGGAACGGGGCTATGCAGTGAACTTCCAAGAGGACTTGCGTGGGTTACACGCTCTCGCGGTGCCGGTAATCCGGTCCGAGAGACCGATCGCGGCGGTGGCGATCGCCGGAGCCGCAAACCGGGTCACGGAGGAGCGGATCGAAGCGGAGCTCTCCGAACCGCTGCTCGAGGCCGTCGATGACATCGAGCTCCGCCTCGTGTACGGGTAGCCGACGCCCCTTCACCGCCGCTCATCCGAGCAGATTCGGACGGATCGCGAGCAACAGCGCGACGGCGAACGGATACGTGGCGGCGATCAACACGAGGACGGCGCGATCGGTCGGGTACCGACGGCGGAGACAGAGCAGCAAGGCACCGACGGGGAACGCGCCCGCGAGCGCGGCCCGCCGGGGGAGGACGCCGAGACTGCTTGCGAGCACCACCAGCGAGGCGCCAGCGGCGACGAGGGTCCAGGCGACCAGTGGGGCGCGGTCCCGCCCGAGGACGACCGGTACCGTCCGCTTCGAGACGAGCCGGTCGTGGCGATAATCGAGGAGGTCGAGGAGGACGCCGATTCCCGCCAGCTGCACGACGAACGCCAGCGCGACGGCGGCGACCGCCGGGGAGACCGTGCCGGTTTGCGTCGCGTACCCGCCCGCCGTCGCGAGGCCGATCCCGAGCGGGTAATCCGCGGTCGACGTGACGGGGTTCGCGTCCAGGTAGGGCGCGTGGAGCAGCCCGAGACCGACCAGCGGCGCGGTGAGCGCGACCGGGGCGAGTCCGGCGATCGTCCAAAGGAGGCCGACCGCAACGGCGAACGCGGCGATGGCGGCGACGATCGCGATCCAAATCTCGGCCGGCTCGAGCGGATTGCGGCCGTCCTCGCTCCTGACGTAGTAATCGACGTAGCCGTCCTTGAGGTGGGCCACGTACACGGCGAGGCCGACCGCGAGCGCGTGGACCGCGGCGGTCTCGCCGGTCGGATCGTCCGCGAGGAGCGCCCCGAACGCGGACACGGCCGGGGCGGGGACGAGGAATATCGGCTGCACGTGCACCCCGAGCCCTCGAGCGATCCTGCGATACCGACGCGAGCGTTCGGACACGCCGCTTCGTACGGCGGCGCCCGCCTTATATCGGTCGCGTTTCGTCTCGCGCCGGTCGACTCGCCCTGCCCCGATCGACGCGAG
Organism: Halosolutus gelatinilyticus; assembly: GCF_023028105.1. Lineage (NCBI taxonomy): Archaea > Methanobacteriati > Methanobacteriota > Halobacteria > Halobacteriales > Natrialbaceae > Halosolutus > Halosolutus gelatinilyticus. Next base: position 255,396 of record NZ_CP095492.1, read on the forward strand.
TCCCCGACGGAAATCGATCGCCGCTCCGCCGTATCATAATCATTAATACCCTCGGTAGCCGGTCACACACATAGGCGACGTGACCGATGAACTACATTGACACGTTCCGGCGAACCGTCAGGTGTCATCCGACGAAGGCAGCGATCGTCACCGACGGAGGGTCGACGACGTACGAGGAACTGGACGAACGGACGACGAGGCTCGCGAACGCGCTGAACGAACGCGTCCCGGAGGGACGAACCGCGACCCTCGCGCTCACCGGGTCGACGGCGATCGAAACGATGCTTGCGAGCCAGAAGCGGGGACTCGGGAACGTGCAACTCCCGTTTCGCGCCGCACCGGGTGCCCTCGCGTCGATGCTCGAATCGACGGCGGCGTCGACCGTCCTGTTCGACGACGCGAACGCCGAGAAGGCCGTCGAGTTACTCGATCGGACGGTGTTCGAGGCGGGGATCCACGCGGGGGAGCGATCGATCGACCGCGAGGACGTCGAGGACTACGAGGCGGTCCTCGCGAACGCGTCGACGGAGCCGGTCGAACCGGATCCGGCGTACGAACACGGCGTCTTCTACACGAGCGGGACCACGAGCACGCCGAAGGCGGTGCTGTTCGATCAGGAGCAGCTGTGGTACGGGAGTACGCAGGTCGTCATGGAGATGGGACTCGACGAGACGGACGTGGCGCTCGTCACGACGCCGTGGTACCACATGGTGACGGCCGACGCGTGGATCCTTCCGCACTTCCAGGCGGGGGCGACCCTGGTCGTCCAGTCCGACTTCGATCCCGACGAGTCGCTCCGGCTCGTCCAGGAGCACGACGCGACGGGGATGCTCGCCGTTCCCACCCAGCTTCACGCGCTGGCGGACGCGCAAGCCGAGGCGGGATACGACGTGCGCACACTCTCATACATCCGGACCGGCGGCTCGATCGTCACCGAGCAGCTCGTCGAGAAGGCGTCCGAGCACCTGACCGAGGGGATCTACAACACGTACGGGCTGACCGAGGGTGGGCCGAACCTCACCTTCGCTCACCCGTCGGCGCAGGACGAGCACGCGGGAACGATCGGGACGGAGTCGTTCACGTGGGAGCTCCGGGTCGTGGAGGCCGCCGAACCCGACGAAGACCCCGATCCGTCGGCGACCGTCGAGCCGGGCGAGGTCGGCGAGGTCATCGCCCGCGGGCCCGGCATGAGCGACGGCTACCTGAACCACCCCGAGGCGAGCGAACAGGCCTACGTCGACGGCTGGCTCCGCACCGGCGACTGCGCCGAGGTCGACGAGGACGGCTACCTCTACATCGTCGGCAGGGTCGACAACATGATCGTCAGTGGCGGGGAGAACGTCTATCCCGAGGAGGTCGAGGACGTCCTCGAGTCCCACGAGGAGGTCGAGGTGGCCGTCGTGATCGGGCTCGAGGACGAACGGTGGGGCCACCGCGTCGCGTGCGTCGTATACGGCTCCGACAACGTCGACGTCGAAGCCCTCGATCGGTTTTGCAAGGACCACGACCGGCTAGCCAACTTCAAGCGGCCGCGCGAGTACGTGGTCTCGAACGAACTGCTCCCGCGCACCGACACGGGAACCATCGAGCGGGACACGGTCTACGAGGAGTTCTTTGGCGCGTAGGCGCCGATCCGACGTGGAAGGCCCCCTCGTTATATAACGGCCCGCGATCTACTGGCGTGCTGATGTACGCCGAGATACTGCCCGACGTCGTAGACGTCACCCTCCGCGACGACGGATCGGCCCGCTACCGCGCGTTCCTCGTCGACGCGGACGTCCCGACGCTCGTCGATACGGGGCTGCCGGACACGACCGACACGCTGTTCGCCGCGCTCGAGGACGTCGGCGTCGATCCCGAGCGCGTCGTGATCACCCACGGCGACGCCGATCACGTCGGCGGGTTCGAGGCCGTGACCGAGCGGTACGCGGTCGAAACGTTCGCCCCCGAAGGAACGGACGTCGACGATTCGCTCGTCGACGAGCGGTTCTCCGACGGGGACGAGATCGGCCCGTTCGAGGCCGTCCACGTTCCGGGTCACACGCCCGATCACCACGCCCTGGTCGACGAATCGCGCGGCTTCGCCGTCCTCGGCGACGCCGTCTTCGGTTCCGACGCCCGCGGTCTGCCCGCGGACTACTTCGTCCTCCCGCCGGCGTTTTACTCCGCGGACCTGGCCCGCGCCGACGAGGGCCTCGAGCGCCTCCTCGCGTACGAGTTCGACGCGGGGCTGGTCTTCCACGGCTCCTCGGTGCGCTCCGGGGCGCGCGACAAACTCGAGTCGTTCGTCGAGTTCGCCGGGAAACCCTGATCGGTTCCGCGTCCGATCGCGCTGGGGAAACTACTTGGGCCCGGTGAACTAACAGGGCGCGTATGGCCGTGACGAGCCTATTCGACCCGAGCGGAATCGCCGTCGTGGGGGCCTCGGAGACGCCCGGAAAGATCGGATACGAAGCGATGCGGAACGCGATCGAGTTCGACGGGCCGGTCTACCCGGTCAATCCGTCGGCGTCGGGAACGGTATTCGATCGGGAGTTCGTCCCCTCGGTGACCGACGTCGGCGACGACGTCGACCTCGCCCTGCTGTGCGTGCCGGCGCCGATCGTTCCGGACGTCATCGAGGAATGCGGCGAAGCCGGGATCGGCGGCGCGGTAATCTTCGCCGGCGGCTTCGCCGAGGCGGGCGAGGACGGAGAGCGGTTGCAAGGGCGGCTCGTCGAGGCCGCGATCGAGGGCGACGTCCACGTCCTCGGGCCGAACACGAGCGGGTTTCTGCGCCCGGCCGATCGTCTCTACGCGACGTTCGCCACGGACGTCGACGCGATCCCCTCGGGGAACGTGGCGATCGTCGCCCAGAGCGGCGGGCTCGCGTACGCCCTCGCGTTCCGAGCGGAGAACGAAGGGCGCGGCGTCTCCGCGATGGTCGGCCTCGGCAACCGGGCCACCGTCGGCTTCCGGGAGGCGGTCGAGCACTTCGATGCGGACGAGCGGACCGACGCGATCCTGCTGCACGTCGAGGGGACGGACGACGCGCGGGGTCTCCTCGAAACCTGTCGCGCGGCGGGGACGCCGATCGTCGCCTACAACGTCGGCGAGCAGGACGTGGGCGACTTCGCCGAGTCCCACACCGGCGCGCTGACCGGCCGGTACGAGCTGTACGAGGCCGGATTCGCCCAGTACGGCGTCCCGACCGTCCGCTCGGTCGCCGAGTTGCTGGACGCCGGGACGGCGCTCGCGTCCTGCCCCCGGCCCGACGGTCCGAACGTCGGCGTCGTCACCGCGCAGGCCGGTCCCGGGATCGCCATCGCGGACCGCCTGAAGGCCGCCGGGGCGGAGTTGCCGACGCTCACGGCGGAGACCCGAGAGATCGTCGAGGAGCTCCTGCCCGGCATGACGTACTCGGCGAATCCGGTCGACACGGGCCGGCCGATGCCCGAATTCGGGCAGATTGTCGACGCCGTCGCGCGCGACGAGAACGTCGACGTCGCGCTCGTCTACGAACTGTACGAGGGGGCCATCGGCTACCCGATCGACGCCCTCGAGGGGCTCGTGGCCGAGGTCGACAAGCCGATCGTCTTCGCGACCGGCGGCCCCAAAGCCGTGGTACGGAACGAACTCGCGGAGATCGAGGCGCTCGGGATCCCGACCTACCGGACGCCGGAGCGGGGGGCGGACGCGGCCGCGGCCCTCGTCCGGTACGCGCTGCGAAACCGGGAGCCGGAGGCAGTCGCCGGCGGGGACGAGGAGGTGCAGGCGGATGACTGAGACCGATCCGGCCGGCGCGCGGGACCCTATTCAGGCTGCACTGGCGGACGGCCGCACCGCACTGACCGAGTCCGAGGCCAAGGGGCTAATCGCCGATCGCGGTCTCCCGGTGCCGGGCGGCGAGACGGTCGGCTCGGCCGACGACGCCGTCGAAGCGGCCGCCCGTCTCGGCTACCCGGTCGTCGTCAAGGTCGCCTCGCCGACGATCCAGCACAAGAGCGAGTGGGCCGACGGTGCCGGCGTGGCCGTCGGACTCGACGACGCCGGCTCGGTTCGGGCGGCTGCGACGCGGATCTTCGAGGCCGCGGCCGATCGGGGTATCGACGCGGCGGCCCTCGTCGAGGAGGGGCTCGACGTCGAGGCGGGACTCGAGGTGATCGTCGGCGGTGCGCGCGATCCGTCGTTCGGTCCGACCGTCCTCGTCGGCCTCGGCGGAATCACCGTCGAGGTGCTGCGGGACGTCAGCCGGCGGATCGCCCCGGTCTCGACGGCCGAGGCCGTGGAGATGACTTGCGAACTCGAGGCGTCGCCGCTCTTCGACGGCTACCGCGGCGCTCCCGCGGTCGACCGGACCGCGGTCGCGGAGGCGATCGTCACCGTCGGGGACCTGCTCGTCGAGCGCGAGGCGGTTCGGGAGGTCGAGGTCAACCCGCTGCTGGCGCGGTCGGACGGGGCGGTCGCGCTCGACGCGCTGGTCTCCCTCGAAGACGAGCCGTAACTCGCGGACGCCGCTGCGGAACAGGACGGTCGGTTCGGCGTCGGGTTCGGACGCGGTCAGTTCCCCTGCTGGCTCTTCTCGACGCGGATGTCCTCGAACGCGAGGTCGCGATCGGTCACCTCGACGGTCATCGAGCCCACGTTCTCGATCGCGGCGTCTATCGTGTCGCCGCCGGCGATCGCGCTGACCCCCTCCGGGGTTCCGGTCGTGATCACGTCGCCCGCTTCGATGGTCATCCCGATCGAGGCGTACTCGACGACGTCGGCGCAGCTGTAGATCATGCCGCCCGTGTTCTCCTGCTGGCGGGTCTCGCCGTTGAGCTGCAGCTCCATCTCGAGGTCGTGCGGGTCGCCGACCTCGTCGGGGGTCGCGACGCACGGGCCGATGATGGTGAACGTGTCGTAGGACTTGCGGTTCGAGCGGTCCTGATCGCCCCGGACGGAGACGTCGAGCAGGATCGTATAGCCCAGGATCGCGTCCCAGACGTCGTCGCTGTCGATGTCCTTGACGTCTTCGCCCATGACGAACGCGAGTTCGATCTCGTGGTCGACCCGGCGGTCGGTGAAGGGGAGCTCGATCCCGTCCTCGGGCCCGGCGACGCTCGAGGGCGCCTTGAGGAAGTAGCCCTTGTCCTCGATCGTGAACCACTCCTCGGTGACGATGTCTTTGTCGGCGATAGCCTCCTCGACGTGGTTCTCGTAGTTCAGCGGTGCGGCGATCACCTTCCCCGGCCGGCGAACGGGCGATTCGATCCGGACGTCCTCGATGTCGTAGTCGCGGTCCTCGTCGGCGTACTCGCTCGCGTCGAGGCCCTTCTTCGCGTACTCCGCGAGCGGGTCGTTCGTCTCGAGGCCGAGACGGTCGGTGACGTCGACGACGCCGTCGTCGTCCGTGAGCAAGCCCAGTCGGTCGTCGTTGAACCTGACGAATCGCATGGTAGATGTACTGTCACAGGTCCATATAAATAATCCCCTCTCGCCCGGCGGCGCGGCCGACCGATCGTCGGGGGACGGATCTCCGATTCGGACGAGAACGGCCAGATCGGCCCCGTTCGCTCGCGCGGCGATCGCCCCCTCCAACACACTTATGGCGTCGTTTGACATATATTCGGATATGGCACAGCAAGAGCCAGAGGAGCTCCTAGAACTGAGTTCCGACACGCGGAGTATCCTCGAGCAGAACGATCTCCGCCCGCTCTGGGAAGTGGAAGAAGAGATGGGACACCTCCTCGACGACCTCGAGCCGAACATCTGGAAGTGGGCGGACATCCAGGCCGCCATCGACGGCATCGAGGAGGACGTTCCGATCGCCGACCTTCCGCCGGGCTTCCAGCGGCGGGTCGCGGTCCCGATCAACGCGAAACACGCCGTCTCGAATACGATCTACGTCGGCGTCCAGACGGTCTCGCCCGGGGAAACCGCGCCGGCACACCGCCACGCCGCCAGCGCCCTGCGCTTTACCATCGACGGGCACGAGGACATGAAGACGGTCGTCGCCGGGGAGGAGTTCCCGATGAAGGACAACGACCTTATCACGACGCCCCAGTGGGAGTGGCACGACCACGTCAACGACTCCGACGAGACCGCCGCGTGGCTCGACGTCCTGGACCTGCCGCTGTTCCTCGACACGCTGAACAACACCCACGTCTTCGAAAACCACGAACTCGAGCGCCAGCCGGTCACGAAGACGCAGGGGTACTGGGACTCCCAGTACGGCCGCGGCCGCCCCTCGAACGAGGAGAACGACGGCTCCATCCCCGGGCCGTTCCAGGGGACCAAGGAGCCGACGCCGCCGTACCGCTTCGGCTGGGACGAGATGCTCGAGTCGCTCCACCAGTACGCCGACAACGACGATCCCGACCCCTACGACGGGTACAGCCTCGCGTACGTCAACCCGGCCACGGGGGAGCCGCCGCTGTTCCCCACGATGTCCTTCCGCGCCCAGCTGCTGAACGACGGCCCGACGGACGCGCACTTCCACAACTCGACGGAGGTCTACTTCGTCATCGAGGGCGAAGGCGCAACCCACGTCGACGGCGAGGCCCTGGAGTGGGACACGTGGGACCTCTTCGTCGTACCGCCGGACAGCCCGCACCACCACGAACCCGACGACGAGGCGATCCTGCTGGGCATGACCGATCGGCCGATCCTCGAGTCGATGAACTTCTACGCCGAGGCCGAGGTCTCCGAGTAATCCGGATTCGTTCGATCGGGGCGCTGACTGCGCCGTTTCCGTCCTACGCGAGCGGGCGACTGGGCAATACTCTTATAGATCGTCGCCCTAGGTAGCCCGTATGGCCGAGTTCGACAACCCGTACGTCGACGAGGACCCGTTCGTCCGAGCCCACTTCGACTGCTTGGATTGCGGCGGAAAGCTCTGGGAGTACGCGATCCAGCGGCAGATGGTCTGCGAGGACTGCCGCGGCGTCTTCCCGTCGGAGCAGGTGTTCGAGGCGAGCGTCGAGGGGACGGCGGACTGAAGGGTGGATCGGGACGCCGATCGGCAGCGCGCTCGCGTTTTTCCGAGTCCGTCGACGCTGTTTCGTCGGGGGCTCGGATGCGGGGTAGGGATCCCGAGCGGCGAAACCGGCCCGTCCGCTCGAGCCGTCAGAACGGGTGCTCCCGCGCCGCGCGCCGAGGAATCTCCGTCACCGTCGTCCCTCCCGACGGCGAATGAGATGGATTTACGTGGGCTCGACGAGGAGTGTGACCATGGCGCGCGAAACAGATCTCGAAGCGATCGCAGCACAGCGTGACGACCTTCCCGACGCGTCCGACGTCTACGACGAGGACGAGACGATCCCGATCACCGAGGTGTTCGACGAGCGCTTCGTGCGGGAACGCACCCGGTACGACTCGTTCGACGAGCTGGTGCTGGCGAGTCCGAGCGACGCCGACTCGGCCGCGGACCTCGAGACGGTTCCCCACGGCGAGTGGCACGAGTTCATCGCCGAGACGACGGACTTCGAAGACGAGGAGGAGTTCGTGCTGGCCGGCCGCGATCACTGGGTCGCGAAGCGACTGGAGCTACGCTGACGGGCGCACCGATCGCCGGGTTTCGAATCGGACGGCCGGAGACCGTCGATATCCGCCGAAACGGACGAGAGAAGCGAAACCGCGTTCAGCCGGGAGACGGATCAGTAGCTCCCCGTCGAGACGATCGGCGGGGTGCCGTGCGGGCCGTACGGCGCGTCGTCGAGCCACTCGCCGGCGGCCTCGAAGTAGTCGGCCATCTCCGCGGCGATCTCCTTTCGCAACACCGTCACGGGGTCGTCGCCCTGGAGGTACTCGAGGGCCTGTCCGGCCGCCCCGATGTTGTACTCGGCGGCCTTCTCCCGGCGCGCGGCGAACAGCTCCACCTCGTCGCGGGCGACCGCCTCGGTCCTCGCGTCGATCGCGACGGCGACGGCCGACGCCGCCTCGTCGGCGTCCGCCACGCCGGAGTTCATTCCGCGGGCGCCGAAGGGCGCCAGCAGGTGGGCCGCTTCGCCGGCCAAGAGGACTCGACGGTGGTCGTCCACGAAGGAGTCCGCGTTCACCTGGAGGAACCGGTAGGACGACACCCACGACACGTTGTCCTCGTACCGCTCGCCCATGACGTCGCGGACGAACGTGCGCATCCGCTCGTCGCCGCTTAGCTCCTCGGGATCGTCGTCTTCGTAACACTGGATGTCGAGGCGCCAGCCGCCGGTAAACGGGACGAGCAGCACGTTCCGTCCGTCGGCCTCGGGCGCGTCGTAGTGGAACACCCGCTCGAGCGGGAGCGGGTCGTCCTCGACCTCGTCGACGTCGGCGATAATGAAGTGGTTCGCCGACTGGTCGCCCTCGAAGTTCACCCCGATCTCGTTGCGGACGGTAGATCCGCCGCCGTCGGCGCCGATCAGGTACTCACAGTCCCACTCGCGGCCGTCCGCGGTCTCGACGCGAACGCCGTCCGGGGAGGAGTCGACGGTCTCGACTTCGGCCTCCCAGTGGACGTCGATCCCGGCCTCGTCCAGTGCGTCGAGCATGTACCGCTCGGTCACGACCTGGGGGACGCTGGTGAAGTGGGGGATGTCCCCCGAGCCGCCGGGTGAGTCGTACGTCCGGTTGAACACCTCCGTGCCTCGGTAGAGGGTCCGTCGCGTCGGCCAGACGAGCCCCTCGTCGACGAGGTCGGTCCCCAATCCCGGGTGGATTCGCTCGAGCGTCCGCAGCGTCGAGCCGTGGACGTAGATGGCGCGGCTCCCGGACCGATCCCGGCCTTCCGGGTCGGCCTCGAGGATCGTCGCGTCCACTCCGCGCGCGTTCAGTGCCAGTGCGGCCGTCATTCCGACCGGGCCGGCGCCGGCTATCAGTACCGGGGCCTCCCGCGTAATCCCGCTCATGCCGCGTGACAACGCAGCACGTTCTCATAGTAGTTGTGATCTGCGGGTACCGCCGTCCGCCGGCGATCGGGGGCCGGGGAACCAGTTTGAGGAGAGAAATCGAGTCGTCGCCGTTCGGAATCGCCCGCCAACGATCGGTTCTCGGCCGCCCGCGCGGCGGATCGGTCCCGGTCGCGGAGGCACATTTTTATCCCTGTACTGAGAGACTCACGGTATACGATGACGCTGCTCGAAGTCGACGCAATCGACGTCGCGTACGGTAACGTTCAGGTGATCTGGGACGTGAGCTTCGACGTCGCGGAGGGCGAAACGGTGGCGCTGCTCGGGGCCAACGGCGCGGGAAAGACCACGGTGCTGAAGACGATCTGCGGGCCGCTGACGCCCGAGACGGGAGCGGTCCGGTACAGGGGGACGTCGATCGGTGACCTCGATCAGGACGAGGTCGTTCCGAAAGGGGTCGTCCACGTCCCCGAAGGGCGCGAGATCTTCACACAGAGCACCGTCGCGGAGAACCTTCGCCTGGGCGCGTACACGAACCCCGACGAGGCGGACGAGCGGTTCTCGTTCGTCTACGACGTCTTCCCGCGTCTTGAGGAGCGCACGGACCAGCAGGCGGGGACCCTCTCGGGCGGCGAACAGCAGATGCTCGCGATCGGCCGGGGACTGATGAGCGATCCGGACCTGATCCTGCTCGACGAGGCCAGTTTGGGCCTCGCGCCGGTGCTCGTCGACGACGTGTTCGAGGCGATCGGGGAGATCACCGATCGCGGCACGACGGTCCTCATCGTCGAACAGGACGTCAACAACGCGCTTCGGGTCGCCGACAGGGGATACGTCCTCGAATCGGGCCGGATCTCCATGTCGGGTCCCAGCGACGAACTCGCCTCGAACGACGACCTCACGGCGACGTACCTCGGCGGGTGATCGGTCGTCGCTCCTGACGCTGACTCCGGCTCCGGCGTCTGCCGTCGCGAGGGGTCGGACGAAAACTAGAACGGCGGGGCGGTTCGAACGGTCCCTCAGTCGCTCGCCGTTTCGTCGGGGGTGGGGACGCTCCCGCTCGGCGGATCGCCGCCGGACGGTTCGCCGACGCGATCGGAGATGACACCGTAGAGCCCCTTCGGCATGTAGATCATAAAGAGGATGATGAGCAGCCCCTCGATCGCCGTCGAGTAGCCGCTGGCCACCTCGCTGAGGAGCTGGTCCAGTCCGACGAACAGTCCGGCTCCCAGGACGGGTCCAGTAACCGTCCCCATTCCGCCGAGGACGACGACGACGAGCGCTTCCACCATCCACTCGATGCCGAGCACGTCCGCCGGATTGAGGTACAGCGTGTACTGGGCGTAGAGTCCGCCCGCCATCCCGGCCATGGCCGAGGAGATGCCGAACGCGATCAGCTTGTACTTCAGCGGATTGATACCGAGGCTGCTGGCCGCCGCCTCGTCGTCGTGGATCGCCCGCATCGCCAGCCCCCACGAACTCGTGACGACGTAGTAGGAGACGAGCACCGTCGCGACCGTTATCGCCAGCGTCAGCAGGAACAGCAGCTCGTGATCGTAGCTCGAGTTGACGAAGTAGCCGCTCGACCCTCCGGAGATGCCGCGCTCGTTCGACAGGACCCGCTCGATGATCGCCGCGAGCGCGAGCGTCCCGATGGCGAAGTAGTGACCGGTCAGTCGGAAGATAGCCGGGCCGATGGCGAGCGCTAGGAGTCCCGCGGCGAGCGCGCCGCCGATGAGGGCCACGATCACCGGCGACTGGACCGACTCGGAGAAACCGGCTCGGGTCGGCGTCGTCAGCCAGGCGGAGACGTAGGCACCGAACCCAAAGAACGCGGCGTGGCCGAGCGAGATTTGGCCAGCGTAACCGCCGATGAGATCCCAGGAGACGCCGAGGATCACGAAGATGAGCACGCGGAAGAAGACCTGCGCGAGCCACCGCTCGGTGACGAACGGCACCGCCGCGAACGCCAGCACGGCGCCGATCGAGATCGCCACTCGACGACGATCGCTGAGCAACGCGCGGACGAAGCTCCCCCGTTCGGACTCCGCCATCACTCCTCACCTCCCGAGGTGCCGAACAGTCCCTGGGGTCGCACCAGGAGGACGGCCAGAAAGATGCTGAAACTGATCAGGTCCCGGTATCCGCCGCCGACGAAGAGCACGCCGACGTTCTCCGAGACTCCGAGAACCAGCCCGCCGACGAGCGTCCCGATGACGCTTCCCACGCCCCCGAGGACGACCACGGCGAACGCCTTGAGCAGGTACGACCAGCCCGCGTACGGCGTGAAGGGAAACAGTATCGACAGCAGTGCGCCGGCCGCGCCCGCCAGCGCCGTTCCGAGGCCGAGCGTGATGATGTAGATCCTGCCGGTGTCGATGCCCATGTACTGAGCCGCGTCGGTGTTCTGTGCGGTCGCTCGGATCGCGAGTCCCGTCGTCGTGTACCTGAGGAACGCCCAGACCCCGACGATCAGGGTGACCGAGACGCCGAATGTGACGACCCGCGAGAACGACAGCACAGCGGGGCCCACCGGGATGCTCGAGCCGGGGATTCCGATGCTCGCTCGCTGGGGCTCGCTACCGAGGACGATTCGCGCGACGCTCTGGAGGACGAGCGCGAGTCCGAAGAGGACGATGATCGGCTGTTCTATCCCCTCGTCGACCACGCGCTCAAGCAGGACGCGCTGCAGGAACACCCCGAACGCGAACAGCACTCCGGCCGCGAGCAGCATGCCCACGAGCGGGGTGATCCCGGTCGCGGCGAACAGCAGAATGCCGACGTACGCGCCCGCCATGAGCATGTGCCCGTGGGCGAGGTTGACGACGTCCATGATGCCGAACACGAGCGAGAGGCCGAGCGCGGCGACGGCGTAGATTCCCCCGATGAGAAGTCCGTTTAGCAACGACTCGAATGCGAGTTCTGGTGAAACCATGTGTAGTTGGTGAATGTGCGTGTCGAGAACGAGCCCTATCGATCGCTCCAGGCCGGAACCGGGTACTCGAAGTCCGCGGCCCGTTCGTCGTCGGCGTCCGGGTAGACGGTGTACTGGTTTCCGTCCAGCCACTGCCCGGTCGGCGCCGTCAGTTCCCCTTCGGCCGGCAACCCGTTATCCTCGAAGCTGAACGAACCGATGACCGTCTCGAAGGTCTCCGACCGGAGCGCGTTCTGCACGTCCGAGGGATCGGTCGAGCCCGCGGCGTCGATCGCCTGGGCGGTCACCTGGGCGACGTTGTACCCGCCGCCGACCGCCGTGCGGATGAACTCCCCGTCCTCGAGCCCGTACTCGTCCTCGTACGCGCTCCACATCTCCTCGTTTCCGTTGTCCGTCAGCCCGGGTACCCAGCCCGGACACATGCACACGTACTCGCCGTTGCCCTCGAGCGCGTTCCACCAGTCGGTGGGATCCGCCCCGCGGACGAACTTGATGACCTCCGGCGAGAAGCCCTGATCCTCCATCTGCTGGATCATCGTGATCCCGTCCGGCGGCGTCGGCACCGAGAGGAGGATCTCGACGTCCTGGTTGGCCGATCGGGAGATGAGCGTCGTGAAGTCGCTCGCGCCGTACTCGTACTGCTCCCGAAGGACGACGTCGTACCCCGCGTCGTCGAGCGTCTCCTCCCAGGACGCCGACTGCTCTTCGCCCCAGTCGGAGTTGGGCTCCCAGATGCCGACGTTCGTCGGTCGATCGTCCTCGGGAACGAGTTCGAGGAGCCCCACGGTCGATCGCGCGACGTCCCTGGACTTCGGGAACGCGGCGTACGTCCATTCGTAATTTTCGTTTCGGTGCGGGGCTTCCTGCGCGAAGTAGGCGGCGACGAACGGAATTCCCTCCTGCTCCGCGATTCTGCTCCCCGCGGTCACCAGCTCGCTGGAGAAGCTCCCCCAGATCACGTCGGCCTCGCCGGCCATCTCCAGGAGTCGATCCCTGACGACGCTCGGATCGCTCTCGTCGCTCTCGTACAGAAACTCGACCTCCTGGCCGAGCGTCTCCTCGATGTGCGCGACGCCGAGTTCGTACCCCTGTCGCATCTCCTCGGCCATCGACTCGAACGCCCCTTCCATCGGAATCGTCGTCGCGATCGTGATGTCGGCGTTACTCTCGTCGCTATCCAGCAGCGTACACCCGGCCGTCAACCCTGCGGTCGCGACCGCCCCGGTCGACTTGATATACGAACGCCTAGTTCGCTCGGTGCTAAAGTTCACCATGGCTTGCTTTGCCAGATGTAAGACGATCGTATTAAATGGTATGGTTTATTGTGGACGTCGTTCGCTGGACACCGGTCTCGCCGGTGACGTCGACCGAGCGACGTTCGAACCGCGAAGCGCGCGGTTTTCCGATCCGAACCGCCCCGACGAGTGTGCGATGGGGTAGGTTTATGCGGGTGGGTAGTCAACGCGTGACAAAATGGCACTACTGGAAGGAGAGAACCTGACGAAGAACTTTGGGGGAGTCCTCGCCGTCGACGACGTCTCGTTCTCGATCGATCGCGGGGAATCGGTCGGGCTCATCGGCCCGAACGGGGCCGGCAAATCTACCCTGTTTCGCCTGATCACCGGCGTCCACGAACCGACCGAGGGGCGCGTTTTTCTCGACGGCGACGAGATCACCGGCGCGGACCCCCACGAGATCTGCCATCGGGGGCTCGTCAAGACCCACCAGATCGTCCGCCCGTTCGAGCACATGACCCTCCTCGAGAACGCGACCGTCGGCGCCGAGTTCGGCGGCCGCGAGATCGACGATCCGACCGAACGGGCCTACGAATCGCTCGAGTTCGTCGGTCTCGATCACCTGGCGCACACGAACCCCGACGAACTGAGCGTCGGCGCGCTCAAGCGCCTCGAGATCGCACGCGTGCTCGCGACCGATCCCGAAGTGATGCTGTTCGACGAGGTCGTGGGCGGGCTCGACACGGACGAGACGGCGGAAATCGTCGACCTCATCGGCGACATCAAAGAGAGCGGCAAGACCATCTTCCTCATCGATCACGTGATGCGGGCGCTGATGTCCGTGAGCGAACGGGTGTTCGTCCTCGACAACGGACAACTCATCGCCCGCGGCACGCCCGAAGAGATCCAGGACGATCAGCGCGTCATCGAGGCGTACCTCGGAACGACGGCCGATCGGGATCCGGCGGGCGCCGTGGGCGACTGAGCGGTTCGGGCCGTGTGCCGTTGTCCGGTCCCCGCGGCCGACCGCGGCGTCTGTCACTCGGCCGCGCTTTCGATGGCCGCTCTGAGATCGTCCGGAACCGGAACGCCGCCGTCGCCGTCGACCGGGACGCAGACTCGATACTCCGTCCCCTCGAAGACGGTGTCACCATCGTGGGTTGCGACGTAGTCGAACCGGACGCTCGACTCGCCGACCTCCGGAGTCAGTTCGATCGTAACCCGGTCGCCGCTGCGGACCTGGCCCGTGAAGTCGAACTCCATCGAAACGAGTGGCAGGCCGAGGCCGTGTTCCTCGGTCAGTTCCCAGTACGGAACGCCGACGTGTTCCATGAACGCGTCCGACGTCTCGTGAATCGCGTCGATCATGCGCGGGTAGTGGGCGATGCCGAACGGATCCGTATCCGAAAAGCGGACGGTCCACGTGTGCGTGAAACTCATAGTTTCGTCCCGTAGCAACCCGGCGGAGGATTATAAAAACCGCGGCGAGCGACGGGGTGAGTCCCTCGATTCGACCGAAATGACGATGATCGGTGGGCGCGACCGATCGAACCGTTTAGTTCGTTCGAGCGAGTCGGAAACGGTATGACCACGGATTCCGACGACGCAGTCGAGCGCGGCGAGCGGGACAGCGAAGCGGCTTCGTCGCCCGGGGATCGATCTCGGGCGACGTCGAGCGGCCAGCGCTGGTGCGCGATCTCCGGGCGCGCGTCGATGGAGACGTCCGGTTCGACGCCTACACGCGCCAGTTGTACGCGACCGACACGAGCGCGTACGAAGTGACGCCGGTCAGCGTCGTCTTTCCCCGGATCGACCGCCGACGTCGCCGCGACCGTCGCTTACTGCCGGAGCGCGAGATTCCGGTGCTCCCGCGGGGCGGCGGGACGAGCCTCGCCGGACAGGCGGTCAACGAGGCCGTCGTGCTCGATTTCACTCGGCACATGCGCGATATCGTCTCGATCGATCCCGACGAGCGACGGGTCCGGGTCCAACCGGGGACGGTTCTCGCCGACCTCAACGAGGCGCTCGCCCCGCACGGGCTGAAGTTCGCGCCGGACCCGGCCGCTGGAAACCGCAGCGCGATCGGCAACAACTCGACGGGCGCCCACTCGCTCGTCTACGGGAAAACGGACGCGTACGTCGAGGCGTGCGAGATCGTCCTCGCGGACGGAACGGTCGCCACACTCGGCGACATCCTCTTCGAGCAGATCGACGAGAGCGACGCGAGGATCGTCTCGGCGCCCGGGGCGTCCTGTCGCACTCAGCTCGCCGACGGCCGGATCGATCCCGTTCCCGCCGACAGCGCGCTGGCCGGCACCGCGCTCGACCGCGAAGAGCCACCGACGCCGATCGAACTGCTCGCGCACGCCCTTCCCGGCGGGGTGACGAGTCTCGACAACGCCGATCGTCGCCGACAGGGGACGACCGCACCGGCCGAGTCCGATACATCCACGTGATTTATAGTGCAATACTCGATTTATCACGGTATGTGCCTATCCGATCTCTTTGATCCGGACGGGATCGCTGTCGTCGGCGCCTCGGCGACGCCGGGCAAACTCGGAAACGACGCGATGTCCAACGTCGAGGCCTACGACGGCGAGGTCTATCCCGTCAACCCCCTGGGTTCCGGGACCGTTTACGACTACGAGTTCATCGAGTCGATCGCCGAGACCGACGCTGATCTGGCACTGTGTTGCGTGCCGCGTCACGTACAGCCGCAGGTCCTCGAGGAGTGCGGCGAGGCGGGCGTCGGCGCCGCCGTGATCTTCGCCGGCGGATTCGCTGAGACGGACGGCGAGGGCCAGGAACTCCAGGACGAGATCGCGGCGATCGCTGACGAGTACAAGATTACCGTCCTCGGCCCGAACACGGCCGGGTACGCGATCCCGCAGGACGACCTGTACGGCTCGTTCATCCCTCGCATCCACGAGGTCGGGAGCGGGAACGTCGGGATCGCCGCGCAGAGCGCCGGCGTCGCAATCACCCTGTCGTTTCACCTGACCCGCGAAGGGTACGGCGTCTCGGCGATGTTCGGCCTCGGCAACCGGGTGCACACCGAGTTCGCGGACGTGATCCCGGCGCTCGACGAGGATCCACGGACCGAGGCGATCGTCCTCCACGTCGAGGGGACGGTGGTCGTCGAGACCCTCCTCGCGGTCTGCCGGGAGGCCGAGACGCCGATCGTCGCGTACACGGTCGGCGAGCACGATGTCGCCGACGCGCCCGCACTGGACGGCCCGAATGTCGACGCCGTCGCGCGCGACGAGAACGTCGACGTCGTCCTCGTCTACGAGATCTACGATGATTCCCTCGGCTACCCCGTCGACGAACTCGAGGCGCTCTCGGCGGATCTCGACAAGCCGATCCTCCTCACGGTCGCCGGACCGCACGAGGCGCTGCGGGAGGAGCGCGAGCGAATGGAGGCCTTCGGGATTCCGACGTTCGACACGCCCGAGCGCGGAGCTCGGGCCGTAGCCGCACTCATCAGATCGATCTCGGGAGGAGAGTGAGGGGCCCCGGATTCGACGATTCCCGATCGGCGAGCGGGCGTTCGGCGAGCGCTGCCGGTCTCCGCCGGCCGCTCAGAACCGAGCAGCGAGGGCGGCAGCCGGTCCGGAAATCGAGGATCGATACCCGCGACAGTTATGCTGTTGTACTGAGATGTGTGCGCCAATGACTCGTTCGGAAGCGATCCAGACGCTCCGATCGCCGCCGCTGGCGTTCTCCCTGGCGGCGCTCGTCGGCCTCGCGACGTGGTCGCTCGGCTCCGGATCGACCGCGGCGTCGGCCGCGAACGCGCCTGCGGCCGCGCCGATCCTCGCGATCACCCTCTTTTGTATCGTCCTCTGGATCCTGACACCCGTTCCGCCCTCGTATGCGGGCCTGATCGGCATCGGGCTGATCGCCGTCACTACTTCGACTGACCTGGCGCTCTCAGGCTTTCAGAAGCCGGCGACGTGGCTCATCGGGTTCGGGTTGCTGATGGGCGAGGCGACGCGTCGGAGCGGACTCGCGACGGAGGCGGGTCGGTGGATCGCGATCAGGAGCGTCTCCGACGCGGTTCGGTCCGATTCCGTTCGGACGTACCGTCGGCTCCTCCTCGCGCTGTCGCTCGCGGCTCACGCGCTCGCCCTGTTCGTTCCGTCCTCGCTCGTGCGCATCCTCGTCGTGGCCCCCATCCTCCGGGAGACCGGATCGCTCTTCGAGTCCCGGGAGGCTCGCGTCGGGATCTACCTCGGCCCGCTGTTCGCCACATTCTACGGGTCGTCCGGCATCCTGACCGCCGACCTCCCGAACATCATCATCACCGGGTTCGGCCAGTCGATCGCCGGGCACGACGTCTCCTGGTCCGAGTGGCTGTTTCAGATGTATCCGGTCATGGGCCTCACCCGCGTCCTGCTCGTCGTCGCCGTCACGTACCTCCTCTTTCGGCCGTCGCCCAATTCGAGCGTCGATCTGCCCGAGTCCGGATCCGACGGCCTCGGGCCGGTCGAACGGCGCATGCTCGGGTTTCTGCTCGTCGGCGCGCTCGTCTGGGCGACGGATTTCGTTCACGGCCTCCACCCGGTGGTCGGTGCGGTGGCCGTCGTCGTGCTCGCGTACCTTCCGGGAATCGGCGTCGTCGACTTCGACGCGGTCGGCACCGACGTCGACTTCTCCATCCTGTTTTTCATCGCCGCCGTGTTCGCCATCGGCGACGGACTCACGGAGACCGGGTTCACGGACGAGGCGGCCACGCACCTCCTCGACTTCGTACCGACCGGCGCGCCGCTCGCGGTGATCCTCGCGTGCGTGTTCTTCATCACCTTCGCGCTCGCGTTTCTGATGGAGGGATTGGCCGTCGCGAGCGTCCTCACGCCGATCCTGATCCCGTACGCGGAGGCGGCGGGACTCCCGTTGACGCCCGTCCTGATGGCTGAGACGATGGCCTTGAGTTCGTACTTCTTCCCCTACCAGTCGGCGGTTCTCATCGTCATCCTGGCCGAGGGGGACATCGAGACGCGCGAGCTGATCAAGACGACGGTGGCGTGTTCGGTCGCGACGATCCTGCTCTTGCTTCCCCTCCAGCTCGGCCTGTTCGGCCTCCTCTACTGACGCGGCGCACGGCGTCTCGGAACGGTCCGGGGACGTTCTCACCCCGCCGCTTCTCCAAAGATATATAGTGTCTAATCGCACATCCGTTCTTGATGCCGAATGACACTGTCGAGCGCGTAGCAGTGCTGGGTGCTGGTAGCATGGGCCACGGAATCGCCGAACTCGCCGCCCTCGGCGGGTACGACGTGACGATCCGCGACATCGACGAGGAGATCGTGGCGGAGGGCTTCGAGAACATCGAGTGGAGCCTCGAGAAACTCGAGGAGAAGGGACGCATTGACGAGGCGAGCGACGTCGTGCTGTCGCGCATCTCGACGACCACCGACCTCGCCGAGGCCGTCGACGACGCGGACCTCGTGATCGAGGCGGTTCCCGAGCGGATGGACGCCAAGCGCGATACGTTCGCCTCGGTCGATGAGCACGCGCCGGAGGGCGCGATCCTGGCGTCGAACACCTCGAGCCTCTCGATCTCGGAGATCGCGGCGGCGACCGACCGTCCCGATCGGGTCGTCGGCCTGCACTTTTTCAATCCGCCGGTGAAGATGGATCTCGTCGAGGTGACCTACGGCGACGAGACGAGCGACGAGGCGGCCGAAACCGCCTTCGAGTGGGTCGAGTCGATCGACAAGACGCCTATCTACGTCCGCAAGGACGTCCACGGTTTCGTCGTGAACACCGTCCTCGTCCCCTACATGGAGGAGGCGGCGTGGATGCTGTCGAACAGCGAGACGACGATCCGGGAGGCCGACGCCACGATGGTCTACGAGCGGGGCTTCCCGATGGGGCCGTTCGAACTCAACGACTTCGGCGGCATCGACATCGGCTACCACTTCCGCGCGGAGTCCGACCAGCCGGTTCCGCCGATCGTCGAGGAGAAGGTCGACGCCGGCGATCTCGGGCGAAAGAGCGGCGCCGGCTTCTACGACTACGAGGGCGGAGAGACGTCGGAGACGTCTCAGGCAGACGGCGAAGCCGTCGACGGCGCCGGCGTCGACTACGAGCCGACCGACGCTGGCGGGTACGACGCGCTCCGGACCGAGGCTGTGATGATCAACAAGGCGGCGTGGCTCGTCGGCAACGACGTGGCGACGCCCGAGGAGATCGATATCGGCTGCCGCCTCGGCGGGAACTTCCCCGAGGGGATGTGCCGCCGCGCCGATCGCGTCGGACTCGACGTCGTCCTCGAGAAACTCGAGGAACTCTCCGCCGAGTACGACGCCGAGCGCTACGACCCCGCCGACTACCTCGTCGACCTCGTCGAAGAGGGGCGGACCGGCGAGGACGCCGGGAGGGGCTTCTTCGACTACCGTGTCGACCCGCCGTACTTCTACGTCGACTGGGAGCTCGACGGCGACGGCGTCCTCGAGATCACCCTGGACCGCCAGGAGCGGCTGAACTCGATGTCGGAGGACATGTTCGCGGAGATCGACCGGCTACTCTCCGACGTCGACGTCGACGAGGTCTCCTGCGTCGTCTTCACCGGCGCGGGGGACCGCGCGTTCAGCTCCGGCGCGGACATCACCGGCTTCACCGCCGGCGACCCGACCGACATCATGGACCCCGACGACGTGTTCCAGACCGTCTACGAGTTCGACCGGCCCACGGTCGCGAAGATCGACGGCTTCTGTCTCGGCGCGGGCATCGAACTCGCGCTCGCCTGCGACATCCGCGTCGCGTCCGCGGACTCGACGATCGGGACGCCGGAGACGACCCTCGGCGTGATCCCCGCCGGCGGCGCGACGCAGCGCCTCGTCCGCCTCGTCGGCGAGGCACGGACGAAGGAGATGGTGTTCCGCGGAATGCAGTTCGACGCCGAACGGGCCGAGGAGTGGGGCATCGTCAACCACGCCGTCCCCGAAGGCGAACTCGACGAGGTCGTCGACGACATCGTGGACGACCTCGTCTCGGGGCCCCCGATCGCGCTCAAGGCCGCGAAGGAGGTCATCAACGACGGCCAGGAGGCGAGCCTCGAGTCGGCGCTCGCGATGGAGAAGCACGCGTTCGCGCTGCTCTCGACCACCGACGACATGCTCGAGGGCGTGACGGCGTTCAGACAAAACCGCGAGCCGCGGTTCGAGGGTGAGTGACCGTGGGCGCCGCGACTCGAAACGTCGCCATCGTCGGCGGCGGACACGCGAAGTGGGGGGAGCGCGACGCGACCTGGAAGGACCTCGCCCAGGAGGGCGGGAAGGCGACGTTCGACGCCGTCCCCGACATCGGCCCCGAGGATATCGAGGGGCTGTTCGTCGGCACGGTCCAGCCCGAGCGCTTCGCCTACCAGACCCACGTCGCGCCGATGGTGGCCGAACTGCTCGGGATCGACGTCGACGCGATGATCGCCCGGACCGAACTGGCCTGCGCGAGCGGCCAGGCCGCGCTCCGGTACGCGTGGCTCGCCATCGCGGCCGGCCAGCTCGACTGTGCGCTCGTACTCGGCGTCGAGAAGATGAACCTCGGCCGCGAGCGCATGCCGGAGATGCAGGGGTCGATGTCGAACGTCCTCGATCGCGAGTTCGACGGCGTCAACGGACTCACCGCGCCGCCGTTTTTCGCGTGGTACGCCCAGCGCCACATGCACGAGCACGGGACGACCCGCGACCAGCTCTCGCTGGTGGCCGCGAAGAACAAGAACAACGCCGCGACGACTGACTTCGCGCAGTTCCGGACGGAGGTCGATCCGGCGGACGTCACGGAGTCGCCCGAGATCGCACCGCCGCTGCACCTCTATGACTGCAGCGGGATCACCGACGGCGCGGCCGGCACGATCCTGATGAGCGAGGAGAAGGCCCGCGAGGTCACCGACACCGCGGCCTGGATCGTCGGCAGCGGCCAGTCCTCGATGGCGGGGAACTCGATCAACAACCTTCCCTCGTTCAGCGGGTGGCCCCAGGCCCGGACTGCCTCGCGGACGGCCTACGAGCAGGCGGGCATCGAGGACCCGCTCGCGGAGATCGACGTCGCGGAGGTCCACGACTGCTTCTCGATCAGCGAGATCATCGAGTACGAGGAGCTGGGCTTCGCCGATCGCGGCGAGGGCGGCCAGTTCATCGAGGACGGCCGGAGCCGCCTCGACGGCGACGTCGCGGTCAACCCCCGCGGCGGCCTCCTCGGCTGTGGCCACCCCCTCGGCGCGACGGGCGTCTCGCAGGCGCTCGAGATAACCAACCAGTTCAAGGGCACCGTCCCGAGAGACAGGCTCGTCGACGGCGCCGAAACCGGCCTCATCCACAACTTAAGCGGAAGCGGGTCGGTCCACAGCGTGATGGTCTTCGACCGTGATCCGAAATGACCGACACAGACAGATTTGACGACGACTCGACCGCGATCGATCGGGAGCCGACGCGAGAGCGCGTCTCGGTTCCGACGGAGATCGAGCTGCCCAGACTGCTCGATTTCTACGAGCTACAGACCGACAACCACACGCGGATCCACGCGTTCTACGACAACCTCCGGGAGGGTCGGCTGACAACGACCCGCTGTCTCGACTGCGAGGAGATCCACTTCCCGCCTCGGATCGTCTGCCCCGAGTGCACGGGCGACGACCTCGAGTACGTCGACCTCCCTCACGAGGGCGAACTGTACGCTTTCTCGGCGGTGCGAGGCGGCCTGCCGATCGGACTTCGGGAACACGACGTCCCGTACGTGGTCGCGGTCGTCGACCTCGGACCGGTCAGGCTGTCGGCCCGGGTCGACGGCGCCACCCACGACGACCTCGAGATCGGCGATCCGGTGACGCTGAAGATCGTCGAGATCGACGGCCCGACCGACGAGGAACGCGTGTTTTACCGATTCGAACCGGTACCCGACGGTGATTCAGCATGAACAACTACGAGCTCACGCTACAGGTGATGATCGAACGGGCGACCGACCTGTTCGGTCACAAGGAGATCGTCTCGGAACTGCCCGACGGAACGACCCACCGGTACACGTACGCCGACGCGTACGACCGGATGGGCCGATTGGCGAACGCGCTCGACGACCTCGGGATCGAGCCCGGAACGCGCCTGTCGGTGATGGCGATCAACCACTACCGCCACTACGAGCTCTACTTCGCGCTCCCGTGCAGCGGCCGAAGCATCCACATGACGAACCACATGCTCCCCGACGAGCACCTCGTCGAGATCGTCAACGAGGCCGAAGACGAGATCGTCTTCGTCGATCCCCAGTTCGTCGAAACGGTCGAGCGCGTGGCGGACGAATTCGAGACGGTCGAGCGCTACGTGGTCCTCGACGACGAGGTCCCCGAAACCGACCTCGAGCCGGTCCACGCCTACGAGGATCTGTTGGCGGATCAGGATCCGACGTACGACTGGCCCCACGTCGCCGAGGATCGGGAGGCGGGGATCTGCTACACCTCCGGGACGACGGGGCTCCCGAAGGGCGCAGCCTACACCCACCGGAGCCTCTACCTCCACACGGTGACCCACAGCCACGTCGACGTCTTCGCGATCAGCGAGAACGACGCCGTGATGCCCGTCGTCCCGATGTACCACGTCAACGGGTGGGGGCTGCCCTACACGTCGACGATGTGCGGTTCGAAGCTCGTCCTCCCGGGTCCGAAAACCGGCGCCGAGGAGATCGTCGAGCTCATCGAACGGGAGGGCGTGACCGTCACCGCGGCGGTGACGACGGTGTGGCTTGAGGTCGCGTCGCTCTACGACGAGCGCGACGGCGTGGAACTCGAGAGCCTCGATCGCGTCCTCATCGGCGGGACGTCCCCGCCAGAGTGGCTCATGGAGAAGTTCGACACGGAGATCGGCGCGCCGATCCACCAGGGGTACGGGATGACCGAGGCGGCCCCGCACCTCGTCAACACGATGACGACGACCGAGGTGGCGCAGCTGTCCGAGAGCGATCGGTACCGGCAGCAGATGAAACCCGGCATCCCTGCTCCGGGGGTGCGGATCCGGCTCCGGGACGCGGACGGAAATCCGGTCCCTCGCGACGGCGAGTCGACCGGGGAGATCCAGGTCCGATCGCCGTGGCTCATCGACGAGTACCACGCCCGGCCCGAGGAGACCGAGGCGTCGTTCACCGAGGACGGCTGGTTCAAGTCCGGCGACGTCGGCGTGATCGACGAGTACGGCTACCTCGAGGTCGTCGATCGCCTCGACGACGTCATCAAGAGCGGCGGGGAGTGGATCTCCTCGCTCGAACTCGAGAACGAGCTGATGGCCCACGACGCCGTCGAGGAGGCGACGGTGATCGGCGTCGAGCACGAAAAGTGGGAGGAGCGCCCGGTCGCCTACGTCGTGGCCTCGCACGACGGCGCCGCCGAAGCCGAGCTCCGAGCGCACCTCCTCGAGCGGTTCCCCAAGTGGTGGCTTCCCGACCGACTCTTCTTCTGCGAATCGATCCCGAAGACGACGACCGGGAAGTTCGACAAGAAGGCCCTGCGCGACGAGTTCGTCGACGAGTACGGCGCGCTGCCGCTCGCGGAATAGCCGCGTCGTCTGCCCCCTCTCGTTTACCGTCCGGTTTTCGAGGTGAGTGTCCGTCGTCGAGATCCGTCTCCGAGAATCCCTCCGAACCATCCGTCCAATATTAGTGGACGCCACGCCTTCTCCTCCCCGACATTCACGTAGAAACCAGTGACTTCCGCTTCGATCGACATTCACTTTACAACCATATGGGTGTAATACCACGCTCCGTTCTGCCAGTTTTCGAAATCGTCGTCCAGCAGTACTGGCCGGATCGAGAGAAGCGTCTCGATCCGCCGCTCGGAACCGTCGTCGCGAACGACGAGTCGAGCGCGCGACTACCACCGTCCATCATTATCGGACGTTTTATTGATCGGCGGTCGGATGGACGAGTATGACCGAACGATCGTCTTCGATGTCGTCCGTTCTTCGGGCGTTCGCCGTCCTCGAGGTGCTCTGGGAGACGAACGGCGCGGGACCGTCCGAGATCGCCGATCGATTGAACGTTCCGAAGAGCACCGCGCACGCGCACCTCAGCACGTTAGCCGAGACGGGGTACGTCATCAACGACGACGGCGACTACCGGCTCGGTTACAAGTTCCTCACGACCGGTTCGCGGATCAAACACCGAAACGGCCTCTTTCAGGTCGCCGAGGAGTTCATGACGGACCTCGCCGATCGGACGGGCGAGCTGGTGTCGCTCGTGGTCGAACAGTCGGGGCAGGCGGTGATCCTGCACAAGGCGTCCGGCGACCGATCGCTCGAGTTGGGGATCTACTCCGGCATGACGACGCCGCTTCACACCAACGCGACGGGAAAGACGATCCTCGCGAGCCTCCCCGACGAACGGACAGACGAAATCCTCGACGCGCGGGGATTGACGCGGGTGACCGACGAGACGATCACCGACGAGGAGACGCTCCGGGCCGAACTCGAGGAGATTCGCGAGCGAGGGTACGCCGTCGACTGGGACCAGCAGGTGACGGGGATGGGCCTCGTCGCGGCGCCGATCGTCGTCAACGATCGGTTGGAGGGCGCCATCGGCATCGTCGGTCCGACGGGACGGATCACGGACGAGGACTACCAGCGCACCCTCGTCAAAACGTTGCAGGAGACGATCGACTCGATTACGATCAAGTATCGGTACGGAACCTGATCGCCCGTTCGGCCGATCCTCGAGTCGATGAACTTCTACGCCGAGGCCGCGATCGCCGCGCCGAGACCACGGCGGCCCTTCGGTTCGGTTTCTAGGATCGCCGTCTCCACTCCCCGTGCATACAGGGTTAGTGCCGCCGTCGGTTAAGCGTGATAGAAGGAGAACGCACGGCGAAGTGTTTCGTGAGAGCGAACGATCAATCTTGGATATCAGTACAGAAACGATTCGACGCGTCCGAGAGACCGTACTCACCGTCGACCGGCGGCGAGAGGCACACGATCGGCTCAGAACCAGGACCGGGGACCCGTCGAGCTACGCGCCGTCGACAACGGCGAACGCGTGTTCGTGATCAGTCTGCGCGCGATCGTCCGTCTCGATGAAATTGCGGTCGTCGGTCTTGAGGACGTCTGGTGATACGGGTTCCACCGGCCTCGACCTGTAACGACATCTGTCGACGGCGCGAGAACGCGACTGTCCAGGACGATCGATCCGTCGGAGTCGCTAACCACCGCCGTCTCGGTGCTAACCGGCTCATCCGGTCTATCCACCGTTTCAGAACTTTCCGTCTCTGATATCGTCTCGTCTGCCGACGCGTCGTCAAAGCGGCCGGTTCCGTACCCGGCGTGTCCTTGTCGACCTCGAACACCACGACTATGTCCCGATGGGCCCTCTGCCCGTTCTCGGCGCGCAGTTCCGCGCTCTCGCCGTCAGACCATACAATGGCCTTCCGATCTTCGAGCACGAGGGCGACGTCGTGAAGAATAGTCAGACGTAGAGATCGGATTGCGACTGCTCGATCTAGGAGCGTCCGCCCGTCAGAAGCAGACGTTATTCGGCGTAGTACAGTCAGAACGCGAGATAGCCGTTGAGGACACGGGCAAACCGATCAACTTGCTCGTCGAGGAGATTGTGCGTAGAGTACCGATACGTCAGTTATCACCGATCGCAGTTCCGTTGCCGGTCTCTCCGACGTCCGGCGTTCGAAGGACGTCGGCATCGGTCTCCGGACCGAGTGGTTCGACGCGGACGCTCGAGACTTTGTATTCGGGAATGCCCGACTGCGGGTCGAACGTCTCCTGGGTGAGTTTGTTGACTGCGCCGGCAGCGAAATGCATCGGGATGAACAGCGTCCCTGCATCGACCCGCTCGGTGACCTGTGCTTTGACCACGATCTCGCCGCGCCGTGACTCGACGCGGACGTACTCCCTGTCGGCGACGCCGAGTTGCTCGGCCAGCTCAGGATGGATCTCGACGAAGCTCTCGCCGATGTGACTCATGAGGCCTTCGACGCGGCGCGTGAGCTGTCCGGTGTGCCAGTGATAGAGGACACGACCGGACGTGAGCGTCAGTGGGTACTCCTCGTCGGGGATTTCGCCGGGCTGTCCGCTATCCGCCGGCACGAAGCGAGCGCGTCCGTCCGGGAAGTTGAACTCGCCTGTTTCGTAATCGTACAGATACGGCGTCCCGGGGTGATATTCGTCGGGAACCGGCCACTGAAGTCCATGCTGGGGCCCCTCCTCGAGGCGATCGTAGGTGACGCCACCGTAAATCGGAACGAGGTCGCTGATCTCGTTCATGATCTCTCGAGGGTGGTCGTAGTCCCACTCATAACCCAGACGGTTCGCCAGATCCTGAGTAACCTCCCAGTCCTGCCGTGCATCGCCGGGAGGTTCGGCCGTAGGACGGACGCGCTGGATCCGCCGCTCCGTGTTCGTAAACGTCCCGTGTTTCTCTGGCGACGTGGCAGCGGGGAGGATCACATCGGCGTGCTCGGCCGTCTCGGTCTTAAATATATCCTGGACGACAAGGAAGTCCAGTGCCTCGAGCGCTTCGCCGGCGTGTCGAACGTCCGGTTCAGAGAGGGCAGGGTTCTCGCCGACGATGTACATCCCACGGAGGTTGCATTCGTGGGCCTCACTGAACATCTGTGGGACCGTGAGACCGGGCTCAGTGGGTGGCCGCTTGCCCCATTCGTTCGCGAACTTCTCTTGTACCTCGTTGTCAGACGGATCTTGATACCCCGGCAGACTACCGGGAAGCGTTCCCATGTCTCCGCCACCGCCCTGCACGTTGTTCTGGCCACGGAACGGCGAGAGGCCGGCGCCGGGTTTCCCGAGCTGGCCGAGCGTGAGCGCGAGGTTCGCGAGCGCGAGGACGTTCTGTGTGCCGTGGCTGGACTGGGTCATCCCCATTGCCCACCCAAAGACGACGGTATCGGCCGCGGCGAGCGACTCAGCGGCCGATTCGAGTTGATCAGCCGGGACGCCGGCGATTTCCTCGACTCGCTCGGGCGTGTACGGCTGAACCTTCTCACGGAGGTCGTTGAACCCGGTAGTGTTCCGTTCGATGAACGCCTCGTCGTGGAGGTCGTTCTCGATGACGTAGTGAATCAGTCCGTTGATCCAGGCCACGTCGTAGCCCGGCTTGGTCCGGATATACTGATCGGCGTGTTCGGAAATACCGACTCTCCGTGGATCGAAGACGATTAGATCGGCACCATCGCGGACGTTCTGCTTGATTCTCGTCGCCAGGACGGGATGGCTTTCGGTCGTGTTCGAGCCGGTGATGAGGTAGGCGTCGGCCTCGCCGATATCCTCGTTGATCCGGTTGGTCATCGCGCCGTATCCGAGCGTCTGCTGAAGCGCCGCGACTGTCGAGGAGTGACAGAGGCGAGCGCAGTTGTCGATGTTCTTGGTTCCAAGCACCTGTCGAGCGAACTTCTGGACGAGGTAAGCTTCCTCGTTTGTTCCCTTCGACGACGCAAGGCAGCCGACCGCGTCGACGCCGTGTTGATCCTGAATTTCGCTGAGGTTTTCCGCGACGTACTCGAGCGCCTCGTCCCACGAAACGGGCTCGAATTCGCCGGCGTCGGTCCGGACGAGGGGCTCTGTGAGTCGCTCATCGCTGTTCGTGAACTCGTGGCCGAACTTCCCTTTCACGCAGGTCGAGAAATTGTTGGCGGGCGCCGTGGACGGGTCGTCGATCGGGACGGCCCCGATCGAGTTGCCATCTTTCCCCCACATCTCGAACCGACAGCCGACCGCACAGAAGCCGCACGTCGTCTCTTCGGCAGCGACGCTCTTGAGGCGAACATCGCTGACGAAATCGGCGATATCGAAGAGCCGGCCCTCGGGCAGCGTCTTCGTCGCGATGCTCTCTGCGGTGTGTTCGCCGGCCAAGACCGTTTTATGACCGTATTCGTTCACCACCTCCGCGGCGCGATTCTTGGCGCGCTCCATAAAGCGAACGACGCGGGCCGACGACGTATCGTCGCTGCCAGTCTCACCGGTGGGGCCGACGGCACTCCCGGGATCGGGAGACCGGTTGGGGGCTGTGGTGTCGTCCAGCGTTTCCGCCTCGTCAGTCTCGATAACCGATCCGATCGAGTTCCGATGGGTGAAACCGGGAAGCGGCAGTGTTCCAGGGCCGCCGATCCCCTTCTCTGTGAGTGCGCCGGTCGGACAGACCGTCGCACAATGACCACAGGAGACACACTCAGAGTCGGCCATCGTCTCCGCGTCCGACTGGAATCCGATCCGAGTGTCCTCCCCGTGACCTTCGATCCGGAGTACACCCTCGACCTGTACGTCGTTACAACCCTCGACGCACCGGTTACAGAGGATGCACTTGTTGCGATCGATCTGAATGAACGAGGAGGTGTCGTCGATCGGTTCATATTCGTCCCGGTCGCCGAACACGCCGTAGCGGGGGTGATCGATGTCCTCGCTGATCGCGGCTTCCTGAAGTTCACACCGACCGTTCCCGTTGCAGGTTGTACAGCGTAGATTATGGTTCGAGAGGACGAGATCGAGGTTCACGCTCCGGCACTCCGCGGCGTCGGGCGTGTCGGTCCTGACCGACATCCCGTCCTCCGCGGGGAACGAACAGGAGGGAACGAGTCCGTATTCGTCGGTCTCGACCATGCAAGTTCGACACTCGCTTCGCGGACCGATCTCCTCGCTCGCGTCGCCCTCGCGATCGTAGTAACACAGGGCGGGCACGTCGGCATCACTCTCGAGGCTGTCGGCACCCGGGTCGACGCTGACCGTCTCGTCGTTAACGGCTTGCATCGCGTCGATGACGATCGAACCGGACGGTACGGTTACTGGCTGCCCGTTGATCGAGAGGGTCGTCGGTCCGTCGCCGGTCGTGCCGACGGGGGGATCGTTCGCAGTGCCGGTCTCGAACGTCGCCGTGACCGGCGTCCGTTCCCGGGGATCGTTGACCGCCGGGACTCGTGGAAGTGGGTCGTTCGCACTCATAGCTGATCGGAACACGTTCCGCTCGGACACCGCCCGTCGGCGTGGGCGCGAAACTCCGGTTCGAACTCGTCCATCGCGGTGATCACGGGACGCGGTGCGGTGGCACCGATCCGACAGTTGCTCGAGCGGCCCATAACCCTGCCAAGTTCACGGATCTCGTCGCTCCGGAACGAACCCGCATAGAGATCGCGGAGCAGTTCCGTGAGCTGTTTCGTTCCCTCTCGACCGGGCACGCACCGTCCGCTGTTGGCCTCCGAGGCGAACCGCGCTCGCTCGCCGACGGTCGCGACCACACACCGCCGATCGCTCAGCAGTTCGACCGCCCCATCAGTCCCGAGACTCGCGGCGGAAAGCGACTGTGCAGTGAGTTCGACGCTCAGGTCCGACGAGATACCGCCGAAGACGCCGCCGACGCAGGCCATCTTGAACGACCCGTCCATCGAGACGGCGTCCCGAGCCGCCTCGAGCGTCGCCCTCGAGTCCAGTTCAACGGTCACCGGCGTCTCGATGTCGCCGGTCACCGTCACGAGTCGTGTTCCGGGATCCGACGGGGTGGTGTCGAACGACTCCGGCGCGCGAACGGCGCGCTGGACCTGCGCGAACGTCCGCGGCGTGTGAACGACCGTCGGCCGACCGTAGAGCCCGTACTCGGCCGGCGTCGGCGGTTGCAGCCGGGGCTCGATCCGATCTGCGCCCTCCATCGCCTCGATCGCGGCCGTCGGCGCGCCTGCGCGGTACTCGTCGGGACCGGCGACGAGCTCCGGAACGACGGGCAGGACGTCCGCAGCCGCGTCCACGGCCAGCCGAACGTGTCGCTGGAGCGCGGTATCGCGTTTGTTCAGGTAGACGATCGCGTCCTCAGCACCAACGTACTCTGCGACCGCTGCGACGCCGTCGAGAACGGCGATTGGTGCGCCGGCGAGCAGCGTCCGATCCGCGCGCTGTCGGTCGTCGGGTTCGTTCGCGTTGACGACGACGATCGGATCGCCGTCGGCGTCGCAGGCCCGGTCCCAGGCATCGGCCGCCGGTTCGTCGGCGACAGCATCGCCCCGTCCGCGGGCGAGTATCCCCGCGTTCGTCATCGCGCTCGCGTCGTGTTCAGTCGAGCACAGTGTGTAATCCGCTGGCTCGAGCGGGTCGACCCAGCCACACGGGCCAAGGACGAGTCGCCGCCCCGTCGCGAGCGGACCGGTTTCCGGAATCGGGAGCGACTGTGCCTCCGGGTCGTGTTCGACAATCGCATCGGCGCGGGATATCGGGAGCCCGCACGAGGCGATTTCTGTGATGAGGTCTCGAGCCACCGACGGGGGCGGCGACTGAAAGAACGCGGTCCGGCCACCGCCGGTCGCCAGGATCAGCGGCTCCAGTTCGTCGATGCCGGTGGGACCGGTTCGGACGACCGGCACAGAGTCTGTGGCATCACGTGCTGCGGCATAGACCCGGTCAGCCCGGTCCGTCGCGACGTCCGCCGCGACACGAACGACCGGCGAGCGACGAGCGACTCCTGTCTCATTTGTCATCGATACCCACACTATTTTCGGCACGATAGTAAAAAACATCCGAATGTAACGTTGCGATCGGGGCACGGGCGATCGTACACCGGGCTGTATCGAAGGCTTGAGGAGGCGTCGAACGGATCGGTAAAATGATGGCGAACCCGCAATTTGACGACGTTCGGAACCGGGCGGCCGAGGCGGTCACCGAGGACAATCTCCGTTCCGTGTACACCGGTCTCATTCACGAAGACGGTCGCCACGAGTACTACTTTGCTAACGACACGGAGGAGGCAGCGCAACTCCGGGAGTCAGCGGCAATCCAGCTCGGGATGTTGCTCCGCGTGCTCGCGGACCGATCCGACAGTTCCGTCCCTGAAATCACCGAGCTCGCGATCGACCGCGCCGAACAGATGGAACTCCGGTAGCTCGCGAGAGATTGATCCGGTTCACGAATCGCGGCGGCTCGCGGACGAAGTCGCCGTCCAGTCAGTAAGATACGGTATCCCACGGAGATCATCAAAATACCTCGATCGTGGACCGAGGAGGTCTACGATATCGTTCATTCGGAGCGGATGCCCGAGGTGTTATTTCGCGGCGGTGGAGATACCGAACCTGTTCGTCGACGATCTCCGGACGTTTCACCGGAGAGTACGTTGACGACCGATTCGCCGCTCGAGACCGCCATATTCCGGCGAGTTACAGCTACGGAGGCGCAGTCTCATTCGCATACTATCTGAACGCACAATATAATTAGAATATCATAATACACAGATTGTATTATTCGAGTGTGCAATATCTACTGTACCAAATCTCTATAAGGGCCTGTGTCATGGTATAGTATACCGATGACAGACGGTTTATCCATTGATTCCGATTGGAACACGCTGTACATCGACGGTGAGTGGACTGAGAGCCGGAGCGGTGATACGGTGACGGTCGAGGATCCCTCGATGCGCAAGTCCGTCGCGGAGGTACCTGCAGGCGTCGAAGCCGACGTTGATGTAGCGTACGACGCCGCCGCCGAAGCACAGAAAGAATGGGAGAAACAGCCACCAGCACATCGCCAGAAGGTCATCCAGCAGTTTCTCCAGCAGGTACAGGAGAACAGCGAACAGATCGTCGACCTGCTCACCCATGAGGTCGGTGGTACGCGGCTCATGGGTGAGACGTCCGTTCACATCGCGTCGGACCATGCGAATGAGGCGATAACCCTCCCCCGACGGATGAAGGGCGAACATGCCGAATCCAATATCCCCGGGAAGGAAAATCTCGCACAGCGCAAACCGAAGGGCGTCATCACGGTCATTTCGCCGTGGAACTTTCCGCTCAACCTCTCAATGCGAGCGGTCGCTCCTGCCATCGCTGCGGGCAACAGCGTCGTCTTGAAGCCGTCCACGAACTCCCCGATCACGGGGGGACTGCTCTTCGGAAAACTGTTCGAAGAGACGGATCTCCCCGGTGGTGTGTTAAACGTTATTACTGGTCTCGGATCCGAGATCGGTGATCGCGTCGCCGGTCACCCGAAGAGCGACGTGGTCTCGTTCACGGGCTCGACGGAGGTCGGCCAACGCGTCGCCGGAATAGCCGGTGAGAACCTCGCCGTACCCGCGATGGAGCTCGGCGGGAACAACGCGTTTATTGTGGCGAATGACGCCGATCTCGACCGCGCTATCGATGCGGCGACGTTCGGGTCGTTCGTCCATCAGGGCCAGGTGTGTATATCAATTAATCGACATGTTATCCACGAAGACATATACGACGAGTACGTCGACCGGCTCGTCCAGCGAGCGGAGTCCCTCACGCCGGGGAGCGCCCACGAGGAGGAAACCGACGTCGGCCCCATCATCGACGAACCCCAACGCGACGAGATGCTCGAGTACGTCGAAGAGACGGTAGAAGCGGGCGCGACACTCGAGACGGGCGGGCGAACGGTTTCCGTCGACGGCGTCGAGGACTCGCTAGTCGTCGCACCCACCGTCCTCTCGGACGCCACGAACGAGATGGCCGCAGCGTGTAACGAACACTTCGGCCCGATCGCTCCGGTCATTCCGTTCTCGGACGTCGGCGAGGCGATCGAGATCGCTAACGCGACCGAATACGGCCTTTCCGGCGCCGTTCACGCCGGCGATCTCGAGGTCGCAAAGGACATCGCCGATCGCATGCAGACCGGTAACGTCCACATCAACGACCAACCGATCAACGACGAGGCTCACATCCCGTTCAGCGGGACCAGCGCATCCGGGATGGGAACGTACAACAGCACTGGCTTCCTCGAGGAGATCACCGAGACGAAGTGGATCTCGATCCAGCACGAACCGCGAGAGTACCCATTGTAACCCGCCATTACAGGACTTCTCTGC
The DNA here is from genome assembly GCF_023028105.1 of Halosolutus gelatinilyticus. Taxonomy (NCBI): domain Archaea; kingdom Methanobacteriati; phylum Methanobacteriota; class Halobacteria; order Halobacteriales; family Natrialbaceae; genus Halosolutus; species Halosolutus gelatinilyticus. The sequence goes on from NZ_CP095492.1 coordinate 288,203, forward strand.
GAGGATCCTCCCACGCTTGTCTCGAGGAAGTGGCGACGTGTACCCACGGACTTTAACCACGGTATTTCGCCTGCCCGCGTATAGTGTGACCGTAGCGATCTGACCGTATCGATCGACCGGAAACGTTCCCCGCCCGTCGCGCGAACCGACTTATAGCTCTATATCTGCACGAATCGCGCTGTGAGCGGACCGTAACCGCCGGTTCTCGTCATCAGAGAGGTCCCATTCGATGATCTCGTCAACGCCAGTAGTGGTAAGCGAGACCGGTACGCTCAGACAACCGTCTACGAGCCCGTATTCGCCGTCGACGGGCGTTGACAGACAGAGCGTCGCCGTTCCATCGGTGGACATCGCCCGAATTAGTCGTGCCACCCCGGCGCTAGTCACCCACCTGGACGTCTCGGAGACGCCGCGCTCCTTCGCGATTTCGAACGGAATCGCTCGCACATACCCGCGGACATCTGCTCGTTGCGGTTCAGGGAGGGACATCGGTTCTCCGTTGATGCGGAGCCTCGAGAAAATCGGCACGATTCCTTCGCCGTGTTCCCCCATGACGGGACAGGAAACGGTCGCTGGATGTACATCTTGCAACTCGCCGATCCGGTACGCTGTCCGCGACGTTTCCGATAACGAATAGCCGATGAACCGATCTCGCGACCAGCCGAGCCGTTTCCAGAGCCGATACGTGATTCGGTCAATCGGGTTCGAAAGAACGAGCACGGGAACGGGATCAAGGGTTCGTAATCCGCCCGCGACGTCATCGACGATCGCACGGTTCGCTTCGAGCTCTGCCGCTCGAGCGTCGGCGTCGGTCGCATCAGCGGGCTGCGGTGCTGCCGCCGTAAAGACCACGATGTCGGGATCGAGGTTCGCGAGTTCGTCGACACCGACGGATCGAACGGTTCCGAATGAATCGGCCGTTTCGGCGTCGACGGGCGCTCCGGCGGAGTGAAAGCGCGAGTGCGTGATGTCGAGGGAGTGACCCCACGCGGTCGCCTCGTCGGGATCGACGAGCGTGACGTCCAATGTCGGGTTCGCCGATATCAACGTGTACGTGACCGTCACGCCGATCGTGCTTGCTCCGCCGATAATGACTACGTGCATTGATTCGGTCGTGTGAAGTCGGTTATCGCGATTGGTTCGTTCGGTGTGCGAGTGAGCGCTTGTCTCTCATCAGGTCCACGCAAGCAGTCTCGAGCGCGCGGTACGAAGTCCGCGATCGAGGACGAAGCCAATAATCATTATCGCGATCAGGGTTGCGTACACTTGGGCCGAGTCGAACGACCGAACACCTTGGATCTCGATGTGACCGAGACCGCCGCCGCCGGCGACCATCTCGAAGACGAACGTGATGATCAGCGAGATCGGCAGCGCGATCTGTACCCCGGAGATGATTCCTGGTGCTGCGGCTGGAACGATGACTTTGCGAAGCAAGTGTCGATCGGACGTTCCCATCATCCGCGCAGACCAGACGAGGTTCTCGTCGACGTTTCGAGTCGCGTTGCGTGCATTGAGCGCCACAGGCCAGAAGCAACCCAGTGTGACGAGGGCGATCTTGGGGAGATCACCGGTTCCGAACCAGAACAGGAATACCGGGACGAGCGCAATCACCGGCACTGGATATCCGACCTCGATGATCGGATCCCAGAACCATCCCATGATGCGACTGCGAGCGCTCAGAACACCGACTGTGATTCCTGCACCGCAAGCAAGGAGCAGTCCGATCAGCGCTCGGCGGATCGTGAGGTATCCGTTGTGAATCATCGTACCGTCAACCGTCATCTCGGCGAATCTGAGCAGGATATCCGAGAGCGGCGGGAGGAAGTAGTAATGCACGAATCCCAACTGCGTCACGATCTCCCATAGGACAAGTATGATAGCCAGCGAGTAGGTCGCCTTCGCGGCGTCGACGAGGGTTGTTCGGTCGAGCGCGGCGGACCTCACGTCCATCGTACCAGCCTCCGTTCGGCCCACTCGTAGCCGCGGACGGCGAAGAATGCGGTCAGCGAGATGACGACGAGAACGGCGAACATCTCCGTGTAGGCCCCAATCTCGCTGTACCTGAGGATCTCGTAGCCGACTCCTTCGTTTGATGCGATGAGTTCAGCGCTCACCAGTGCGATGAAGGAAATCGGAATCGCCTGCCGGATCCCAGTCAAGATGCTCGGAAACGCCGTCGGAATCACGATTTTCAGGGGGATCTTCCACGATTCCATCCCCATCATCTGGGCCGACCAAATGAGGTTCCGATCGACGTTCTGCGCGGCGTTGTAGCTGTTGAGCACGATCGGGAGGAGACTGGCTAAGAATACGATTAGGATCGCCGTCTCAGTGCCGACGCCAAGCCAGAGGATCGCCAGCGGTACCAGCGCTGACTTCGGAATGGGATAGATCAGCGCCAAGAACACTTCGAAGACGTTCTCAACGGACCGTGATCGCGCCATTCCGACACCGAGGAGCACCCCGACGATGATGCTTAGTCCGAGTCCGACGCCGATTCGATAGAGCGATACCTGGAGATGCGGTAGTACTTGGCCGGTCGTCAGAATATTCCACGTGGCATAGCCCACATCGGACGGCGACGGGAGAATTCGTTCGTCGACGACGGTGCCGCTCATGACCGACCATAGCCCTACGAGAACCGCAATCGGGACCCACTCGAAGACGAACAGCACGACTCGCCGGACCGGCTCCGGGAACGTTTCCTCCAAGCCCTCTAATCGGAAATCGGCGTATGACATGGTGTTACAGCTGGGCTTCCGGTTTTGTTTCCTCTCTGAGCGACTGCCACACTTCGTTTTTGGTGGCAGTGTATTCTCCAGACATGACTATTTCCTCGCGACTCTGGTTCCGGTCGATGTCGATTTCAGTAGTCGTCTTCTTCGTTCCGGGGTGGCGGGTCATGATCATCACCCGCTCGGAGAGGTAGACCGCCTCCTCTACGTCGTGAGTGATGAAGATCACCGTCTTCTCGAGGTTGCGCCAGATATCGAGGAGGTGATCCTGCAGCGACTCGCGGAGCGGCTGGTCAAGTGCTCCGAACGGTTCGTCCATCAACAGGATCTTTGGATCGTACGCCAGCGTCCGTGCGAGCGCGACGCGCTGTTTCATCCCTCCCGAGAGTTCCTTCGGATACTTCTCTTCGAACCCGGCGAGGTCCATCATATCGATAAACCGCTGTGCAGTCTCTTGTCGTTCGGCCTTGTCGATGTCCTTCTGTTCGAGTCCATAGGTAACGTTGCCCATAACTGTCCGCCACGGGAAGAGGGCGTAGTCCTGAAAGACGACTCCGCGATCGGTCCCCGGACCGTCGATCGACTGTCCGTCGACACTGATCGTGCCGGTGCTCTCCTCGAGAAAGCCGGCGATCAGGTACAGCAGCGTGCTCTTCCCGCATCCGCTCGGCCCTACGACGCTGAGGAACTCTCCGCTCGGGATCTCGAGCGAGAGGTCTTTGATTGCCGTCGTGCGTTCGTCACCTGATTCGTACACCTTCTCGAGATCCGATATCGTAACGTGTCCTTCGACCATCGTGCTTGCTGTTACCACATAGTTTTATTTGAATGCTTTGCGATCCGGTATCCGTCGGCGTGTGGGGTCACGAGAGGTACTCGTTGGTCGCGTGCGCTTCGGCGTCAAACTGATCCTCGAGAATGTCCAACTCGTACAGTTCGTCCATGATTCCCTGAATTGCATCGGTATCGTTTTCGAAGTCTCGATAGTACCCATACTCCGTCATGAAGAACTCGTCCACCTGATCTTCGGGGAGCTCGAAGTGTTCCGCGGCGATCGAGACGACCTCGTCGCGGTTCTCCTGTACGTATTCGAATACGCCTTGAAAATCCTCTACCCACGCTTGAATTTCGTTTTCCTTCTCGTCGAGCGCGGTACCGGACGCCGCTGTGAACGTAAAGGGATACGGATGAAGTTCCTCCCCAAATGCGTCTCGAGACGTGAACACCTGCGTAAAGTCGTTATTCCGTGCCGTTACGGCGAACAGCGCGGGGAAGATCGCCGCATCGAAGATGTCGTCCTCGAGCCCGCTGATGAAGGTGGGGAAACTCTGCTCGACGAATTCCACGTCCTCTTCGGGATCGAGGCCGACTTCGGTCAACATCTTCTGGTACACGGCGTGGATCCCCGTTCCGAGCGCATTGACGGCCAACGTCGCCCCTTCGAGGTCTTCCGGACCGGTGATGTCCGAGTCGGGAAGCGAATAAACTGGAACCGCGAAATGGTCCGGATGAGCATCCCAGAAGTCGGTGGCGATCGCCGTGATGCCGCCGGGGACGGCATCGGAAACGATCGCGTTGCCGAAACTCGCGATGGTGACCATGCCCATGTCAGCTTGATCGGCCGCCATCGCGTTTACCGTGTCGGGCGTACTAGCGTCGTGCGAAACCTCGAGTTCATACGTTTCCCCGAGGCTATCCATCTCGTCTTGAATCTCCGGGATATCCAGTAGCGATCCGAAGTTCTCGATTGGGACAACGTAGTTGAATCGGAGCGTGTTGTTGGAATCCCCGCCCAGACACCCTGCTAACCCAGTGAGACCGGCGGCCGTCGCTATAGTACCCGCTTTGAGGAATCTCCGCCTGCTACTCGATAGCATATGACCTCCATTGTACAACATTGATAAAAAGTGTTGTGGATATCACAAGGAAGATGCAATACGTATAGAAACCGCGATCACGAGAGTGTAAAATGAACGAGACATTATCTCTGAGCCACTAAACAGGTGGGGGAGAATATCTCCGACAGCAGAAACCATATAGTGTTGGTTCGGACATGTACGGTCGTACAATGGATAACAGTCCACAGTCCATCTCCTCTACGCCGATAGACGTCGCTGTCGACTCGGTCTCACAGAGCGACGTGGAGATCGAAACGCACCGCGTGATACATCCCGATGGGTCGATCGTCGCCGATCGCGTACCGGACCTCGACGACGACGAGTTCCGCGACCTCTACCGCTGGATGCTCCTGCAACGAGTCTACGATGACCGGGCGACGAAGCTCCAACGACGCGGGCGGCTCGGAACCATCGCATCCGGCCGCGGACAGGAAGCCAGTATCGCCGGTAGCGGATACGCGCTCTCGAGAGACGACTGGGTATTCCCCTACGGTCGGGAGGCCAGTATGCTGGTAATGCACGGGCTCTCGATGCGGGACCTGCTGCTGTACTGGCGCGGCGTCGAAGACGCGGCGAGAACGGAAGGGGCTAACATTTTCCCGCTATCCATCTCGGTCGGGTCGCACGTCCCCATGGCCGCCGGCAAGGCGTGGGGAATGCAACTCGCGGACGAGGACAGCATCACCTTCGCGAACCTCGGCGACGGTGCGACGTCGACCGGTGCGTTCCACGAGGGGATGAACTTCGCCGGCGTCCTCGGCGTCCCGGCGGTGTTCTTTTGTCTGAACAATCAGTACGCTATCTCGCTCCCGTTCGACGATCAGACGAACGCCAAGACGGTCGCGCAGAAGGCGTTGGGCTACGGTATCGAGGGCATCCGCGTCGACGGGAACGACGTGCTTGCGGTCTACAACGCGGTCTCGACCGCTCGCCAACGGGCGCTCAACGGTGATCCTGTCCTCGTCGAAGCTGTTACCTACCGGCGCGGCGCGCACACGACCAGCGATGATCCGACGCGGTATCGCTCCGACGAGGAAGTCGAGGAGTGGAAAGAGCGAGATCCGTTGAATCGGTACCAGACCTTCCTCGAGGAGACCGACCGATGGGATGCGATCGACGAGGACGCGATTCGCGAGGAGGTCGAGCGGGAGTTCTCTGAGGCGGTCGACGCCGCCGACGCGTTCGAGGAACGGGGTATCGAAGATATCTTCGCATATCTTTACGCGGAGTTGCCACCGGAACTGGAACACCAGCTCGAGGAGTTCCGCGAACTCTTGGAGGAGCGACCGGAGATGTACGAGTACATCGAACAGCGACCGAAGGGGTAACTCATGAACGCGACGATCATTCAGGCGGTCAATGACGCGATGCACGAGGAGATGGCCAATGATGACCGGACGCTGGTCTTCGGACAGGACGTCGCCGAATCCGGCGGCGTCTTCCGCGCGACCGAGGGGCTCAAAGACGAGTTCGGCGCCGAACGCGTCCTCGACACCCCGCTATCGGAGATCGCTATCGTCGGCTCAGCGATCGGCCTTGCAACTCACGGCTTCCGGCCGATCGCGGAAATCCAGTTCTCGGGATTTCTCCCGCCGGCCTTTGACCAGTTAGTGACGAACGCCAGTCGGATCCGCTGGCGTACCCGTGGCGAACTCACGGCACCGATGGTCGTCCGTACCCCGTACGGGGCCGGGGTCCGCGCACTCGAACACCACTCCGAGAGCCTCGAGGGCGCCTACAGCCACGTCCCCGGTCTCAAGGTCGCGATCCCGTCGACCCCCCATGACGCCAAGGGGATGCTCATCAGCGCAATTCGCGATCCCGATCCTGTACTGTTCATGGAGCCCAAACGCGTCTATCGCTCGCTGCGCGAGGATGTTCCCGAAGGGACCTACACTGAGCCGCTAGGAGAGGCGGCCATCCGACGGGAGGGCGAAGCGGTCACGGTCATCTCGTGGGGCGCAATGATGCACAACACGCTCGAGGCCGTCGAGAATCTCGGCGTCGACGCCGATGTGATCGATCTGCGGTCAATTTCGCCGCTCGACCGCGAGACGATCCTCGAGTCGATCCGCAAGACCGGCCGCTGCGTCGTCGTTCACGAGGCGGCCAAAACCGGCGGGTTCGGTGGTGAGATCATTGCGACGATCAACGACGAGGCGCTGATGTTCCTCGAGGCTCCGGTCAACCGCGTGACCGGCTTCGACGCCCCGGTCCCGCTGCTCTCGATGGAAGACTATTACCTCCCGCATCCGCCGCGGATCGAGGAAGCGATCGCGGAGACCGTCTCCTACTGAGTCCCTCTACGCTCGACGCCGTGGTTACCGGTTTCGCGTGTGGATGGCTCGATCTCGAGCGTTTTCAGCTGCCTCCATCACCGCCTCCGAGAGCGTCGGGTGCGCGTGGATCGTCAACGCGACGTCCTCGAGGCGCGCCCCCATCTCGACGGCGAGGCCGATTTCGCCGATCAGCTCCGAGGCCTCAGGGGCGACGACTTCTCCGCCGAGGACGAACTCTGTCTCTTTGTCGGCAACGAGCCGCACAAACCCGTCCGGCTCGGACATGGTGAGCGCCCGACCGCTGGCCCGCAGCGGCATCGTTCCGACGATGGGCTCGTAACCGGCGTCTGCCGCCTCAGTTTTGGTCATCCCGACAGTCCCGATTTCGGGATCGGTGAACACGGCCCCGGGAACGGCTCGGTGATCCACGGCGACCGGTTCGCCGGCCGCGACGCCGGCGGCGACGAGCCCCTCCGCCATAGCCGCGTGAGCAAGCATCGGTTCGCCGGCTACGTCGCCGATCGCCGTGACGTGTTCGATGTCGGTCCGCATGCGGTCATCAGTCGGTAGAATGCCCTGTTCGTCGGTTTCGAGACTAATCTCGTCCAGCCTCAGCCCGTCGGTCACGGGCTCGCGGCCGACGGAGACTAACACGCGATCGGCAGCATAGACGGCCTCGTCGCCGCCGTCGATTTCGGTCACGACCTCGATTCGGTCCTCGTCTCGCCACTCGATCGCCCGCTCGCCGAAATGGAACTCGACGCCGAGCGCTTCCACCCGATCCCGGACCACTCGGGTGACGTCGTCTCCGTAATTCGGAAGGGCGTCGTCGAGCATTTCGACGACTGTAACGTCAGCGCCGGCCTTCGCGAGCGCCGTCGAAAGTTCCATCCCGATGTAGCCCGCGCCGACGACGAGGAGTTCGTCCGGGACTGTACTGGCATCCAGCGCATCGCGCGAAGACCAGATGGGGTCGTCCTCGAAGTCGAAGCCAGGGATCGTCAGCGGGCGACTTCCCGTCGCGATAACGGCGTGTTCGAACTCGACTGATTCACTTCCCTGACCCTCTCCGCCGTGGGCGATACGAACCGTCCGCTCGTCGACGAACGCCGCCGTTCCTTCGATCAGATTCACGCCGTTGGCCTCGCAGAGTGTCTCGACGCCGCCGGTCAACTGATCGACGACTTCGTCTTTCCACTCGACGAGCGTCCGCATATCGATCGTCGGATCGGCGTGGATGCCCACCTCCTCGGCGTTACGAGCCTCGTGAGCGATATCAGTCGCAGCGAGCAGCGCTTTCGATGGAATGCACCCGTAGTTGAGGCAGGTCCCACCGTACGCTTCTCTCTCGACGAGCGTCGCATCGAGTCCGTGTTGTGCGGCGCGGATCGCGGCCGTATAGCCCCCCGGACCGCCGCCGATGACCAGTACGTCCGTTCCAGTTGGTACGTCTCCAACGACCATTATTCGAGCAGTAGCAGGTTGGGATCGTTCAGGTATCGTTTGACCTCGTTCGTGAACCGTCCGGCCTCGGCCCCGTCGATGATTCGGTGGTCGGCCGACATGGAGATCGGAAGCGTCGGCCGGGCGACGATCTCGCCATCTTCGGCCCACGGTCGCTCCTCCAGCGAACCAAGCGCGAGAATCGCCGCCTCGGGATAGTTAATGATCGGCGACGCGTGCTCGCCGCCGACGGCGCCGATATTGGTGATCGTAAACGTGCTTCCGCGGAGTTCTTCGGGCCTGATAGATCGCTCTCGGGCCCGTTCGGCCTTGTCGTCGATTTCGCGGGCAATCTTGAGCAGCCCCTTCCGATCGGCGTTTTCGATCACCGGGACCATGAGACCGGCGTCACTGGCGACGGCGATCCCGATGTTGTATTCGCCGTGGAGGATGATCTCTTCGTTCTCTTCGTCGAGTTCGGCATTGACTTGCGGAACCGATCTCAGCGCCGCCACTACCGCTTTGACGACGAACGGAAGATAGGTGAGCCGGATTCCACGCTCTTCCGCACGCGCTTTGAGCTGGGTGCGTACGTCGACGAGCTTCGAGACTTCGATCTCGTCGTGGTGGCTCACGTGCGGAGCCGTGTATTTTGACTCCGCCATCCGCTCGCCGATCGTTCGTCGGATGCCGGTGTAGGGAATTCGATCGCCGGGCCGGGGATCCCCGGTCGTCCGCTCTCGACGCCGGGACCGTGTCTCGGCTGCTGCAGCGTCCGACGAGTGATCGTCCGCCTCGTAAGCACGAACGTCCTCGGGCGTCACGAACGCCTCGCCGTTTCGCCGCTCGCTAGCGGGCACGACATCGATGTCGATTCCCGTTTCGCGGGCGAGCCGCCTAGTCGCCGGCATCGCGAGCGTCCTGTCGCGGTCGGCGCGCTCATCGTCGCCCACGGATCGGATCCTGTTATCGGTACCTGAATGGGTGTCGATTCCCGACGTTGCATCGGGAGATCCGGCCACGGTCGATTCGGGGCTCGCCCCATCACGGGACGTCGAGGTTGTCTCCTCCGCTTCACTCGCTTCCCGCGCGGCCTCGCGGACGTCGCGTTTCGTGACCCGAGCGCCGTCGGTCCGGAGCGCCGCAAGATCGACGTCCAGTTCGCGTGCGAGTCGCCGCACGCTGGGCGGTGCGAACGCGCGCTCGTCGTGAACGCATTCGTTCTCCTCATTTGGCGACCCTGGCAGGTCTGCCGATTCGGAGCTCACGGCAGTCTCGGCGGACGCGTCGACATCTGTAGCTTCGTCACTCCCTCGTTCACTCTCGTTCGTGTCGTCGCCGGTAGCAACTTCGTCGTCGACGCTGAAGACAATGAACACTTCGTCGACGGGAACGACGTCACCCTCCTCGGCGCGCAGTTCTGCTACCTCCCCGTCGTAAGGCGATGGAATTTCGACGAGCGCCTTGTCGGTCTCGACCTCGGCGATCACCTCGTCCTCTTCTACGCGATCACCGACGTCGACGCGCCAAGTGACGAGTTCTCCTTCGGCCACGCCCTCGCCGACGTCCGGCAGTTCGAACTCCTTCCTCATCGTGTGTAATAGATACACTCACACACAGAAGTATACACTCTTCGGTTAGTCGCGTCCGTCGTTACACGAGCCTTCCAGAAACGTGCGGACCAAACGACGGCGTTGATTCGATCCCGCCGGTACGTTCTTCACCGGGAGATCCGCCGGAGCCGCTCCTCAAGCGTCGAACGGATCGAACTAAGGTCACCGCCCATTCGAATAATCTGATAACCGTCTTCGACCGCCGCCTCGATGGCGTCCGGCTCGTTCTCGATCCTGCCCATCGGAACGCCGGCCGAACGACAAGCGGCCTCAATCTCTTCGATTTGGCCCCTCACGTCGGGATGATTCTTGTTCGTCGGATGCCCCATCTGCACTGACAGGTCGGAGGGGCCGACGAAGACGAACCCGAGGTCCGAGACGGAGAGGATTCCCTCAAGCTCGTCGATCGCGGTGGTCTTCTCGATCATCGCGCCGACGCAGACCTCGTCGTCTTCTGTCGCCACGTAGTCGTCGGTGAAACCCCAGGTCCGGGATCGACCGCTAGCCATTCCCCGCTCGCCTGGTTCACCCTCGTAGACGAAGCGGCTCGCTTCCACTGCCGCTCGGATCTCGTCGGCGGTGTCCACGCGCGGGATGAGGAGGTTCCGCACGCCCGCATCGAGCACCTTTCGGACGAGCGGCGGATCGCCCGACGGAAGTCGAACGAACAGGTCGATTCCGCCGACCTCTGCGGCGCGTGTGAGTTCCTCGAAAACCGTGCTATCGTACGGACTTGGGCCCATGTGCTCGAAGTCCAACCACACGAAGTCGATCCCTAGCTCCCCGTAGATCTCGACGATCGTCGGGGAAAACGTCGAAGCGCGCGCTCCGTAGACAACGTCTCCGTTCTCGATCCGTTCTCGCAAGCTGTTTCGCTGGTCCATGGTGTCTGCTGTTTTACGCTGGCCGCTGTGATCTACTCGTCCGCGACTACCTGGAAACGCCGTCCGTCGGGGTCTCTGAAGTTCGTGATCTGCCGGTCTGTCGCCTCCACCTCGTAGGGGCCGACGATCGAATCGACATCCTCGGCCTCGAGCTGCTCGGTCACTCCTTCAATATCGTCGACGGCGAACGCGATGTGGTTGATCCCGGGCACCTCTTCGCCTTCGACGGTGTGGATCTCGAAGATCGGACCGTCACCATCCGCCGGCTCGAGTTCTACGGATTCTCCGTGGTGTTCCGTCGTTCGAAGCTCTTCGTACCCTAACTTCTTCAAAAAATTTGTCATCTCGTCCGCGTCACTAACCTCGATTTCGATGTGATCTATCTCTCCTATCATGTCGTGAGCGTCTTTTGCTAATGTGTTAAATATACCGGTAGAGGAAAAGATGAGAGCCCATAGCCGGAGCCGAATCCGCCGAGATGCGCGCTCCCGGTTAGAATCATTCGTCGTGCGATCCTAACTGAGATATCCGAAATACTCGCATGCTCGGAATCAGTTGATCGACGTATCGGGATCGTCGACCAGTACCGAGGACATAGTTGATCGACTGTGGAAACCCGCCGCAAATCCCTCCGATCGCGTGAGAGAAATCGGTGTACAGTACGTTTCTCCCTCGTATCGATTCACCCAACTGAACCGGTACTCCGGAGGCAAGGCAGACAAAGCCACGACCGATCGGCAACTGCGCTGACGCGGTATCGACGACCGAAGCCTCGAAGATCCGCGGAATCACACTTGCAGGTTACGGTGGATCTGTCTGGATCACAATACTTCGATACGCCCGCTCTCGGACGCCGCTATAGCGACCGGATTCACTCTAGACGGGGATTGGAATGGGTCTGTTTGGTGGATCCGTAATATCCGGATGTGATTCTTGGACGTCGAGT